>PXDB01000052.1 GCA_003565155.1 Nitriliruptoraceae bacterium | reverse complement strand
TAGATTTTCTAACGGTTGTCAAGTGCTGTTGGCGACCTCGAGGGCGTCGTGGGTAAGGTCTGTGGGCGAGGGCCGGTCGTGGTCATGAGGAGCCCTGTGCTGCCTCGGATGTGACGCGTCCGGTCCTCGCTGTTGTCGGAGTCGTTGGCGGGTGTCGGGGTCGACGGCCAGGCTCAGGGCGATGGTGTGTGCCTGCTCGCGGGTGACGGGTTGGCCGTCGAGGTCACGCCAGGCGTAGGGCCGGTCCTCGCGGACGCACGCCCAGATCCGCCCGACCAGGTGGGAGGCGACCGCGCACAGCGCCTGGTTGTGGTGCCGTCCGCGTTCGACCATCAGCCGCCGGTACAGCTCGGCGAGCTCAGGGTCCCACTTGCGGGCGGTGTCGGCGGCCAGGTACAGCGACCAGCGCAGCATCGACGGGCCGGCCTTGGAGATCTTGCCGCGCCGGTCGGCACCACCGGAGGAGTTCTCGCGGGGCACCAGTCCGGTGTAGGCGCGGAACGCCGCGAGGTTGGTGAACCGCTCCAGGTTGCCGAGGT
Source organism: Nitriliruptoraceae bacterium (assembly GCA_003565155.1). Classification (GTDB taxonomy): domain Bacteria; phylum Actinomycetota; class Nitriliruptoria; order Nitriliruptorales; family Nitriliruptoraceae; genus T1Sed10-7. Next base: position 25,101 of record PXDB01000052.1, on the reverse strand, counting down.
GGCCGCGGAGCACCGCGGCGATGACCGGCCCGATGCCGGGCACCGACATGAGCACATCGTCGGGGTACTGCTCGGCGTGCAGGACGGTGATGCGCTGCTCGAGGGTGGCGATCTGGGTCTTGAGGGCCGTGTACTGGCCGACGGCGATCTCGAACTCGACCGCGAGCGCGTCGAGGTCGACCAGACCGTCGTAGAAGCCGACCGCGGCCGCGGCCGCGTCACGGATCTTCTCCGCCCGTGCGCTGGACAGGCGGCCGGTCTTGGCGATCGTGGCGGGCCGGGCGGCGGCGAGACGGCGCAGATCGGGCCAACGAGCCAGCACAGCCAGGAATCCGTCGGTCACCGACTCCCGGCCCGACAGCAACCCCGGCGCCGCCCAGTGCAGCGTGGAACGCACCCGGTCAGCGACCCTGACCGTCTCACCGACCAGCTTGTTGCGCAACACCACCAGCCGCTTGAGCGCGAGCTCACCCGCGTCGGGCAGGACCAGTTCGTGCAGGGCGTCATCGACCATCGGCATCCGAGCCAGCACCCGCGCATCGATCCGGTCGGTCTTGGTGTGCGCCCGGTAGAACTTGCGCAGTGCGGCCGCCTTGGTCCCCGACACCCGGAACACGCTCGCGTCGATCCCTGAGCGCAGCACCGCGACCGCCGCGACGAACCAGGCCATCGCGGTGGACTCCACCACCACGTTGACCGGCCCGTGCGCACCCAGCTTGCCGAACATCGCCGTCAGGGCTTCCGGGGTTGAGGCCCCCTTGCGCGTCGCGGTCACCTTCGTGCCCTCGGCCACCGCGACATCACTGGCCGAGGTCACCCCCAGATCCACCCCGATCGTTGTCATGCCCATCGTCATCCTCCTCGTACGATCAGCTACGGAGGTCGTGGACACCGGGGTCTGTCAGCTGCTCGGCCGGGACCCGTTTCGAGGAGACCACACCACGCTAGTGGCGAAACCGCGGCACGCCCTCACGACGTCCGCCCTTGTCTGAACCGGGTCAATCCCGGCCGTGGACCTGACGACGCGATCTAACCGACGAGGCGACCCGAAGGCCCCTCAAGCGTCTACCGTCCCACCAGATCCACGACCGGAAGCCAACCTACGAACCAGACCCGCGAACACCTAGCAACCCGTGCTCACGACCTACCCCGAGTCTTACTAGCGTTACGCGCGGCTACCGGTAGGACACCGCTGCCCCCGCCCCCTGCCCACCGCTCGTGAGGAGGCCACCGTGCTCGCGGAGTTCAAGGAGTTCATCGCCCGAGGCAACATGGTCGAGTTGGCCGTGGCCTTCGTGCTCGGGGTGGCGTTCCAGTCCGTCATCTCCGCCATCACCGAGCGGGTGCTGACACCGCTGATCGCGATGGTCTTCGGCGAGCCGAACTTCGATGCGCTGCTGACCTTCGGCGAGATCGACCCCGAGACCGGGGTCCCGGCCGGCAGCGTCGGTGCCGTGCTGACGGCGCTGGTCAGCTTCCTGTTGGTGGGCATCGCCCTGTTCCTGATCGTCAAGGCGTACAACCGTCTGCAGCGTTCGCAGGCCGAGGCGGAGGAGGAGGCGGCGCCGGAGCCCGATCCGCAGGACGTGGTGCTGCTGCGCGAGATCCGCGACGCCCTGCGTGCGCCGACCGCCGGCGGGGACGGCCACGCCGGCTGACCTCCCAGCGCTGCCGACCTAGCGCCGCCGACGCTTCTTGCCGCGGGGCTGATACGGGCGGCGTGCCCCGCTGCCGGGTGCGGCCTCGTCGCTGCGCTGCGCACCGTGGTCCGGCTCGTCGTCCGGTTCCTCGGTCGGAGCTGCGCGGGGAGCCTCCCCGGGGAGGTGACCCGTAGGCTGGTCCGACGTGCTCGGCTGCGGTCGTCGGTCGCGCCCACCCCACCACCGACGCGGCGTGCGGGCCGTGCTGGGCCCGGCGTCGCGCGCGGAGGTGGTGCCGTCGTCGGCCCTGTCGCGTTGCTGACGGGACCGGCGCCGATCGACCAGCGCCAGGTTCGCCTCCTCCGCCCGGCGTGCCCGCAGGTAGAAGAAGGCCGACATGGCGCCGAGGAAGGCGGATGCCAGCAGGGCGTTGATCACCGCGGCGAGCAGGCCGAGCTGGCCGATCTGGATCAGGCCGACGGCGGGGCCGATCAACCACGACCACCTCCAGAAGCGCATCTGTCGCTGGGCCATGTGGACCGCGTGTGGTGCGTGTTTGCGGGTCTCCACGGGGTTCCCGCGGTTGACGGCCTTGACGATCGCACGGCGCTCCACGGCGTCCAGTTGCGCGAAGCGCTGCTGACGCTGCCTTCGCTCGTCCCTGGTCGACACCGCGGCTCCGTCCCGGCAGGGGCTCGGTGGCCCCGTCCATGGACCCGGCAGGGTAGACGGCCATCGCATCGGTTCCGGGCGGGGCCGGACCCGGGTGCCCTGGCTTCGAACACCTGGTGTGAGCGGACACCCGCAGAGGAGCTGCACCGATGCGCCCACGACCCACCCCCGACCCGGCCGGTCCCGGCCAGGAGTCGGTCTGGTCCTACCCGCGTCCGCCGGCGGTGGACCCCACCGATGAGCATGTCGTCGTGGAGTTCGCCGGACGGGTGATCGCGGACACCCGGTCTGCGATCCGGGTGCTCGAGACCTCCCACCCGCCGTCCTACTACGTGCCGCTGGCCGATGTGGATCGTGAGGCCCTGAAGCACAACCCCCGACGGACCTTCTGCGAGTTCAAGGGACAGGCGGCCTACGTGGATCTGGTCGCGGGCGGGCAGCGCAGCGAGCTGGCCGGGTGGTACTACCCGACACCCACGCCGGGCTTCGCGTCCCTCGCGGACCACCTGACCTTCTACCCCAGCCGGGTCGACCGCTGCCTGGTCGACGGCGAGGTGGTGACCGCCAGCGACAGTGACTTCTACGGCGGGTGGATCACCTCGCGGGTGGTCGGCCCCTTCAAGGGTGCGCCGGGCACCGCCTGGTGGTGACGTCAGGGGCGTTGTTCCGCGGGCCGGCTCCGCGCGCGTCGCGGAACCCGTACAACCGCACCTGGGCAGTGGGCCCCGGCAGCGTTAGGCTGAGGGGTCACGTCGTACGGCACGTCCCTACAGGGCATGTCCCAGAGCAAGAACGACCGAGGAGCGCACATCATGTCCGTGGTCAAGATCAACGTGATCGAGGTGCCGCCGGGCCGCGGCGAGGTGCTCGAGGAGCGGTTCGCTGCGAGAGCCGGTGAGGTCGACACGGTCGACGGTTTCGAGTCCTTCGAGCTGCTCCGGCCGACGGAGGGCACGGACCGCTATCTGGTGGTGACCCGGTGGCGGGACGAGGCGTCCTTCGCTGCCTGGATGTCCTCCGACGCCTTCCAGCGGGGCCACGCCCAGGGTCGCGACAACAGCGTGAACGGCCCGACGGTCGGCCATCCCGGCGCGGAGAGCGCCCCGGCTGCGGCGCCGAGCGGGCCCGCGGAGGGCCACCCCGGGGCCGAGAGCGCGCCGGCAGCCGCCCCCAGCGGCCCCGAGACCGGCCACCCGGGCGCGGAGAGCGCCCCGGAGGCCGCAGCCAGCGGGCCGGACGAGGGACACCCCGGCGCCCACAGCCGCGGACCCGCAGCGAGCGGCAGCGAGCTGTGGAGCTTCGACATCGTCACCTCTGCGGTCCGCAAGGAGGCCTGAGGGGCCAGCGCGCCGCCGCCCGTCGATCCGCGCCCGCCGGCTCCCGCCGGCGGGCGCGTTCATGCGTTCCGGGCACCGCCACCCTGGTCACCGGTGATCCACGGCTCCACGGGCACGATCACCCACGCGATCAGGTAGGCGATGATCGACGGTCCCGGCAGCAGGATGGTGACGATGGCGATCAGGCGGACCAAAGTGGTGTCCACGTCGAAGTAGGTGGCCAGGCCCCCGCACACCCCGCCGAGCCACCGGTCGTTGCGTGACCGGTACAGGCGACGGCGCGGGCTGGAGGAGGGTGGTGGCGGGACGGCGCTCATCGGGATGCTTCCTCGGCGGTGGACGGTGGGGCGGGTGGTGCCAGCATGGCGCCCGCGCCGCCGCCGTGCACCGGGGGAGCACCCTGGGGCGACCCTGAGGGGGCGACGATGCGTCAGGGGGCCTGCGGGCCGGGTGTAGCCACCTCCACCGTCCTGCCCAGCCAGGTCAGCACCACCTCCAGCACGTCCTCCCAGCCGCGTTCGAGGTGCAGGTTGTGTCCCATCCCGCGGAACAGGTGCGCCCGCGTGCCCAGCAGCCGGGCGGTCCGCGCGACGGTGGCAGCGGGGACGATGCGGTCCTCGCCACCGCCGATGACCAGCACCGGCGTGCGGATCAGTGGACGGCGGCGGGGCAGGATGACCTGGAGCGCTGCCGGTACGGGTTCCGCCGTCAGCCGCAGGACGAGGCGCTCCGCCTCGTCCTGCGGCGTGCCCGGCCCCACCAACGTCCTGGCCCGCGGCCGTGTCCGCAGCCCCACGACCCCGCGGGCCAACGTGGCTGGATCGTGCCGTGCCAGGGCAGCCACCAGGGCGAGGCCGTGATCGGGAGGTGGTGCACTGAGCAGGACCCCCGCGGGGGCACTGCGGTAGCGCTCGAGCACCCGCTGGACCACCACGGCCCCCAGGCTGTGCCCGACCAGGACCGGCGGGGCGGGCAGCTCGGTGATCGTCTGCAGCACATCGTGCTCGTAGTGCCGGAGGCTGGTGATCGCCGCCCGGTCGGGCAGCGGGCTCTCACCGTGGCCACGGAGGCTGACAGCGACGGCGTGCCATCCGGCAGCCGCGAGCGCCGGGAGCCAGCGGTCGAAGGCCCAGGCTCCCATGCCGGCGCCGTGGACGCAGAGCACCGGCGGCCGGCCGGGGACCGGTGCTGCCGGCCTGGCGTGGCGCACCTCCCGCGGGACCGGTGGTGGCGGGAAGGTCCAGTCCAGGCGGCGCTGGACCTTCTCTCCCTGGGGCTGTACCGCACGCCGGCTCACGCGGCCACCGCCGCGAGCCGCCGCGCCAGGACCGCGAGATCCTTCTCGAGGTCACGGGCGTAGGCGGCGTGCTCCACCTCGACGAGGTGGCGGGTGGAGTCCACGAGGTCGATGCCGGCCTGTGACCGGTCGTCGAGCTGGTGGGCGGCCTCGCGCAGGTAGCGGTGGGCCGCTGTCGGAGCACGGCTCTCCAGCTCCAGGAAGCTCGCCAGCAGGACCGACTGCCAGTGCACGAGGGCGAACTGCCCGGAGTCCGGCTGGATGAGCCCGATCACCGCGAGATCCGTGCGGTCGGGGTGCAGGACGTTCCGCAGCAGCCGGGGGCGGTCCCCACCCGGGATCAGCCCGTCGGGCAGGAAGGGGAAGCGGATCAGGTAGCCGGTGGCGAAGAGCACGAGGTCGGCCTGGACCCGGGAGCCGTCGGTGAACACCACCTCGTCGCCGTCGAAGCCGGCCACGTCGGGCTTCGGGGTGATGGCGCCGTGACCGACGTGGTAGAGCAGCTGCTGGTTGACGATGGGGTGGGTCTCGAGGAACCGGTGGTCCGGGGTGGGCAACCCGTAGCGCTCGTAGCGGCCGACCACCAGCCGTGCCGTGGCCTGGAACAGCGCCTGGGTCAGGCGCGTCGGCAGGCGCAGCGCGAAGATCAGGTCGCTGACCTGGTCGGCCGGCTTGCCGAGGACGTACTTGGGCGCGTACCAGTAGGCGCGCCGGGTGGAGTGGACGGTCACCTCGGCGCGGTGGGCGGCCTCCACGGCGATGTCGCAACCGGTGTTGCCGGCACCGACCACGACCACGCGCTTCCCGGCGAGCTGATCGCCGCTGCGGTAGCCGGCGGAGTGGAGCAGCTCGCCCGTGAAGGTGTCCTGGCCCGGGTAGGTGGGCCACTTCGGTGCCCAGTTGTGGCCGTTGGCCACCACCAGGCGCCTGTAGCGCCGCCAGTGACGCGTCCCGTCGGCACCGGTCAACGCGACGTCGAAGCCGCGGGCGAGCGGCTCGACCTCCTCCACGGGGGTGGAACGCTCCACGACGCGGTCGAGGCCGAAGTGGGCCGCGTAGCGCTCGAGGTAGGCCCGGACGTCGGTGTGGTGCAGGTAGTCCGGTGCGGTGTCCGGCATCGGGAAGTCGGGGTACTGGGTGAAGGGTTTGGAGGAGATCATCCGGGTCGAGTCGTACACCCGGCTCGCCGACCCGTCGATGTTCCAGTTCCCGCCGACGTGCGGTTCCCGCTCCACGACGTCGACGTGGAAGCCGCGCTCGCGCAGGTTCTTCGCCGCCGTCAGGCCGGAACTGCCGGCCCCGATCACCAGGATCCGGTCGTGTCGGTCCTCGACGCCTTCGCCGTCCCTCGTCGGGTTGTTCGCCACCGGGCTCCCTCCCACCGTCGGTCCGGATGGTGCCACGCCACCCGCCCATCAGCGTCACCGCCGGCAGCCGGCGGTAGCATCCTGGCACCACCCGGGCCCGACGCGGCCCAGCTGTCCGTTCACGCCGCAGGAGCTCCCCCAGATGGCCACGAGCCACGCCGATGCGCTGACCGCTGCCCGCGACCGGGTCGCGCAGCTCGAGTCGGACCTCGACATCGCGGTCAAGCGGGACCGGCACGGGGAGCTCCAGGAGCGCGCGGCCGAGCCCGGACTGTGGGACGACCCGGAGCACGCCCGCCAGGTGACCACCCAGCTCTCGCGCGTCGAGGCCGAGCTGGCTCGCTACGACGCCCTGGTGGACAGGCTCGAGGATCTCGAGGTCCTGGACGAGCTCGCGGTGGAGGAGGACGATGCCGCCTCGGCCGCCGAGGTGGTCGCCGGTCTGGAGGTGGTGCGTGCCGAGCTCGACCGGCTCGAGGTCGCGACCATGCTCGGCGGGGAGTACGACCGGGAGGACGCCATCGTCTCCATCCACGCCGGAGAGGGCGGGGTGGATGCGATGGATTGGGCGCAGATGCTCCAGAAGATGTACCTGCGGTGGGCGGAACGCCGCGGGTACGAGACGGACGTCTACGACCGGTCCTACGGCGAGGAGGCGGGCCTGAAGTCCACCTCCTTCGAGGTGCGCGGCCCGGACGCCTACGGCTGGCTCACCGTGGAGCACGGGGTGCACCGTCTGGTGCGGATCAGCCCCTTCGACTCCCAGGCCCGTCGCCAGACCTCCTTCGCGCTGGTCGACGTCGTCCCGGTCCTGCCCGAGCTCGACAACGAGGTGGAGATCCCTGACGAGGAGATCCGCGTCGACGTCTACCGCTCCTCAGGGCCCGGTGGGCAGAGCGTGAACACCACCGACTCGGCCGTGCGGATCACCCACCTGCCCACGGGCACGGTGGTCAGCTGCCAGAACGAGAAGTCCCAGCATCAGAACAAGGCCGTTGCCCTGCGCGTGCTCAAGGCCAAGCTGGCCGAGCTCGAGCGGCAGAAGCGTGCCGAGGAGCTCGACGAGCTGCGTGGCGGGGTCCAGAACGTCGGTTTCGGGTCCCAGATCCGGTCCTACGTCCTCGCGCCCTACCAGATGGCGAAGGATCTGCGCTCCGAGTACGAGACCGGCAACGTGCACGACGTGCTCGATGGTGACCTCGACCCCTTCATGGAGGCGGAGCTGCGCCGACGGGTACGGGAAGCCAGCGAACGTGAGACCTGACGGTTGCGCCCCGGACCCTGGCCGTTCGACGGGGAGGCCACGGGCACGGGACGCCGGTCAGGAGGTTGTACTCTTCTCCGTTGGCAGGCGGACGGGCGTGTGGCGGGGGCGCAGGTCACGACCGTGACCCCCGCCGGTCCCCGCCGGCGGGAATCGGGCCTTCGGCGCGCACCGCCGTGCGTGCCGCGACAGCGCAGGCGGATCACGTGATCAAGCTGCAGAACGTCACCAAGACCTACAAGCGCGGCGCCGACGACGAGGTGATCGCGCTTGCGGACGTGACCGTCGACGTCGCCAAGGGCGAGTTCGTCTTCGTGGTCGGCCCGTCCGGCTCGGGGAAGTCGACGTTCATGAAGCTGCTGACCCGTGAGCAGCTCCCCGACGATGGTGAGATCTACGTCGCCGGCAAGAACCTTGCCACCCTGCGTCCCTGGAAGGTGCCCGTGCTGCGCCGGGAGATCGGCTACGTCTTCCAGGACTTCAAGCTGCTCGCGAACAAGACCGTGTACGAGAACGTGGCCTTCGCGCTCGAGGTGATCGGACGTCCCCGCCGGGAGATCGAGAAGCGGGTACCTGAGGTGCTGGACCTCGTTGGGCTCACGGACAAGGCGAACGCCCACCCCCACGAGCTCTCCGGCGGGCAGCAGCAGCGCGTCTCCGTCGCCCGGGCCTTCGTCAACAACCCGCGGATCCTGCTCTGCGACGAGCCCACCGGCAACCTCGACCCCTCGACCTCCGTGGGGGTGATGAAGCTGCTCGACCGCATCAACCGCACCGGTGCCACCGTGGTCATGGCCACCCACGACCAGCACATCGTCGACTCGATGCGCCGTCGTGTGATCGAGCTGGAGAGCGGCCACGTCGTCCGTGACCAGTCACGGGGTGTGTACGGCTACGGCGGCTAACCACGAACACGCTCCCGCCACCGTGGTGGTAGGCGGGTTGGAGGCACGATGACCGCGCGCTGGACCTACGTGATCCGCGAGGCCTTCATCGGGCTGCGTCGCAACCTGATGATGACCGTGGCGGTCATCCTGTCGGTGACCGTCTCGCTCACCCTGTTGGGAGCCAGCCTGCTGCTCTCCGAGCAGGTGGACCTGGCCACCGATGACTGGACCGGGCGGGTCGAGGTGTCCATCTACCTGTGTGACGACCGGGTCTGTCCCGCGATCACCTCCGAGCAGCAGGAGCAGCTGCGCGAGGACCTCGAGGCCCAGGAGGTCGTGGCGGAGGTGTTCTACGAGTCCAAGCAGGACGCCTTCGAACGCTTCACCTCGATGTTCGCGGACCAGGAGTCGCTGATCGAGGCGATCGATCAGGACACCCTGCCGGCGTCCTTCCGGGTCCGTCTGGAGAACCCGAACCTGTTCAACGTGATCGCCGACCAGTTCTCCACCTACCCGGGGGTCGAGGAGATCGTCGACCAGCGGGAGGTGCTCAACCAGTTCCTGCGGTTCACCAACGTGGTGCGCACCGCGGCGCTGGTCGTCGCGGCGATCCAGCTCGTGGCGGCGGGGGTGCTCATCGCCAACACGATCCGTGTGGCGGCGTTCGCCCGACGCGAGCAGACCGGGATCATGCGCCTGGTTGGGGCCAGCAACTGGTACATCCGCCTGCCCTTCGTGCTGGAGGGGGTGCTGGCGGGGTTGATCGGTGCCCTGGTCTCCTGGGGGCTGCTGTGGGCAACGGTGCCCCAGGTCGCCGGTGGGCTCGCGCAGGACATCGAGCTGATGCCCTTCATCGGCGAGGCGCAGGTGCTGGCGGTCGGCCCCTGGCTGCTCCTGGCCGGCACCGGGATCGCCGCCGTGTCCTCCATCCTGGCGCTGCGCCGCTTCCTGGACATCTGAGGCGCTGGTCGTCGCGCGGCGGTGGCCGGCGGGGATCGCGCTCCGCTGACCGCGGGTATGGCGCTGCGCTGACCGCGCACGTGCCGCGGTGACCTTCAGTCCTCCGGCGTCGGCGCCGATGGAGTGCTGTGGCCCTTTCCCGTGGGCCGTGGGGCTGCTGGCAGTCCGTCAGGCGTGGATGAGTAACAGAGCGTCGGGGTTCCCTCACGTTCGGTTTCGGAGATGATCGGTGCGGACACGGCGGGCGCGGGGGAGGAACGTCCTCGTTCTGGCGTGCGTGCTGGCGATGCTGCCGGTCGCCGCGTGGGGGCAGTCGGAGGACCTCGCGTCTTCGCTGCAGGACGTCACCGGCGAGCGTGACCAGGCAGAGGCGCAGGTGGAGTCCCTGCGCGACCGTGAAGGTGACGCCCGTACCCAGCTCGCTGCCGTGGAGGCGGAGCTCGAGGAGGCGGAGGCGGACCTCGCCCGTTCGGTCGCGGAGCTGGAGCAGGCCGAGGACGCGCTGGTCGCCGCGGAGGACGCCACCGAGCAGGCCCGCACCGGGCTCCAGGAGGTGCTCGTGGAGCTCGCGGCGTCGGAGGCGGAGCTCGCCGTGGCGACCGACAAGCTCGAGGCGCGGGTCATCGCCGCCTACAAGTACGGCCAGATCTCCTTCACCGAGGCCTTCACCGGGGTGAAGGACATGGCCGACTTCATCAGCTCCAGCACGATGGTCGCCCACGTGCTCGACGGCGACCGGGTGATGGTCGAGGAGTTCACGACCCTCCACCTCGCCGTCGAGACCCAGCGAGCTGCGGCACAGGCCCTGCGTGACGATGCCGAACGGGAACGCGCCGCGGCCGTGGCCGCGGCTGCGGAGATCGAGGCCGCGACCGAGGCCCGCGCCGCGGCGCTGGCCACCATCGAGGAGCGCCGCGCCGAGCGTGAGGAGCTGTTCCTCGCGCTGCGGGACGACCGGGAAGCGGCGGAGCAGCACCTCGCCGGGCTGGAGGCGGAGTCCCAGCGCATCGCCGATCAGCTCGCCGCGATCGCCCGCCAACAGGCTGAGGCGGAGGCGGCCGAGGAGGCACGTCGGCAGGCGGAGGCTGAGGCGGCTGCTGCGGCGCAAGCCGAGCCGGCAGCTGCGGCGCAGGGCACAGGTGGCCGCGACGGCGATGCCGGCGCGGGGTCCGGGACGGGCCAGGCCTCCGGCTCGGGTGCAGCCGAGTCCAGCGCACCAGCGCCCGCGCCTGCACCGCCACCGCCGCCGTCCACGGCACCGAGCGGATCATGGGTCCGGCCCGCACCCGGCCCGCTCACCTCGCCCTTCGGTCCGCGGTGGGGGCGCAACCACAACGGTGTCGACATCGGGGGTGGCCAGGGCACGGCCATCGTCGCCTCGCGCCCCGGCACCGTGGTCACCGTCATCTCCAGCTGTCACCCGACCAGTTCCTGGGGCTGCGGGGGCGGGTTCGGCAACTACGTCACGATCGCGCACGCCGGCGGCATGGCCACCATCTACGCCCACCTGGCCACGGTCTCGGTCGGTGCCGGGCAGCAGGTGGAGGCGGGACAGGCGCTCGGCACCATGGGCAACTCCGGCAACAGCTACGGACGCCATCTGCACTTCGAGGTCCGCGAGGCCGGGGCGCCGCGCAACCCGTGCGGCTACATCGCCTGCTGAGGCGGGCCCGCAGGCCGCGCAGCGACCCTCGCTACGCTAGAGAGCTATGGCGAAGAACGCGCAACGGTCCGGCGGTGACGGCTCCAAGCTGATCGTCAGCAACCGCAAGGCCCGTCACGACTACCACCTCGACGACCGGTTCGAGGCCGGCCTCGTGCTCCGCGGCACGGAGGTCAAGTCGCTGCGTGGCGGCAAGGGCTCCCTGGTGGAAGCGTGGGTGAAGATCGACGATCATGGGGAGGCCTGGCTCATGCAGGCCCACATCCCTGAGTACGCCTACGGCAACCGCAACAACCACGACCCGACCCGTCCCCGCAAGCTGCTGCTCCACCGCCGTCAACTCGAGGAGCTGTCCCACGCCGTTGCGGCCAAAGGGGTCAGCCTGGTCCCCACCCGGCTGTACCTACGTGAAGGGCGGGTGAAGCTGGAGTTCGCTGTGGGCCGCGGCAAGAACGTGGCGGATAAGCGACAGACCGAGAAGGCCCGGGATGCCAAGCGGGAGATCGAGCGTGCGTTGAAGGAGCGTCGGCGCTGACGCGCGCGACCGCTCAAGTCCGGTGGTGCTGTGGCCGATGGAAGGAGTAGCGCGCGGCGCGGCAGCACCCGACGATACGGCGGCTTGATGGAACGTCGGGCAGCCGTGACCGCGCGGCCATGAGCGCGGCCGCTGACCGCTAGCCACACCCGGCAGCGTGAGGTAGCCTCATAGGCCGCCGCGAACCACCACCGCAGCGGATTGACAACTCCACAGCGACGATGCGCACCGCCATCATGGGGCTGACACGGTCTCGACCGTGACTGGTCCGATGCCATGGGAGCGTGCCGAGGGTGCTCACGTGACCTCGACAACACACGTGGGAACCACAACTGCCAACGATGAGATGGCACTCGCGGCATAACGACCGCGACGATCCGCCCCTGACGCCTCGTAGGGGGGTCGGATCGACATCACGAGGCTCAACCCCACGGCACTGACCGCCGGGCCACGGGGAACACCTGAACGGTGGTATGGGTCACGGATGCTGTCTGGCTCCGGAGCACCGTGCCCGAGATGATCCGGAACCTACGCACGTAGAGCCCAGCGCGTCGGAGTCGCGGGACCCGGGTTCGACTCCCGGCAGCTCCACTCGGGGGTGTTCGCTGAAAGACACCCTCAACAGTTCCGTAAACGCACCCACGGTGGCCGCCAAGAGGCCACCGTCGGGGAGGACAACACCGATCGAGGCCACCAAGGGCTGAGATGCGGCTGTTGTCCGTGCACTTCACGCGCATCGTCGCCGTGCAGTACGCGAAGAGCCCGTGACGACGACTCGTCACGGGCTCTTGTCGTGTGCGTTGCTGCACCGGTAGCCGACACGGCGGGTCGGCTGATCGGAGCGTTCAGGCAGGTGGGTCGGTCCCTGCCTTCGGCTGGCTGCTGGCGCCCTCCTGGGCGTGTTGGTCACCGTCCGCGTCGTCGCTGGTGGTGGTCGCTACGAGGTTGGGATCGGCGGCCGGGTTGGCGCGGACGTACGACGTGATCCGTCGGTGGTTGTAGCCCGCGACGGAGAAGGCGAGCAGGGTGGTGATCCGGGTGAGCCCGAAGACACGGGTGTACCCGCCGTCGAGGTGCGTGAAGTCGCCGCGGAACGCGGCGTTGGTGGACTCGACCGCCTGTCGCCGGGAGTTGTAGGCGATGTCGTGCGCGGTGGTGCCGGGTTCACGAAGTACCAGTTCGTGGAAGTCGCGGCATCCAAGTCGCCCAAGGACTCCCGTCCCGAGAGCCACGCGCCGGACCCTGACACGCTTCGGACAGGAGCGATGCTGTCGTCCGATCGAGGCTGGTCTGCCCGACGGCCCTACGTCGAGGCGGTGATCACCGACTCGATGTGCGAGATCCAGCAGCGGCAGGCGGTGGACGGCACGTCGCTCGGCGCGTTCCGTCCTGCCGAGGTGCTCGATCTCGAGATCTCCGAGGCCGACGAGTGGACGCAAGCGCAGCGCAACTCGCTCAACCAGCTCAACCTGCTGGCTGGTGATCGCGAACAGCTGGAGTGGATCCCCTACCGGTTCCGCTACGTCTACCGCTGCGCGTTCGAGCGGTGCTCCGGCCATCGTCAGACCATCATCGATTGGGAGATCAAGCAGGCGTACCGCCGGTGGTCCCGCGAGTACCCGGACGACTGGGCCGGGCGGATCCGCGCCAAGTGGCTCGACGAGTTGTGCGCACCCGATCGGGATACGGTCTTCTTCGTCGGGAACCAGTTCGGTGCCCCCAAGGGATTCCTCGTGCTCGGGGTCTACTGGCCCCCCAAGCAACGTGCCGACCAGCTCGGCCTACTCCAGGTGTAGGACCGGCAGGGACGGAGCTTGCTCCTGGGCCACCTCGACGACGATGTGGCGATGGCAGGTCGTGACGTCACGCTCGAAGCACAACAGGGCCACCGACCTCTGCTGCGCCGCATCGACAACTATGTCGACCGCCTGCCGGGACCCGTTGCCAAGGTGTGCCCGGTACGTGTCGAAGGCTTCCTGCTCGCGCCGACGGAACCCGTCCCGGTTCTCGCGAGGGTTCCCGAGCTCCCGAAGGTGGCGGTAGGCGATGCCGGCGTCACCGAGCGCCTCCGAAAGTCGCGTCTTGGAGAACCCCGGCTTGCGGGACGACGGTGTCAGCCGCACGTCGATGAGCTCATCCACACGATGACGCTGCAACAGCGTGACGAAGCCGTCGATGTCACGCCCCTCATAGCCCACCGTGTACAGCACGACATCCTCCCATCCGGGCTGATGCTAGTGGTGCCGCAGCGGCCACCCGCCGCTCGTACACACCGACCCTCGATCGGGCTGTTGCCGACCATCTGGCCCCGTTGTGGACTCGGTTCGGTGGAGGCTCCGGGCCTCAGCCGGTGGAGATCGAGAAGCGCCCCTCGTAGTTCGCGTCCTACGCGCCTTCTGGCGGGTTCCTACGGGTTTCCGGAACACCCCACTCGCACGACCCGGCAGACCCCCGAGCGGGCCCACGCGGTCCGCTCCAGCCCATCACACGCTCCACCGGGTGCATCGTCGCATGTAGAGACGAGCCCCCGCCGAGCTTCTCGGCGGGGGCTTCGTTGCGTGCCGCGGTCAGCTGCGCATGTCCAGGACGACCTTGCCCCGTGCCTGACCGCTCTCCGCCAGCTCGTGGGCCCGGGCCACCTCGGCGAGGGGCAGCACCTTGGCGATCTCCACCTCGACCTCGCCGGCCACCAGCAGCGCATCGATCCGCGCCAGGTGGTCACGGTCCATCCACGAGTCGATGGTCATCGCGGTGGCGCCACGAGCCGCCGCAGCCTCCTCGTCGGGGCTGCCGGCGAGGCTGACCAGGCGGCTCCCGGGTCCAAGCGCCGCCAGCGACGCTGCGGTGACCGGCCCACCGACGGGGTCGATGACCAGGTCGACGGTGCCGACGGCGGCCAGCACGTCGGTGGCCCGGTAGTCGTAGACCTCGGTGCTGCCCAGGCGCTCGAGCAGCGGGCGGGAGTCGGCGACGTCGGAGGCGATGACGTGGGCGCCGAGGTGGCGGGCGAACTGCACGGCGAGGTGGCCGACGCCACCGCCGGCACCGTGGATCAGCACCCGCTCGCCGGCGGCGACGCGTCCGAGCTCGGCGACGGACTGCCACGCCGCCAGCCCCACCAGGGGCACCGCGCCCGCCACGACGTCACCGAGCGGCTCGGGGACCGGGACGAGTTCGTCGGCCGCGATCGCGGCGAAGGCGCTGTAGGTCCCCCGTGCCGCCGAGGAGCGGCGGCCGTGCACACGGTCACCCACCTCGAGGCCGTCCACGTCCTCGGCCACCGCCCGGACGACGCCGCACAGGTCGAGCCCGAGGGTCAGGGGCGGGGAGTAGTAGCCGTCGAAGCCGCTGCGGCGGATCGCCAGATCGGCGCCGTTGACGCTGCTGGTGTGGACCTCCACGAGGACCTCGCCGGACGCGAGGCTCGGCACCGGCACCTCCTCGACGGTGAGTACGCCCGGGTCACCGAAGCCGTGGATGCGGGCGGCGAGCATGGTGGTGGGGAGGGTCATCGTGGATCCTTCCGGCGTGGTCTCGGTGGGTGCTGCGGCGTCACGGGCGTGGGCGGCGGCGCGCGCCTCCGTCTGGCCTTCGGTGCCACGGCCCGTGTACGGATCGGGGCCGCCACGCAACCCGACCGCCGCACGGGCCGGTCGCCTCCGGCCGGCTGCCGGGACGCCGTCGCCGTCGCCAACACCGGCTGACGGTACGCGGGCGTGTGGCCACGGGGTCGCAGTGCCCTATGGGCTGTTGATCGCTGGCGCTAGCGTCAGCCCGTGATCGCGGGACCCTGCGTGCCAACGTCGGGGCGCTGCGGCGCGGGGGCGAGGCGCCATGACCGAGCAGGTTCCGGAGCGGCGGCCGGCGCAGTCGTCGCTGGTCCAGCTGCTCCGTGCGGCCGATCCGCTGTGGCTGACGCGGTGGATGGTGCTGCTCGTGCTGCTCGCCGACAGCCTGCGTTACGGCATCCTGCGGGGCATCGCGCCTGCCCAGGTGCTGCTCGGCCTCGGCGTCATCGCCGTCGTGGTGGCAGCGAACCTGGCGTTGCGGGTGGCCGAGCGACGTGCCGCAGGGGAGGCCGGTCGACGCCGGGTTGCACACATCGCCCTGCTCATCGACCTCGCCCTGGTCACGGCCTTCGTCGCCCTCTACACCTTCGAGCCGGCGTCCGGGCACCACCTGCTGCTGTACCTGCTGGTGGTGGAGGGCGCCACCCTGTTCGGGCTGGTCGGCGCCGTAGGGGCCTGGGTCTACGGGTCGGTGCTGTGGAGTGCGAGCTGGGGCTACGCCATCGCGGCGCTGGGCGTCCCGCTGGACGGCCCGCGGCTCACCCACCCACTGATCGGGACGGCCGCCGTCGCACTGGCGACGGGCCTGCTCGCCGAACGGGTCCGGCGGCAGCAGCGGCTCCTGGCCGAGGCCCTCGACGCACGGGACCAGGAGTTGGAGTGGCGGCGGTCCCTCATCGACATGCTCGCTCACGACCTGCGGGCACCGATGGCGACGGCTGCGTCCTCCGCGGAGCTGTTGTCGACCCAGGCCGGGGAGCTCACACCGCAGCAGGTCGTGGCGCTCAGCGACGCGTCACGCCGTCAGATCCGACGTGCGCTCCGTCTCCTGGATGATCTGCTGGACCTTGGGCGGGCAGGTGCCGGTGCGCTGGAGGTGGAGCAGGAGGTCGTCGCCCTCGACGCCTTGGTGGAAGAGATCATCGAGGAGCTGCCGGACCGCTTCGCCGCGGACGTCGCGTTCTTCCGCGACGCGCACCACAGGGTGCTGGCCGCCGCCGACCGTTCCCGCCTGTCGCAGGTGCTCTGGAACCTGCTCACCAACGCCCACAAGCACGGCGGCCCCCCTATCGAGATCCATCTGCGCGACGCCGGGGGCGGCGTCGCGGAGCTCGAGGTCCGTGACCGTGGGCCGGGGGTGGACGCTCAGGTGCTCGACACCATGTACGAGCCCTTCACCACCGCCGGCCCGGACGGCTCCACCGGGCTCGGGCTCTGGATCTCGCAGCTACTGGCGCGGGCGATGGACGGGGACCTGACCCACCGGCGCGAGGACGGTTGGACACGCTTCATCGTCCGGTTGCCCGCCGCCGGCCAACCGGACGTCGCCCCTGCGTAGCTAGTCGACCCGGTCCCGACCGCGCAGCGCCACCACCGTCGCGATGATGCCGCCGATGACGGCCACGACCGTCCCGCCCAGGGTGAGCACGACCACCAGCGTCGGCAGCCCGTCGCAGCCGGCCGACATCGTCGCGGCCTCGGCGTCCACGCACTCGTCACCGAGCGCGAGCACCAGACCGACGAACAGCGCGATGCCCCCCACCAGGGCGAGCCCCCAGCCGAGCCACAGTGAGCCGGACGCGCGGGTGGGGCTCATGCCAGCAGCGCCCGCGCGAGCTCCTCCACGTAGTCCGCGTCGGGGCCGGTGCCCGTGATCGCCGAACGCCCCTCCTGCTCCTCGCCGGGGCTGAGCGGCAGCAGGGGCTGACGGTCGATGGTGACCACCACACCGCCGGCCTCGGCCACCAGCAGGGCCCCCGCGGCGACGTCCCAGACCTTCGGTTCCACGGCGACGGACGCGGCCGCGACACCCTCGGCGACCAGGGCGATGTCCAGGGCCGTGGAGCCCATCACCCGCGGGTTCAGGGCCAGACCCGCGCCCCGTGCCCGTTTGGCGGTGCCCGTGGTCAGCATCACCGGCACGTGTCCGAAGGTCGGATCGCGCCAGTCGACCGCGTCACGGACGCGCAGGCGGCGATGCCCCACACGCGGCTGTTGACCGCCGAGGAAGCTCCATCGGTCGGTGCGCCACGCTCCCTGCCCGGCCACGGCGGTGTAGCGACGCCCCAGCGCCGGGGCGTCGAGCACCCCGAGCACGGGTTCGCCGTGGTGGAGCAGAGCGACGGCGATGCACCAGTAAGGCAGCCCGTTCACGTAGTTCGAGGTCCCGTCCACGGGGTCGATGACCCAGGTCCACTCCGTCGCCGGCGCCAGGGTCCCGCGCTCCTCGCTCAGCACCCCGTGCTCGGGGAAGGCCTGCGCCAGGTGGGCGCGGAGCCGGTCGTCGACGAAGGTGTCGGCGTCGGTGACCGGCGTGCCGTCCGCCTTCTCCATCACCTCGAGGGAGCCGCTGTGCTCCACCAGCCAGGCACCCAGCGCGTCGAGTCCGTCGGTGAGCACGGCCAGCGCCGCGTCGCTCGACGGCGGCTCGGGCCCAGGGGAGGCGGCGGCAGCGGGTGTGGTCATGGCCACCACCGTACCGGCCGCTCTCGCCAACCCCGCCGGTACGGTCCCGACCCGACGAGGAGCGAGGTCGTGGCCAAACGCGTGCGCATGACCGCCCAGGAGCGCCGTGAGCAGCTGGTGGGCGTGGCACGGTCGCTGTTCGCCGAGCGCGGGTTCGAGGCCACGTCCATCGAGGAGATCGCGGAACGCGCCGGGGTGTCGAAGCCGGTGGTGTACCAGCACTTCGGTGGCAAGGAGGGGGTGTACGCCGTGGTCGTGGACCGCGAGGTCCGCCGCCTGACCACCTCGCTCGCCGGGGCCTTCGAGGCAGAGGACCCCAGGGCCGTCGCGGAGTCCGCGGCGGAAGCCTTCCTCACCTACATCGAGGATCACGAGGAGGGGTTCCGCATCCTGATCCGCGACGCGCCGATCGGGATGACCGGCGGCTCCTTCGCCAGCGTCATCTCCGACATCGCCACCCGCGCGGAACGCCAACTGGTCGACGGTTTCGGTGACAGCGGCTTCGACGCGGAGACCGCACCGATGTACGCCTTGATGCTGGTCGGTGCCGTGGCCCTGGTGGGGGAGTGGTGGCTGGAGCACCGCGACTGGCCCCGGGACCAGGTCGGCGCACACGTCGTCAACCTGCTGTGGTACGGGTTGCGCGGGCTGAAGCCCGACCCGGTCGACCGCTACCTGGCGCGGCGGGCCCGGGCCGCCCGGGCCGCTGGGCCCGCGCCGACGGCCGAGCCGGACGAGGAGACCCTGTGAGGATCACCGCGCTACAGCACGACATCGTCTGGGAGGACCGCGACGCGACCCTGTCACACCTCGAGCCCCTGATCGCACAGGCTGCTGCCGGGGCGCCGGACCTGCTACTGCTCACCGAGATGTTCGCCACCGGGTTCTCCATGGAGACCCACCGCACCGCGGAGCACCTCGACGGGCCCATCGTGGCGTGGCTCGGCGCCCAGGCACGTGCCCATGACACGGTGCTCGCCGGCTCCCTCGCACTGTCCGCCGATGACGGCGAGGACGGCGCGCTACCGACCAACACCCTGGTGGCCGTGGCGCCCGAGGGGCTCATCGCCCGGTACGACAAGATCCACCCCTTCTCCTACGCCGGGGAGCACGAGCGGTTCGGTGCGGGTCGAGACCCCGTCAGCATCGAGGTCGCCGGCGCCCGTGTGGGGCTGTCGGTCTGCTACGACCTGCGCTTCGCGGACCTGTACTGGGACCGCGACCCGGCGGTCGACGTCGAGGTGGTCGTCGCCAACTGGCCCGCCGCCCGCCGCCACCACTGGCGCGCGCTCCTCGACGCCCGCGCGATCGAGAACCAGTGCTTCGTGGTCGGGGTCAACCGCGTCGGTACCGGCGGTGGGCTCGAGTACGCGGGCGACAGCCGCGTGACCGACCCCCTCGGTGAGGTCCTGGTGGCGGCCGCCGGGCAGGAGCAGCAGATCGACGTCGAGGTGGACCCGGCTACGGTCGCCGGCATCCGCGGGCGGTTCCCCTTCCGCGACGACCGCCGACCGCGGCGACCGGCCTGAGGCGGTCCGACCCGCCCGCGTGTGCGTCCCGGTCTCGACCGGCACCCCTCCACCTCGGAGCCCGACCCCGATGCGCATCGCCCTGGCCACCGCGGCCGACCAGCCCTACACCGACCAGGATGACGCGCCGCTGCTCGCCGCGCTGCGGGCCGCAGGACATCAGGCGGCGCTGGTGGCGTGGGACGACGCGGACGTGGACTGGGGCGACCACGACGCGGTCGTGATCCGCACGACCTGGGATTACCCGGACCGTCGGGACCGCTTCGTCGCGTGGGCCGGCGAGGTGGCGGCCGTCACGCAGCTGTACAACAGCGCCGAGGTGGTCCGCTGGAACACCCACAAGAGCTACCTGCTGGCGCTCGAGGAGCGGGGGATGCCCCTGGTCCCCACGGCCTGGCTGGCCCGGGGCGACCGGGTGGATCTCGCGGAGCTGGCGGCCACCCGGGGCTGGGCCGAGGTGGTGCTCAAACCGGCCGTCGGGATCGGTGGTGCCGGGATCCGCCGGTGCGTGCCCGAGCAGGGACAGGACCACCTCGACGCCCTCACCGCCGCGGGAGACGCCCTCATCCAGCCGTTCCTCCACAGCATCGCCACCCACGGGGAGCTGAGCGTGATCCTGATCGACGCTGCGTTCAGCCACGCGGTGCGCAAGCGTCCCGCCGCAGGTGCCTTCCTCGTCCAGTCGGACCGTGGCGGGACCTACGAGCCGGTCGCCGACCCGCCGCAGGACGCGGTCCGGCTCGCGCGCTGGGTCGTGGAGGTCACCGGCCACGACCTGCTCTTCGCCCGCGTCGACCTGCTGCTGGACGCGGCAGGCACCTGGCTGGTCAACGAGGTCGAGCTCACCGAGCCCGGGCTGTACCTCGACCACGTGCCGGGCGCCGCCGAGCGTCTCGTCGCCGCCCTGGAGGCACGCCTCGGCGCGGGGCCGGCCGCCGGCGCAGAGCCGCTCGGACCGTGAGCCCCCGGTCCGCGTCACCGCCGTGCGCGCAGCCCGCTGATGCGCGCACGGCGGTGACGTCGCCCGTCTCCTCGCCTATCGTTGCCGGCCAGCGGCTCCCACGCCCCACCCGACCGTCGCCCCGGAGGTCTCTGTTGAGCGCTATCTCCGCACCGAACCCGATCGCACCCGGCCGGGTGCTCGCCGATCTCGTCCCCGGTGAACGGGTCCGCGATGCCGTCCTAATCGGTGTCTTCGCCCTTGCCATCGGCCTGTCGGCACAGGTCGCGTTCCTGCTGCCCTTCAGCCCCGTCCCCGTGACCGGCCAGACCTTCGCGGTCCTCCTCGGTGCGGCGGCGCTCGGCGCGGGGCGCGCCACCATCGGTGCCAGCGCGTACCTGGTGCTCGGCGTCGCCGGAGTACCGTGGTTCGCCCCGACCGGCGGGGCGTCCCTCGGCTACATCGTCGGTTTCGTGGCGGCCGCCTGGATCATCGGTCGCCTGGCGCGTCTCGGCAACGACCGGACCGTGGGGCGCACCGTCGCCCTGATGGTGGTGGGCAACCTCGTCATCTACGCGGTCGGCGTGACCTGGCTCGCGGTGGCGCTCGGGGTCGGGGCCGGGGAGGCGCTGCTGCTGGGCGTGGTGCCCTTCCTCATCGGTGACGCCATCAAGCTGGCGCTGGCGGCGGCGCTCCTGCCGGCGACCTGGAAGCTCGTCGGGTCCTTCCGGTCCTGACGAAGGCTCCGCACCGGCCGCCCGAACCCCCCGTCGGCCGGCCGGTGCGGGGCTGCACGTGCCGGCGCTGTCCCGTCCGGGCGTGGGGTCGTGTGCGAAGCTCCTCCGGTGTCGACGTGCAGAGGGATGACAGGTGGCCAGGTACGCGATCTCCGGATCCACGGGGCTGATCGGCGAGGCGTTGATCGCTGCGCTGAACAGCGACGGGCACCGCATCCAGCGGCTCACCCGGGACCCGTCCCGCGCGCGGGGCGACGACGTCGTGTGGGACGTCGCGGCGGGCACGATCGAGGCGACGAAGCTCGAGGGCGTCGATGTGGTCGTCCACCTCGCCGGCGAACCCATCGGTGCGAACCGCTGGACCGACGAGACGCGGCGGCGGATCCACGACTCCCGGGTGGAGGGCACCGGGCTGCTGGCCCGGACCCTCGCGGCGCTCGACACGCCGCCGAGGGTGTTCCTCTCCTCCTCGGCGGTGGGCTTCTACGGCGACCGCGGGGACGAGGTCCTCACCGAGGACTCCGGCCCCGGGGACGACTTCCTCGCCGAGGTCTGCGTCGCCTGGGAAGCCGCCGCGCAGCCGGCCATCGACGCCGGCATCCGCACCATCCACCCCCGGACCGGGGTGGTGATCGCGGAGAACGGTCCACTGATCGACAAGATCGACCTCCCCTTCCGCCTCGGTGTGGGCGGTCGGGTCGGCAACGGCCGCCAGTACGTGCCGTGGATCTCCCTGGTCGACGAGGTCCGCGCTCTGCGCTTCCTCGCCGAGCACCCGGAGCTGTCCGGCCCCGTCAACCTCGTCGGACCGGAACCGGCCACCAACCGCCAGCTGACCAAGGCGCTGGGGCAGGTACTGCGCCGGCCCACGGTGTTCCCGATCCCGCCCGTGGCCATCCGCATGCTCTACGGGGAGATGGGGGTCACGCTGGCCACCGTCAGCAACCGCGTGCTGCCCGCCCGGCTGACCGAAGCCGGCTTCGACTTCACCCACACGACCCTGGTGGCGGCCCTGGAGGCTGCGCTGCTGGACCAGCGAGCTGCGTGAGCATGGCCGACGCGGACGTGGTGGTCGTCGGCGCGGGGCTGGCCGGCCTGACCTGTGCGCTGACCCTCCGGTCCGCGGGGCGTGAGGTGGTGGTCCTCGAGGCCGCCGACGGGGTCGGTGGCCGGATCCGTACCGACGTCGTCGACGGCTACCGCCTCGACCGCGGGTTCCAGGTCCTGCTGACGGGCTACCCCGCCGCCCGACGGTGGTTCGACTACGACGCCCTCGACCTGAAGGCCTTCTCCCCGGGGGTGGTGATCCGCCACCTGGGCCGGTTCCGTCGGCTCGCCGACCCGCTCCAGGCACCGGTCTCCGGGATCGCATCGGTGCTGTCGCCGATCACCTCGGTCAGCGACGGGCTCCGGCTGCTGGCGTGGCGGCACGCTGTCCTCCACGCGCACGGTCAGGAGGTCGCCGACCGGGTGCAGGTCGCCACGGCCCGCCGGCTCGAGGAGCGGGGCTTCTCACCGGCCATCACCGCGGGGTTCTTCTCCCCCTTCCTCGCCGGCACCTTCTTCGACCCCGGCATGACCACCTCCTCGCGGGTCACCGAGCTGGTCTTCCGCAGCTTCTTCCGCGGCGAGGTGGCGGTCCCGGCGCTCGGGATGCAGCAACTCCCCGAGCAGCTGGCAGCACAGTTGCCGCTCGGCACCGTGCGGCTCGGCCACCGCGTCACCGAGGTCGGCCACGGCACGGTGACCGTGGACGGTGGCGACCGGGTCGCCGCCGACCAGGTCGTGGTGGCCACCGAGGGGCCGACCGCCCTCGGGTTGTTGGGCGAGCGCTTCCCGGGCGCGGTGGCGCCGGATCGCGGCACAGCCACGGTCTACTACCGCACGGCCTCGCCGCCGCTGCAGCGGCCGGATCTGGTCCTGGACGCCGACCGCACCGGACCGGTCAACAACCTCGCGGTGATGAGCCAGGTCGCGCCGACCTACGCGCCCGCCGGCGGGGACGCCCTGATCTCGGTCGCCACCGTCGGCGTGCCCGCGGAGGACGACCGCGCGCTGGACGCGGCCATCCGCACCCAGCTGGCCGGCTGGTACGGGCCCGAGGTGCACGGCTGGGAGCGGATCGCCGGCTACCGCATCCCCCACGCCCAGCCCCGCCAGGACGTGGAGGACCTCCCGAGCCTGGCGCGCGAGGTGCGGGTCGACGACACCACCTGGGTGTGCGGCGACCACCGTGACACCTCCTCGATCCAGGGCGCGCTGGTCTCCGGGCGCCGCACCGCCGAGGCGCTGCTCACGGCGGTGTCGTGACGCCGTCGCATGGTTCGCGCGGGCCCGGCGGGCTCGACCCCACGGCGCTCGACCGGGTGCTCGACCACCTCGATGCGCGCCGTATCGTCGACCTCACCCGCCGGCTGGTCGCCGTGCAGAGCCTGCCCGGCGAGGAGGGGCCGGGGCAGGACGTCGCGGCGGACCTGCTGGCCGGCGCCGGCATGGAGGTGGAGCGGTTCGCCACCCCCGAGGCCGAGCTCGTCGACCACCCCTACTACAGCGCCGAGGTGGAGCGGGGCACCCTGGACGGGGTCATCGGGTGGCTCGGCGGCGATGGCGCGGGGACCGGCCTGCCCCGCCCCGCCGCTGACGCCCTGGGCGCCGTCGACCCGGCCCCCGCGGGGCTGCTCATCGACGGCCACATCGACGTGGTCCCCCTCGGCGATCCGGCCCGCTGGAGCGTGGACCCGTGGGACGCCTCGGTCATCGACGGCCGGGTGACCGGACGTGGCAGCTGCGACATGAAGGGTGGCATCGCCGCAGCGATCGCGGCGGTGGAGGCGATCGGTGCCGCCGGTATCACCCTGGCCCGGCCCCTGGCCGTGAGCACCGTGGTGGGGGAGGAGGACGGCGGCAGCGGCACCCTCGCGCTGCTGGAACGCGGGATCCGGGCCGACGCCGTCCTCATCCCGGAGCCCACCGAGTTGACCGTGGTCCCCACCGTGGCCGGCGCCCTGTCCTGGCGGCTGCACGTGCCCGGCAGGGCGGCCCACGGCTGCCTCCGGGAGGAGGGCGTGAGCGCCATCGAGGTGTTCCGGGTGGTCCAGGACGCCGTGCTCGCCTTCGAGACGCGCCGCAACGCCGCGGTGGACGACCCGCTCTTCTCCTGGCTCGAGCGTCCCTTCGCCATCTGCGGGGGTCGGCTGTTCGCCGGCGACTGGGCCTCCTCGGAGGCCGACCACCTGGTGTGGGAGGGTCGCTACGGCGTCGCCCCCGGTGAGGATGAGGCGGTCGCCAGGGCAGCCTTCGAGCAGGTAGTCGCCGAGGCGGCGGCTGCCCATCCCTTCCTGGCGTCCAACCCACCCCGGGTCGAGTGGTGGGGTGGGCAGTTCCACGCTGCCGCGACGGATCCCGGCACGCCGATCGTCACGTCCGCCCGTGACGCCGTGGGAGCGGAGTTGCGCGCCGATGCGATCGTGCGGGGCATGCCCTACGGCTGTGACGCCGGGCTGACCGCCGGGTACGCCGGTCTGCCCACGGTGGTGCTCGGCCCGGGTGACATCCGCGACGCCCACACCGCGGACGAGTCGGTCGCGGTGTCGGAGCTGCTGGCGGCCGCCCGCATCGACGCGCGCCTCATCCTCGCCACCTGCGGCATCGCCTGAGCCCGCCCGCTTCCGGCCCGCCAACGCCCCGTCCGCTGCCCGCCAACGCCCCGCCCGCTGCCCGCCAACGCCCCGCCCGCTGCCGGCCCGCCAACGCCCCGTCCGCCGCCCGCCCGCCGACGCCCCGCCCGCTGCCACCTCGGCGTAGGGTTTGCAGCCTGTCGACCTCGAACGGGTCGTTCGGCTGCACACCGCTGGGGGCCGGGGACGCGCGGGCAGCACGACACCCGCGGTGCACGCTCCGGCCGCCCGCCGCCCGCCGACGCCCCGCCCGCTGCCACCTCGGCGTAGGGTTTGCAGCCTGTCGACCTCGAACGGGTCGTTCGGCTGCACACCGCTGGGGGCCGGGGACGCGCGGGCAGC
>PXDB01000011.1 GCA_003565155.1 Nitriliruptoraceae bacterium | reverse complement strand
TTGACGCGCACGCCGTGGCTCTCCTTCGTCTCCAGCCTTCGAACAGCCGGAAACGTAGGCAGAACACGGCGTGCGTCCTTGTAGGCGCCCCTCACCAACCCACGGCAGCGTCAGTAGACCCGGTTACTCGTCATCCGTGAGCACACGCTGGTCGTCGAACTCCGGGACCTCCAGCCAGCCGGTGTCCTCCTGCGTCACCTGCGTCTCCACGAACACCGTGAAGTCACCTGCCTCAACCTGTTCGTCGGGCACCTGGAAGCACTCGTAGCCGAAACCTGACGGTCCGATCCAGATCTCCCGGTTCTGGCCCGGGCAGGCGTCGTAACGGTTGTCAGGGTCCGGGGAGTTGTCGTAGATGTTGTCGTCGGCGTCGACGAGGCCGAAGTGCAGGAGGGGACCCTCCCCTTCGTCGCTTTCGAAGTTCCCGACCTCGAACAGCACGAGCACGTAGTCGTTGCCCTCCTCCGGACCCTCGGCGGCAGGCGGGCCGGTCTCGAGCCACTTGTCGACCGCCACCTCCCCGTGCATGGCGGACACCACGGAGACGTCCAGCTCGTCGACGGTCACCGTCTCGCCCACCGCGACCGCATCCTGCGGGAACCCGGAGGCGGGCGCGCGCGGCGTCACCTCACCGGTGTCGCGAGTCCCGTCTTCGACGCTCAGCCCCTGCGCTGCTTCGTCCTCTTCCTCATCGAGCTCCTCGAGTTCATCGAGGACCTCCTCGTCGGCGGGCTCCTCCTCATCCTGTGGCGCTTCCTGCGGTTCCGGTTCCTCCACCGTCTCCTCGCCGTTGCAGGCGAAGAGCAACAGCGGGAAGCCGAGCACCATCGTGAGCGTGCGTCGGATCTTCATCGCGGTCCCTTCGCGCGTCAGCAGTCGTCCTCGAACAGCTGTCGACAGCCATATCGAACCCCCGAGCCACAGCAGTGCACGGTCCGGTTCGCGGTACTGATGACCTCGACTGACCATCTCCGACGGTACGGAAGGCGACCGCAGGGACAGCCGGACGATGCCCGTCCTGCCGGTCGGGTCCGAACGGACGAGGGCCCCGCTCGTCGACTGACGGCCGTGGATCCGCGTGCGTGATGCGCTCGGAAGACCACCGCGCTGCACCCCGTTGCGGGTGAGTCGCCGGATCCCGTCCCTGGTGGTGGGCGACTAGGTTGGCCCCCCGGAGGGCTGACGACGAGGGGAACGACGGCAGTCCGACCTCGGTCCATCCGACGGTGAGCGGGAGTACAGGCCCATGCGGGACGACAGCCTCCGCGTCGGCGGCGAGCACCGGGTCGCGACGAGCACGCGCGTCGCTCCATGACCACCGGCAGCTGGACCCCATCGGTCGCTGACTACGCCAGCGGTGACCGCTCCTTCCTCGTCGGGCTGCGGCCGCAGGACGCGCTCGCGCTGCCCCTCGACCGTGTGCTGGAGGTGCTGCACCGCCGGCACGGGGATGCCATCGACGTCGCACTGTCCGAGGAGGCCGTCAACCTCGATGCGCCGCTCACCGACCTGCCGTCCGAGGTGCGCTCACCCGTCGCCGGCCAGCCGGACAGCTCCTGGCTCGCCCGGACCAACATGGTGGGGGTCAACCTGCGCACGGTCGGTGACCTCGGCAACCTCGTCAAGTACGGCCTCACGCTGCCGGCCGCCTTCGACGCGATCCAGCTCCTGCCCTTCTGGGAACCCGGGGTCGTGAAGAGCCTGTACGGCATGGCCAGCTGGCACCTCGACGGCAGCTACTTCTCCGACGAGCTGTACACCGTCGCGCCCCACCTCGACTCGATCGAGCGGCAGCTGCGTGCCGTCTGCAACCTGCTGCACGTCACCGGGCGCACCGTCGGCTTCGACGTCGTCCCCCACACCGACCGCTTCGCCGAGCAGTCCCTGGCCAACCCGCACCTGTTCGAGTGGATGCGGATCGAGGAGCACCGCATCGTCGACCACACCGACCCGGTGCTCGACGAGGTGGTGCACGCCATCGTCACCTGGCTCAACGAGCGGGGGCCGGCGCTCGAAGGCGAGCTGCTACCGGCGGACGCCGAGGCGCTGTTCCACCTCGATGAGGACGTACGGCTGCGGCTGCTGTTCGGCGACCCCGGCGACCTGCACGGCCGCATCGCCCGGCGCGTCGACCTGATCCAGTACCTGAAGTGGTTCGGGCTGGAACCGGTGCCGGCGACGATGGCCCCGCCCTTCCGCGGCATCGAGATCGACCCTGACCGCGAGAAGATGGTCGTCGACCGCTACAGGATGGAGTGGCCGGACATCGTCATCAGCGAGCCCCAGTTCCTCTCGCGGGTGTTCTCGCCGATGGCGCGGTACCGGTTCTACGAGCGCCTCGATGAGAACCGGGACTGGGCGCTCGACTTCGAGCGGCCCGTACAGGCGGCCTGGGACTACGTGTGCACCCATTACGCACACGCGCGGCACATCGGCAACTTCGACTTCATGCGCGGCGACATGGCCCACGTGCAGATGCGCCCCGACGGTGTCCCCGCCGAGGTGGTCGACGAGCACTACGACATCCACCGGGCGGTCAAGCGTCACATCCAGCAGGCCCACGACGCCCCCTGGTTCGGCTACTTCGCCGAGGCCTTCCTCGCCGGTCGGGACGTGTTCCACTACGGCGAGGAGCTCGACCACCTCGAGACGGCCGAGGCGGACGTGGCCCTCGGGGACCTGCAGTCCTACGTGGTCGGTGACCCGGAGTACCTGCGCATCCTCCGCCGCTACCTCGATGATCTGGCGACCCGCCGGACCGCACCGGCCTACACCGTGATGACCGCCGACAAGGACGACCCGCGGTTCGACGCCTTCTACCGGGCCGGCAACGAGGCCCGGCTGATGACCGCCCTGCTGCTCACCGATATGCCCTCCTACGTCGGGCTCGGGTTCGAGATCCGCGACGTCCGGCACGAGCCGGCGCCCAACGAGCACTACACGAAGACCTTCGTGTTCGAGGAGCTCGGCGAGTCGAACGTCTACCCCTCGAAGGCGCGGTTCTCCGACACCTTCGTGTGGGGCACCAACGAGGAACTGTTCGCCCGGGTGACCGCCCTCCGCGAGTTCGCCGAGGACCTGCTCACGGAGCTCGGGGACCGGGCGCGAACCCGGTGGCTGCTGCCACCCGACGCGACGGGGCTCAGGGGGCTGGTCGCGTGGACGCAGGAGCCGGACTCGCTGGCCGAGGGCGCGCGGCCGCACCTGTGCGTCATCAACTACGACCTCGACGCCGGCAGCGGGTACGTCGGCATCCCGGGGCTTCCGGCTGACGCCGTGCTGACGCCGGTGTTCTCCACCCTGGGTGCGGAGGCGCTGGAACAGGGGCGGGTGGTGCACAACGGCTACTTCCACCGGCTGGAGGACGTCTGCGCGGGCGAGGGCCGGGTGTACGTGATCGGGTAGGTCCGGTATCGAGGCCTGCATCAGGACATCACGTGCGGTGATGCTATGATGCCCTGATGCGGACCACGGTGACCCTCGACCCGGATACGGCGCAGCTGCTGCGCCGCCGGATGCGGGAGGAGGGCATCAGCTTCAAGGAAGCGCTCAACGACGCGATCCGCCGTGGCGAGCAGGACACGGCACCGTTCCGCACCCCGACGGCCTCGCTCGGACGCCCCACCGTCACCCTCGACCGGGCCCTGGTGCTGGCCGGTGAGCTCGAGGACGAGGAGCTCCTGCGCAGGATGCGTGCCGGCTCGTGAAGCTCGTCGACGCCAACGTCCTGCTCTACGCCGTCAACGTCGACGCCGACCGGCACGAACCGTCACGTCGCTGGCTGGACGGCGCGCTCTCCGGCCGCGACACCGTCGCCTTCGCCTGGGTGGGGGTCCTGGCGTTCCTGCGGATCGCGACCAAGCCCGGCATCTTCCCCGCACCCCTGACCAGCGACGCGGCCCTGGACGTCGTGGACGCGTGGCTGTCGGCGGCACCTGCCGTGGTGCTGGAACCCGGCCGGCAGCACCCGCAGCTGCTGCGCGGCCTGCTGCGCGATGTCGGCACCGGCGGCAACCTGGTCAACGACGCGCACCTCGCCGCCCTGGCTATCGAGCACCGCTGCACCATCGTGTCCTTCGACCAGGACTTCGATCGCTTCCCTGGCGTCGAGCGGATCCCGCCGCCGGGGTGAGCACCCCGGTTCCGGGACCAACGGCCGCTCACACGGGGCCGGAGTGCCGGAGGTGGCCGGCCGGGGCTGTGGCAAGATGCCGGCTTGCACGCGGGCGGGTGAGCCGCGACGGCAGCGGGGCCCCTGCGGTACCGGAGACGCCCGCGAGCCCGGTGCCATGGCTGCCTGCGCATTCCCCACCGAACGCGTCCGCAACGTGCTCGTCCTCGGGCACACGGGCACCGGCAAGTCCACGCTCGTGGAGGCCATGCTGGCGGCCGCCGGCCACGCACGGCCGCACGGTGCGGGCTGCCCGACGGTCGATCACGAACCGGAGGAACGGGAGAGGGGCCAGTCGCTGTCCCTGGCGGCGGTCGCCTTCGAGTTCGAGCAGCACAAGCTGAACGTGTTGGACGCGCCCGGGGCCGCGGAGCTGCTGGGCGACGTCCACCCCGCCCTACTCGCTGCCGATGCCGCGGTGCTCGTGCTCGACGCCACCGTCGGCATCCAACCGCAGGACGAACAGCTCTGGCGGGCCTGTGCCGAGCAGGGACTCCCCCGCGTGGTGTTCCTCAACCGGCTCGACCTCGAGCGTGCGGACCACCGCGCCTGCCTCGCCGACCTGCGTGCGCGCTACGGCCGCAGCGTCGCGGCGGTCCACCTGCCGATCGTCGACGCGCAGGGGCTGACCGGCCTCGTGGACGTGCTCCACAGCTGCGTGATCGACCTCAGCGGTGACGGCGAGTGTGCCGGGCCCGCCGGAGAACTGGCGACCGAGGCGGCAGCCGAACGCGAGGCGCTGATCGAGGCGGTGGTGGAGAACGACGACGCGCTCCTCGAGGCCTACCTCGAGGGCGAGCTCCCCGCGCCGGAGGTGGTGGCGTCGGTGTTCGCCCACGGTATCGCCGAGGGCGGTTTCGTCCCCGTGCTGTGCGGCGCCGCCATCGACGGGCGGGGTGTGCGCGAGCTGCTGCGGTTCCTCGTCGAGGAGTGCCCCTCACCCGCCGAAGCTCCCCACCCCCTCCCCCACGACGGGCCGACGGTGGCCTGCGTGGCCAAGACCTTCAGCGACCAGTACGTAGGACGGATCAACCTGCTGCGCGTGCTCTCCGGTGAGCTCCACGCCGACGACGAGCTCACGGTGCAGCGCACCGGGCAGCGACAGCGCCTCCACCAGCTGTTCTGTCTGCGCGGCCGGGAGCAGCTGCCCACCACCGGTGTGGAAGCCGGCGACCTCGTGGCCGTCGCCAAGCTGGACGCGGTGCGCACCGGCGATCTGCTGGTTGCCGACGGCACCGGTGTGGAGCTCGACGTGCCGGCGGCACCGCCCGGCTACCACCGGGTGGCGCTGCGGGCCACGGCGGCCGGCGACGACGACAAGCTCACCACGGCGCTGCGTCGGGCGTTGGAGGAGGACCCCTCCATCACCCCGGACCCGGACGGTGACGGACGGGTCCTGGGCTTCCAGGGTCCCGTCCACGTCGACGTCACCCTCGCGCGGCTCCGACGCTGGGCCGGCATCGAGGTGGAGGTCGACGACGCCCCGGTGCGCTACCTCGAGACGATCACCGCCGGCGCGACGGCCGTGGGCAAGCACGTGAAGCAGACCGGTGGCCATGGGCAGTACGGGGTCGCCCACATCGAGCTCACCCCCCTGCCACAGGGGGAGGGATTCCGCTTCGAGGACGCCATCGTCGGGGGCGCGATCCCCTCCTCGCTGATCCCATCGGTGGAGAAAGGGGTGCGTGAGGCGATGCGCACCGGTCCGCTGCTGGGTGCACCGGTGGTCGACGTGGCGGTGCGGCTGTTCGACGGCAAACACCACAGCGTCGACTCCTCCGACGCCGCCTTCCAGATGGCCGGCATCCTCGCCTTCCGGGCCGCGGTGGCCGACGCCGGGCCGGTCCTGCTGGAGCCGTTCTCCACCCTGGAACTGCTGGTCCCGGACGAGCACACCGGCACGGTCATGGCCGAGCTCGCCGCGCGGCGCGGGCGCATCGTGGGTACCGACACCGCCGGTGACGGCCGGTCCGTGGTGCGGGCCGCCGCACCCACCGCAGAGCTCCAGACCTTCGCTGCGCGGCACCGGGCCCTGACCGGCGGCCGCGGCGAGCTCACGATGACCTTCAGCCACCACGAGCAGGCGCCCGAGCACGTGACCCGGGAGCTGCTGGCAGCCCGGGGCGACGCGGCCGCACTCGGCGCAGCACGGTGACCCTCCCGGGTCCCGGGCACCGGCCGGGGTGGCTACAGCCGGGAGGCCGGCAAGCTGTGCAGCCATCCGACCGCTGAGTGGTCGTTCCGCTGCACAGCTCCGGGTCTGGGCCCGATCGACCACGCCGAGCGAGGGGGCCGGTGACGGCTCGACACCCACGGGCGGCGCGTCACCTGCGATGCTGCGCGCGGGAGCAGGGTGCGGGCGACGAAAGAGACGGTGATGGGGTTCGACACCGACGTGGCGATCATCGGCAGCGGGTTCGGCGGCAGCGTGTCCGCCCTGCGGCTCACCGAGAAGGGCTACCGCGTCACGGTGCTGGAGTGCGGGAAGCGCTGGACCAAGGACACCCTCCCCGATACCAACTGGAACCTGCGCAGGTACCTGTGGGCACCGAAGCTGGGCTTGCGGGGTTTCCAACGCCTCACCCTGCTGCGCGACGTGTTCGTCATCTCCGGCTCGGCCGTCGGTGGCGGGTCGGTGGTGTACGCCAACACCCTGTACGAGCCCCTGGAGGCCTACTGGCGTGACCCGCACTGGGTCGCGGGCAACGACTGGCGGGCGGAGTACGCGCCCTACTACGACCAGGCCAAGCGGATGCTCGGTGTGGCGCAGGTGCCCTTCACCACCCCCGCCGACCGGGTGCTCAAGGGTGTCGCTGACGACCTCGGCGTCGCCGACACCTACCACCCCACCGACGTCGGCGTGTGGTTCGGCACGCCCGGCGAACGGGTCAGTGACCCCTACTTCGGAGGGCTCGGTCCCGACCGGGTCGGCTGCATCCGGTGCGGCAACTGCATGGTCGGGTGCCGGTACGAGGCGAAGAACTCCCTCGACCACAACTACCTCCACCTCGCCGAGGGCGCGGGCGCCGAGGTGCTGGCAGAGCGCCAGGTGGTCGACCTCATCGCCCTGCCCGGCGGCGGGTGGCGGGTCATCCACGAGCGGCCGGGTGCGTGGGTGCGCACGGACCGGCGAAGCCTGACCGCGGAGCAGGTGGTGCTGGCCGCCGGGGCGCTCGGCACCCAGAAGCTGCTGTTCGAGCTGCGGGACCGTGGACGGCTCCCCGGCCTCTCGCCTGCGCTCGGCACCCTGGTCAGGACCAACTCGGAGGCGATCGTCGGCGCGACCGCCCGTCGCGTGCCCGCGGACAGCCAGGACCGCACCCCGGGCAGCGCCGGGGCGGCCGGCTACGCCCCGGGGGTGGCCATCACCTCCTCGATCCACCCCGACGAGCACACCCACATCGAGCCGGTTCGCTACGGCAGGGGATCCAACGCGATGTCGTTGACCTCGACCCTGATGGTCGACGGCGGCGGCCGGATCCCCCGCAGCCTCCGGTTCCTGCTCACCATCCTGCGCCACCCGGTGCGGTTCTTCAGGAGCCTGTCGGCACGCAAGTGGTCGGAGCGCACGGTGATCCTGCTGGTGATGCAGACCCTGGACAACTCCCTGAAGGTCGTCCGGCGGCGCGGGGTGTTCGGCCGGCGCCTCACCACCCGCCCGGGGCACGGTGAGCCGAACCCGACGTGGATCCCCGTCGCCAACCAGGCGGCCCGCTACGCAGCCGAACGCATCGACGGCCAGCCCATCGGCTCGATCTTCGAGGCCACCCTCAACACCCCGACCACGGCCCACTTCATCGGCGGGTGCCCGATGGGTGAGGACCCTTCGGCCAGCGTGATCGACCCCTACCACCGGGTCCACGGCATCGGCGGGCTGCACGTGGCCGACGGCTCCGCGATCACCGCCAACCTCGGCGTCAACCCGTCCCTGAGCATCACCGCGATGACGGAGCGGGCGATGGCCCTGTGGCCGAACCGCGGCGAGCCGGACCAGCGGCCGGCGCCCGGGGAGGGGTACGCGCGGCTGGCACCCGTGCCGCCGCGTGCGCCGGTGGTGCCGCAGCACGCACCGGCGGCGCTCAGCTGGGGGGCACCGCCGGCGGATCACTCGACGACGAGGTCCTCGCCCTCAGCGGTCTCGACCACCACCCGCGAGACCCGGTAGACCCCGTCCTCGTCCGCGTCGAGTTCGAGGTTGAAGCGGCCCGGCCGCAGATCCATCGTGCCCGCGAACCGCTCCTCCCCGCGACGCAGGATCCTGACCATCATGGTCTCCTCCACGTCCTCCTCGGCGACACCGAGGTAGCCCTCGGCCAGCTCGCGGGAACGCTCCGGGTCGAATCCGTCGGCCTCCTCCGGGGCTTCGGGCGCTGTGGGCGCGCCGCCGCCCGGGTCGCCCCCGAACTCGACCGCGTCATCCGCGCCGCACGCCACCAGGACCGTCGCCAGCAGTCCAGCGGCCAGCAACGCCGCCCCTCGCCCTGCGCTGTGACGCCACATCATCACCGCACCCTCCTCCGCATCGACGGTCGGCGGCCCGTGGACCGCCCTCGACGGGTAGGACGCCGGCGGCGTCGGCCTGGTTCCGCCGGGCGGGGCGTGGTCACACCTCGATGCCGAGGTGGTCGGCCAGCACGTCCTCCAGGGTCGGCTCGCCCACCTCCGCGAGCTCGTAGGTGGCGCGACGGATGGGGTGGCGGACGTCCAACAGCCGGGTCAGGTCGATCGGGGTGCCCACCACGACCACGTCGCACTCGGCCGCGTCGATGGTGTCCGCCAGGTCGGCGATCTGCTGGCGGCCGTAGCCCATGGCCGGCAGCACCGCGCCGATGCCCGGGTAGGCGTCGTAGGTGGCGGCGATGGAGCCCACGGCCCAGGGACGGGGGTCCACCAGCTCCGCGGCGCCGGCGGCGCGGGCAGCCACGGTCCCGGCACCGAAGGGCATCCCGCCGTGGGTGATGGTGGGCCCGTCCTCGACCACCAGCGCCCGCAGCCCCTCGAGCGTTCGCCCGTCGTCCAGGGTGATGGGCGAGCGGGCCATCACGATCCGGGCCGTCGGGTTGTGGCGGGCGACGTTGGTGGCCACCTCTTCGACATCGGCTGCCTCGGCGCTGTCGACCTTGTTGATCACGACCACGTCCGCCATCCGCAGGTTGGTCTCGCCGGGGTGGTAGGCCAACTCGTGGCCCGGGCGCAGCGGGTCGGTGACGGTCACCAGCAGATCGGGGCGGACGAAGGGCAGGTCGTTGTTGCCGCCGTCCCAGATGATGACGTCGGCCTCGGCCTCGGCCTGGGCGAGGATCTCCGCGTACTCGACACCGGCGTACACGATCATGCCCATGGCCACGGGCGCCTCGTACTCCTCGCGCTCCTCGATGGTCGGGTCGGCAGCGTCGATGTCCTCGAGGGTCTCGAAGCGCTGGACCCGCATCGCCTCCAGGTCGCCGTAGGGCAT
Organism: Nitriliruptoraceae bacterium; assembly: GCA_003565155.1. GTDB lineage: Bacteria > Actinomycetota > Nitriliruptoria > Nitriliruptorales > Nitriliruptoraceae > T1Sed10-7. The sequence continues at coordinate 16,166 of PXDB01000011.1, read as the reverse complement.
CGGGTGGCGGATCAGCACCGTGCGCAGGCCGGCATCCAGCAGCAGCCGCCCGATCCGCCGGGAGGTCTGGCTCTTGCCGCAGCCGGTGCGCACGGCGCAGACCGCGATGACGGGCACGTTGCTGGTGAGCATGGACGCGTGGGGGCCGACCAGCCGCAGGTCCGCGCCCGTGGCCAGCACCCGGGAGGCGGTGTGCATGACCTCGAGGTGGGAGACGTCGGAGTAGGCGTGGACGACCTCGGTGGCACCCAGCTGGCAGACCAGATCCTCGAGCTCACGCTCGGGACGGACCGGGATCCCGTCCGGGTAGCGGGAACCCGCCAGCGAGGCCGGGTAGGTCCGCTCGTCGACGCCGGGGATCTGGGTCGCGGTGAAGGCGACCACCTCGGTGTCGGGGTCGTCACGGAACACGGTGTTGAACACGTGGAAGTCCCGGCCGGCCGCACCCATGATGATGGTGCGCCTCGGTGCCGGCCGTGGCGTGGTCCCCCCGCTCACGCGGCACGCACCACGAGGTAGAGGTAGAAGGCGGTGGCGCCCTCGGGCCCTGCGACCAGGTCGTGGCGCTCGCCCGGTGCCACGTAGGCGTAGGACCCGGCCCCCAACGTGCGGTCGAGGATGGCGATCTCGCCCGCCAGCGTCCACACGTGGTGGCAGTGGTACCGGTGGGTGTGTGCGGGGATGGCGGCACCGGGCTCGAGGTGGAACACCCCGGCGAAGGAGCTGCCCTGCGCCCAGAGCTGGGCGTAGGTCACCCCCGGGGAGAGCTCGCGTCGCGGCAGGTCGGCGATGGCCGCCGCGTCCACGGTACGCAGACCGGCCACGGCGACCAGCGCCTCGTGGGCGCCGGCATCGGCGAGGGTGTCCATGACCGCCCTCCAACTCGCGGGACCCCATGGTCGCCGCTCACGGGGCAGGCGTCGAGGGGCGATGGTCCCCTCCCGGCGCCGGCTCCCGGTCCAGCCGGGGACGGCAAAGAGTAGGTTCCCGCACAGCCGCGGCCTGGGAGGCGACCGTGACCCGTACCGTGATCCGGACCTGTCCGCTGTGCGAGGCCACCTGCGGGCTGCGCCTGGAGCTCGACGACGCCGACCGGGTGGTGTCGGTGCGCGGGGACGAGCAGGACGTGTTCAGCGCCGGCTACCTGTGCCCGAAGGGGGCCACCATCGGGGAGCTGGAGGCCGACCCGGACCGGCTCACCACCCCGCGGGTCCGCCGGGGCGGCCGGCTGGTGGAGGCCACCTGGGAGGAGGCCTACGCCGAGGTGGCACGCCGCCTGGCCGCCATCCAGCAGCAGCACGGCCATGACGCCGTGGCCCTCTACCTCGGCAACCCCAACGTGCACACCCTGGCGGGCCAGCTCTACATCCGCCCCCTGGCCAAGGCGCTGCAGACCACCAACATCTCCTCGGCCTCCAGCGTCGACCAGCTGCCGAAGCACGTCAGCTGCGGGCACCTGTTCGGTGACCCCCTGGCGATCCCGGTACCCGACATCGACCGGACCGAGCTGTTGGTGATCCTCGGCGGCAACCCGCGGGTGTCCAACGGCTCGCTGATGACCGCGCCGGACCTGCCGGGCCGGCTCACGGCCCTGCGCAAGCGTGGCGGTCGCGTGGTGGTCGTCGACCCGGTCCGCACCCGCACCGCCGAGCGGGCGGACCGCCACCTCGCCATCCGCCCCGGTGCGGACGTGTGGCTGCTGCTGGCCGTGGTCGAGACCCTGGCCACCGAGGGCCTGGTCGACCCCGGCGCGCACCTGGCCGACCACCTCGAGGGGGTGGAGGAGGTGCTGGCCCTTGCCGCACCCTTCACCCCGGAACGCGTGGCGCCGGCCTGCGGGCTGGAGCCGGAGGAGATCCGGTGGCTGGCGTGGGAGCTGGCGGACAGCCCGCGGGCGGTGGTGTACGGCCGGCTCGGGACCTCCACGGTGCCCTTCGGCACGGTCACCTCGTGGCTGGTGGACGTGATCAACGTGCTCACCGGCAACCTCGATCGGCCCGGCGGGGCGATGTTCCCCAAGCCGGCCCACCACCGGGCGCAGCGGCGTCCCTTCCGCCACGCCCGCCGGCACAGCCGGGTCCGGGGCCTGCCGGAGGCCATCGGTGAGCTGCCCGTGGCGGGGCTCGTCGATGAGATGGTCACCCCCGGCCAGGGGCAGGTCCGCGCGCTCATCACCGTGGCCGGTAACCCGGTGCTGTCCACCCCCGACGGGGCCCGCCTGGACGCGGCCCTGGCGGAGCTGGAGCTCGTGGTGGCGGTGGACCCCTACATCACCGCCACCTCGCGGCACGCGGACGTGATCCTCCCACCGCCGGCGATCCTGCAGCGCGCCCACTACGACCTCGCCTTCAGCGCCCTGGCGGTCCGCAACGTCGCGAACCACTCCCCCGCCGCCGTGCCCCTGGCCCCGGGCCAACCCGACGAGTGGGAGATCCTGCTGACCCTGGCCGCCATCGCGTTGGGCCAGGAGCCGCCGATCGACGTCGACGCCGCCGACGCCTTCGTGCTCCAGCAGGCGATCGCCGGGGTGGTCGCCGACGACGACGCCCGGCTGGCCAGCCGTGACCCTGAGGAACTCACCGCGGCCCTGGCGCGGCGGCGCGGGCCGGAGCGGCTGTTGGACCTGCTGCTCCGGGCGGGTACCTACGGCGACGGGTTCGGCACCCACCCGGACGGGCTCAGCCTGGCGGTCCTCGAGGCGCATCCCCACGGTGTCGACCTGGGGGCGCTCACCCCACGGATCCCCGAGGTGCTGGCCACCGCCAGTGGACGGATCACCCTGGCACCGGCGGCGATCACCGTCGACCTCGAGCGGGTCGCCCGCCACCTCGACGACGCCTCCCGTGCCGCGGACGTGGACGACGGCACGCTCACGCTCGTGGGGCGCCGGCACCTGCGCACCAACAACTCCTGGTCCCACAACGTCGCCGGACTGGCGAAGGGCCAGCAGCTGTGCACCCTGCAGCTGCACCCGGCCGACGCCGACGCCCGGGGCCTCGCCGACGGCGCGGACGCCGTGGTGCGCTCCACGGCCGGCGAGGTCACCGCCACCGTGGAGATCACCGACCGGCTGCGCGAGGGGGTGGTCAGCCTGCCCCACGGCTTCGGGCACGACCTCGGCGGCGTGGAGCTCTCCGTCGCCCGCCGGCAGCCGGGCGTCAACAGCAACGTGCTCAGCCCCCGCACCGAGGTGGACGCGGTCAGCGGCAACGCCGTGCTCAACGGCATCGAGGTGGAGGTCGCACGCGCGTGAACGGCCCCGGTGCCGGCACGCCGGACGCGGCGACCCACCGGCGGATCGGCACCCGGCTGGCGGAGCTCGCCGAGCGTGTCGCCGCCTGGCCGCTGCCCGGCGGGGAGCGCTGCTACCGGTCGGGGGCCGGCTACCTCGACGTCGCCGAGGTGGGCGCGGAGGCCGACCGCCTGGCCATCGCCGCGGTCACCGTGGACGGGGAGGTCCACGCCGTCGGCGACCACGGGGTGGCGGTGCCCCTGCACTCGGTGTCGAAGGTGTTCACCTACGGGCAGGTGCTCGCCGACCTCGGACCCGAGGTGGTGCTGACCCGGGTGGGGGTGGAGCCGAGCGGTGACGCCTTCAACGCCCTGCGGGTCGACGAACGCTCCCTGCGCCCCTTCAACCCGATGGTCAACGCCGGGGCCCTGGTGACCACGAGCCTGGTGCCAGGCCCCGACCCGGCGGCCCGGTTCGCCCGGATCCTGGACACGCTGCAGGCCTTCGCCGGCGGGGACGAGTTGACCGTGGACGCGGCCACCCTCGAGGCGGAGCTCGCCACCGCGGACCGCAACCGCGGCACCGCCTACCTGCTGCGCAGCGCGGGCCTCCTGGAGGGCGACGTCGAGGCGGTGCTGACCCGCTACCTCCAGCAGTGCTCGGTGCACGTCACCGCGACCCAGTGCGCGATGATGGCGGCGACCCTGGCCGCGGGGGGCCGCAACCCCCGCACGGGCGCGCAGGTCCTGCCGCGACGCCGGGTGCGGGACGTGCTCAGCGTGATGCACACCTGCGGGATGTACGACTTCGCCGGGGAGTGGGCCTTCGAGATCGGGTTCCCCGCCAAGGGCGGGGTCGGCGGGCTGCTGTTGGCGGTGATCCCCGGGAAGATGGGGATCGCCGTGTGGTCCCCACCCCTGGACGTGTACGGCAACAGCGTGCGCGGCGTGCAGGCGTGCCGGGAGCTGTCCGCCCGGCTCGGGCTGCACGTGTTCGCCGCCGCGGAGGAGGACGCGCTGCTGACCGGCGCGGCCCCGTCGACGGCGGTGCCGCCGCCGCTGGAGCAGGTCAGCGCGCCGCCGCGCCGGCGGCGGTTGCGGCCTCGGCGTAGCTGATCACGGGCTGGCGCGGCAGGAGCTCGCTGTCGGCCTGGAGCTCGGTGGCGGCCCGGTAGCTGTGCATCCCCCCGGCCAGGGTGGCCACGTCCGCGAAGCCGTGCTGGACGAGGATGCGGTAGGCGAGGTAGCTGCGGAAGCCCACGGCGCAGTACAGCCGTACCGGCTGGTCCCGGTCGAGGTCGTCCACGGCGGCCCGGAGCTGATCGAGGGGCAGGTGCTCCGCGCCGGGCAGGTGACCGGCGGCGAACTCCTCCGGCCCGCGCACGTCCAGCAGCCGTGCCCCGGCCGTCTCCTCCTCGAACGCCTCCGCGTACCACAGCCGCAGATCACCGCGCAGCAGGTTCGCCCCGAGGAAGCCGGCCATGTTCACCGGGTCCTTGGCGGAACCGAAGGGCGGTGCGTAGGCCAGCTCCAGGGTCTCGAGGTCGTACACCGTCAGCCCGGCGCTGAGCGCCGTGGCCAGCACGTCGAGGCGCTTGTCCACCCCGTCGTAGCCGACGATGCCGGCGCCGAGCAGGCGGCCGGTGTCGGGGGCGAACAGGACCTTGAGGTGCATCGCCGCGGTCCCCGGGTAGTAGCCGGCGTGGCCGGAGGGGTGGAGGTGGACCCGCTCGAAGGGGATGCCGGCCGCCTCGAGCTGCCGCTGGTTCGCCCCGACCCCGCCGGCGGTCAGGTCGAACACCTTGACGATGCCGGTGCCCTGGACCTCGCCGAAGGTGGTGTCCCGGCCGCACAGGTTGTCGGCGACCACCCGGCCCTGGCGGTTGGCAGGCCCGGCCAGGGGGATCAGCCAGGGGCCGGGCAGCACGCGGTGGCGCACCTCCACAGCGTCACCGGCGGCGTAGACGTCGGGCAGGTTGGTCCGCAGGTGGTCGTCGACGGCGATGCCGCCGCGGGGCCCGAGCTCCACCCCGGCGGCCTCGGCCAGGGCGGTGTTGGGGCGGACCCCGGCGGCGAGCAGGACCAGATCCGTGGTGAGCTCCGTGCCGTCGGCGAGGGTCACGCCGAGCCGGCCGTCGGCGGTGGGCGCGAAGCTGGAGGCGCCGACACCGAGGTGGAGCGCCACCCCGTTGGCACGCAGGTGACCCTCCATCGCCGAGGTCAGCTCGCGGTCCAGCGGCGGCATCAACTGGTCGGCGAGCTCCACCAGCGCCACGTCGCGGCCCCGGTGGCGCAGGTTCTCCGCCATCTCCAGGCCGATGTAGCCCCCGCCGATGACCACGGCGTGGTTGACCTGTGGCCGGCCGTCCGTGTCCACGGCGTCGACGCGGGCCTTGATGGCGTCCATGTCCTCCATGCGGCGCAGCACGTGGATCCGGGGGTCCTCGACGCCGGGCAGGGGCGGCACCATGGGCACGGCACCGGGGCAGAGCACCAGACGGTCGTAGGAGAGCTGCTCCTCGACCCCGGTGGCGTTGACCCGTGCGGTGACGGTGCGCGCCACCGGGTCGATGGCGACCACCTCGGTGCCGACGCGGACGTCGAGGTTGAGGGAGGCCCGCAGGCTCTCAGGGGTCTGCAGCAGCAGACGGTCCCGGTCCTCGATCACCTCACCGATGTGGTACGGCAGACCGCAGTTGGCGAAGGACACGAAGGCGTCACGCTCGAACACGATGATCTCCGCCGACTCGTCGAGCCGGCGCGCTCGTGCCGCCGTGGACATCCCTGCGGCGACCCCGCCGACGATCACGATCCGCACCCGTGCCTCCTTCGCCCGGCGCCCCGACGGGACGCGCCATATGTCCGTACATCTGCTGTGGGACCGTACGGCATCGGCGTCAGGTGCTGGGTGTCGCGTCCTGTCCGTGCGTCGGCCGCCGCTGCGGGGCGAGCGGCCGGGCGTCGTCGGGCAGGGGCTGACCGGGCTTGGCCAGCCCGTGGTCGTGACGTGCCCGCACCACCGCCTCGGAGATCGTGCGCCACTGGTGGTCGTCGCCGATGGCCTCGCGCAGGCCGGCACGTTCGAGGACCACCCGGGCCCTGTAGAGCACCCGCACCAGGTACAGGTCGACGTCCCGGCGCCGGAGCCGCTCGAGCAGCTTGGTGAGCATGTCGGTGCTGGTGCTGTCGAGCTGGTCGGTGGCCTCGAGGTCCAGGATCACCGCCCGGGTCGTCGGATCGGCGTCGACGATGGCGATCACCTGCTCCTCCACCGACGCGGCGTTGACCCAGAACAGCGACGCGTCGAGCCGCAGGATCTGCAAGCCCTCGATCATCCGGTGGGAGCGGTGGCGTGTCACCGCCCCCCACGCCGCCTTCTCCCCGGGCAGCCGGCCGAGCTGCTCCACCTCGACGCGGCTGGAGCGGTAGACCAGCCCCAGCAACGACAGCCCCACGGCGATGGCCAGCCCCGGCAGGGTCCCGAAGACGACCACCCCGAGCAGCGCGCCGAGCGCCGCCACCAGGTCGTTGCGGCGCACCTGCGCGTAGCGGCGCAGGCTGGCGACGTCGATCAGCCCCCAGACCGCGTGGACCACCACCGCTGCCAGGACGGCGCGTGGCAGGGCGCTGAGCGTCGGGGCGAACAGCACCAGGATCGCGAGCGTCACCAGGGCCGCGACCACGCTGGTGACCTGGGTGGTGCCACCCGAGCGCACCACCGCGGCGGTCTTCGACAGGCTGCCGGCCACGCCGAGGCCGCCGAACAGCCCCGAGGCGATGTTGGCCGCCCCCGTGGCCACGAACTCCTGGTCGGTGTCGATCCGGTACCCACCCGAGGCGGCGAACAGCCGCGCCGCGCTCAGGCTCTCGGCGAGCCCGACCAGCGCGAGACCGATCGCCGGCACCGCCAGGGCCGCGAGATCGGCGGTGGTGAGCGCGGGCAGACCGGGTACCGGCGGGCCGGCGGGCACGGCGCCGACCACCTCGACGCCGCGATCGGCGAACCCGAGCACCTGCGACGCCACCAGGGAGCCGACGACCAGCAGCAGGCCCCAGGGGACGACCTTGGCGACCGCCCCGCCCACGAACAGCACCGCGAGGCTGACCACGCCGAGGACCACGGTGAGGGGATGCACCCCGGGCAGCGCCTGGACCGTGGCGATCAGCCGGGACAGGACGGGTCCCTCCACACCGGGCAGGCCGAGGAGGCGGGGGATCTCGCCGACGATGATGACCACCGCGAGCCCGAACACGAAGCCGGTGACGATCGGTTTGGAGAGGAACTCCGCGACCCAGCCCGTGCGCAGCAGCCCGGCGATCACCAGGACCGCGCCCGACATCAGCGCCAGACCGATCGTCAGCGCGATGGCACGTTCCGGGTCCCCGCCCGCCTGCGCGGCCACCACGGAGCCGGACACCACCGACACCGTGGACACGGGCCCGACGTTGAGCTGTGGCGAGGAGCCGAGGACGACGTAGGCCAGCAACGCCACCGGCACCGCGTACAGGCCGGCCTGTACGGGGACACCGGCGATGGTGGCGTAGCCGAGCGCCTGGGGGATCACCAGGGCGGTGACGACCACCCCGGCCAGCAGATCACCCTGCAGCCGCTGCCGCCGGTAGGCGGGCAGCCAGGAACGCACCGGGAGATCCGGTGTCCGCCACCACGACGCCCTGTCGGCCGTGCTCCCCACGCCCACCTCGTTCCCACCAGGGGGACCGTAGCCGCAGGTGGTTGGTGAGCGGTAGGAGCCCGACCTCGCGCCGGTTGTTCGACGGCACCTGCGGCAAGGTGCAAGCTGGGACAGCCAGGTCGCGCCGGCGCTCCTGGCAGCGCACGGGAGGTGCGAGGATGGGCGGGCAGGAGCGGCTGGTACTGGAACGCCAGCGCAACGGGTGGGATCTGCTGTTCGGCGGGCTCTCGGTGGTGGCGGGCGCGATCGTGCTCAGCCACGTCGCGCTGGCCGGCGTGATCTCCGTGCTGTTCACGGGGTGGATGCTGCTGCTCGGCGGCATCGTGCTCGCCGGCGGTGCGCTGGTGAACTGGTCCGACCACGCGCGGCGGTGGAACCTGGCCTACGGCGTCCTCATCGGGGTGCTGGGCTTCGGCTTCGTCACCAACCCGGGGATCGGGCTCCTGACGCTGACGCTGCTGGCGGGCTCTCTGCTGCTCGTCGGTGGGGTGCTGCGGGTGGTGCTGGCCTTCCAGCCGGGCATGCCGCGGGGGGTGCTGCTGTGCAGCGGGGCCGTCACCCTGCTGCTGGCGTTGCTGATCCTCGCCGGCTTCCCGGACTCCGCCCTGTGGTTCCTCGGCACGGTGCTTGGTGTGCAGCTCGTGCTCGACGGGGTGACCACGATGCTGGTCGGTCGGGTCCGGCTGACCCAGGCACAGGCGGCGGAGGACGCACCGCAGAAACCGGACGGCGGGGACACCGGACCGTCTTTGGAGGACCCCGGTCAGCCGGCGGCGCCCGCCACCCGCTGACCGGGGCCGCCGACCGTCAGGACCGATCAGTCCTGCGCGGCGGCAACCTCCAGGGCACGGGTCAGCTCCTCGGCGACCTGTCCGGCGATGCCCTCGAGCGCGGCGTCACCGGTGAGGCCCATCATCGCTGCCGGGTCGATGGCGATCAGCTCCGAGCCCCCCTCCGGGTGCGCCCGGACCACCACGTTGCACGGCAGGAGCCCGCCGATCATCGGGTCGATGGCGATCGCCTGGTGGGCGTAGGACGGCTTGCACGCCCCCAGGATCCGGTAGGGCGCGACCTCGACGTCGAGCTTGGCCTTCAGGGTGGCGGTGACGTCGATCTCGGTCAGGACCCCGAAGCCCTCGGCGGACAACGCAGCCCGCACCCGCTCGTCCGCAGCCTCGGGTGCGTGGGGGGTGCGGACCTTCAGCACGTAACGGTCCTGATCGATCATCTCGGTCTCCTGGCGGTGCGGGACGTGGGAACAGCCACAACGCCGCACCGGGACCGCGGTGTTCCCGGGGACCTCGGGTGGACATGAAGCACAGCTTCATGGCTATGCTCTGCGTGACGCAACGGTGCGTCGCCCATCCCGCGCGGGGTCGGGCGGTGTCGCCTGCCGTCACGTCGCCGCGCACGAGTGCGCGAAGGCTTCCGACGTGACGATCGACCTACACGAGCTCGCCCTGCACGCCATCGACGCCGCCGCCGATGAGCTCGGGCTACCCGACCGGATCCGGGCGGTACTGCACCAGCCGGAACGCTCCCTGGCGGTCCAGGTGCCCTACCGGACCGACGACGGCGCGACCCGGATCGTGCCCGGCTTCCGGGTGGCCCACTCCACCGCCCGCGGCCCGGCGAAGGGCGGGACGCGCTTCCACCCGGACGTCACCGCCGCGGAGGTGGACGGGCTCGCGACGCTGATGAGCGTCAAGACCGCGGTGGTGGACCTGCCGCTGGGTGGCGGCAAGGGCGTCGTCACCGTCGACCCCAAGCAGCTCAGCGAGCCGGAGCTCGAGTCGCTGACCCGCAGCTACACCCGAGCCATCGCTGACAGCATCGGGCCTTCGGTGGACGTTCCCGCCCCGGATGTCAACACGGGCCAGCGCCACATGGACTGGATGGCGGACGAGTACAGCCGCGTCACCGGCCGCCACCAGCCGGGGGTCGTCACTGGCAAGTCCCTGGCCGCCGGCGGCTCGCTGGGTCGTGACACCGCCACAGCCGCCGGGTGCCGGACCGTGGTCCACGCCGGTGCCCGCCGCCTCGGGCTGGACCCCGACGCACGCGTGGTCATCCAGGGGTTCGGCAACGCCGGCGCCCACCTCGCCCGGCTGCTGACCGGGGACGGGATGCGGGTCGTCGGGGTGTCCGACAGCCGGGGCGGGGTGCACGACCCCGCGGGCCTCGACATCGACGCGGTCGCCGCTGCCAAGGCCGACCACGCCTCGGTGATCGCCGCCGACGGCGAGGTGGTGGACAGCGACGAGCTGCTCGCGCTCGACTGCGACGTGCTCGTGCCCGCGGCACTGGAGGGCGCCATCGACACGGCGCAGGCCGAGCGGGTCCGGGCGCGGCTGATCGCGGAGGCCGCGAACGGCCCCGTCACCAGCGAGGCCGACCGGATCCTCGTCGAGCGCGGGGTGACGGTGGTACCCGATGTCCTCGCCAGCGCGGGCGGGGTGATCGTGTCCTGCTTCGAGTGGCAGCAGAACCAGCATCAGGAGCGGTGGAGCGCCCAGCACGTCGCCGAGCGGCTCGAGGACCGGATGTGCCGGGCGCTTGACGACCTGTGGGCGGTCGCATCCTCCCGCGAACTGGACCTGCGCACCGCGGCGATGGTGCTCGGGGTCGGTCGCATCGCCGCGGCGATCGAGCAGCGGCACACCGACCCCGTCACGCCGGCAGAGCTGGCGTCCTGAACGGCCCCTGCTGCTGCCTCTAGCGTGTGCCCCCGGCCGCCCCGCCGGGGGGCAGCCTCGTGACCTGTGGTCACGGCCCGCGACCGACAGGGACCCGTGCATGAGCGCATCGGCACCCACCAGCGGCACGGAGGCGCTGGACGCGCTGGTCGACGGCGTCCACATCGGCGACAACCTCGTGGTCCTCGCCGACGCCGGGGAGCTGCTGGAGTTGGTGGTCGCCCGCTACCGGGCCGCCGCCGAGGGCCGCGTCCCGCTGGTGCTCGTCACGGTGCGCGCAGCCTGGCAGGGCCCCGTGCCGGAGGGCGTGGAGGTCCTGGACTGGTCAGCGGTGCGGACGGGAACGACCCCGCCGCTGCCCCACGCCCTTCCCGCCGATGCCAGCCTGGAGGACGCGCTGGCGGACGTGCGTGCTGCCGACGACCGGGTGGGCACCGGCGCGGTGTTCGCCTTCGACCGGCTCAGCGCGGTGCAGTCCGCGTGGTCCGACGACGCCGCCCTGGAGCTGTTCCTGGCCACCTGCCCCCGGCTGTACCGGCGACGGAGCCTCGCCCTGTGGCCCCTGGAGATCGGTGCCCACCGACCGAGCTTCCTGCGGCGGCTCACCGAGGTGACCCAGGTCGTGGTGGAGGCCGGCCGCGCCGGGGAGGCGGACGCGACCTTCGCACTGACCGTGCGCAAGGCCGACGGCCGTGCCGGCGGGGTACTCGGCCGCACCCGCACCGTCCGGGTGCAGGACGGCGACCTGGTCGCGGTCGGCGAGGTGAGGAGCACCCGTCAACGGCTCGGCACCGTGATCCGTCAGCAGCGGTTGGCCAGGGGCATGGCGCAGGCGGACCTCGCCCGGAGGGTCGGGATCTCGCCGTCCGCGCTGTCCCAGGTCGAGCGCGGGGTGCGCGGACCGGGTGGTGACACCTTGATGCGGCTGTGGGAGGTCCTCGGGGTGCCCTTCGGTCCGGGGGAGACCGCGGGCCCTGGCTACCAGGTCTCCCGCCGGAGCGGGCGCGAGCAGCGGCAGCTCCAGCCGGGCCTGGCGGGCGAGCAGCTCCTGCAGGGTCCGGGCACCGGTGCGCTGTGGTCGCTGTCGGCGGCACCCGGCGCCCGCGGCGACCGCAGCCCCTTCGACGTCAAGGCGGCGGAGTCGGTCACCGTGGTCCGGGGCGTGCTCGACCTGCAGCTGGCGGGACGCACCGAGACCCTGCACGAAGGCGACGCGCTGTTCACCGACGACGCCAGCATCGGTGGATGGTCCAACCCGGGCACCACCCCTACCGAGCTCGTGTGGGTGCTGCACGGCCACAGGACCTGAAACCCGGCAGGCCGTCAGCGACCGCTGTCGTGGGTCGACGGACCCTCGACGCCCCCGCGACAGGTGCGATACGGTGAAGCCTGGCTTCAACGCGTGTTGCGCGCCATGCTGTTCTCGACACGCCTCTCCCATCGCCTTCCCCGTTCGGAGGTGGATCATGGCTGCTGACTCGACCCTCGTCCGCGCCCCCGTCGTGCTGACCGCTGCGGGCCGTGCGTGGCTCGAGGACCGCCTGTCCCGCGGCACGGCACGGCTGGCCCGTATCGACGACGACCTGGCAGCCGAACGGACCGAGGAACTGGTCACCGAACGCACGCAGCTCAAGGAGCAGCTCGACGATCTCGAGGTGCTGCTCCGTGACGCCGTGGCCCCCGGCGACGTCATCGACGACCCCTCGATCGTGGAGATCGGCGACGAGGTCGAGGTGGAGTTCCCCGACGGCGACCGGGAGTCCTTCCTGATCGTGCACCCGGTCGAGGCCGGCATGGACGAACACCGCACCTCAAGCGAAGCACCCCTTGCCCGCGCCGTGCTCGGCAGCCGCCCCGGCGACCGGGTGACGGTCACCTCGCCGGCGGGGGTCTACCACTGCACCGTGCTGCGTCGGGACCGGATCGGCTGACACCCCGCCCCCACGGCGTCGTCGCCGTGCGCAGGGTCGGTGGCCGTCAGGCGGCGGGGCGATCGGCCTCATCCGGCTGCGGTGTACGCCGCGTCCAGGCACGGCGCAGCAGCACCGCCACCGCCACGACGGCGATGACGGCGAGCACGAGCTGGTCGGGGGCGACCTGGTCGAGCTGGAGCAGCCGGTTTTGGGCGGTGAGCTCCAGCTGGGTGGTGTCGGGCAGACCCGGCAGCGACAGCGCCCCACCGGAGGTCACCAGCCACGTCCCGATGGCGGCGAACAGCCCGCCGGTGAGCAGCGAGGTGGTGTGTAGCTGCACCCGGCCGAGCTGGACCGGCCGCCCCCGCAGCCACCCGCGGGTGCCCAGCTGGAACCGCTCCCACACCCCGGCGAGCAGGAACAGCGGCGCCGCCATGCCCAGGGCGTAGACCGCCAGCAGCGCCCCGCCGTGGACGGGCCGGCCGTCGAGGGCGGCGATCGTCAGCACCGCACCGAGGATCGGCCCGGCGCAGGAGCCGGCGACCCCGTAGACCGCACCGAGCCCGAACACCGCTGCAGGTGAGGTCCGTCCCGCTACCCGGGCCTGGGCCCGACCGGTGAGCTGTGGGAGGACGCGACCGATCCCGGCGGCGGTCAGCACCCCGAGGCCGATCAGCAGCCAGCCGGCACCGGCGACCAGGCGTTCCTGGTTGGACAGCAGCAGCCGGCTCGCCAGGGCGGCACCGGTGCCGAGCGGGACCATCACCGTCGCCAGGCCGGCGGAGAACACCGCGGTGCGCTGCAGCAGCACCCCGGGGCGGTCGAAGGCGTAGGCGAAGAAGGACGGCAGCAGCAGCGCACCGCAGGGGCTCAGCAGGGTCAGCACACCCCCGAGGAACGCGGCGAGGTAGCCGATCTCGATCACGGCAGCTCGGCGTCCGCGTCCTGGGCCGCGGCCTCGATCACCTGCACGAAGGACTCGATCGGCTGTGCGCCGACCAGGGGATAACCGCCGACGATGAAGGCCGGGGTGCCGCTGATGCCGAGCGACTGGGCCAGCACCGCCTCGCCCTCGACGCGCTCCTGCAGCGTGGGGTCGTCGAGGTCGGCGGCGAACCGGTCGACGTCGAGGTCGAGCTGTCCGGCCATGTCCAGGAGGAAGTCACGGTCGACCCGTCCCTCCGCCTGGCGCAGGTCCTCGGCGAACATCGCCTCGTGGTAGGCCCAGAAGGCGTCCTGCTCCGCGGCGGCCTGCCCACCGAGGGCGGCCAGCAACGCCTGCTCGCCCTGGAAGGGCAGATCCCGCCACTCGATGCGCATCAGCCCGGTGTGGACGTAGCGCTCGATCAGCTCCGGCTCGGTGTCGCGGGAGAACACCCCGCAGAAGGGGCAGAGGAAGTCGGCCCACTGCACCATGGCGACCGGTGCGTCCGGGTCACCGAGCGCCCGGGGGTCATCCGCCTCCCGGGTAGCGATGGCGTCCAACGCCTCCCGTGCCTCCTCCTCGGCGAGCTGCTGGTCGGCGACCTGCTCCTCGAGGTCGACCTCACCGTCGGTGGTCAGCTCGTCGGGCAGCTCCTCGCCGAGCTCCTCCACGTCCGCGGCAGCGGGTGGCGCATCCGCTGCCTCGTCGGAGCCGCCACCCCACGCGGCGAGCGCGAGCGCCCCGACGACCAGCAGGACGACGACGGGTGCGAGCAGCCCGTTGCGGCGAGCCGGCCCGGTCGAGGTCTCGCTGCTGGCGGGCGTCTGATCGGCGGACATCTGCGCTCCTGCGGTGCCGTGGGTGACCGGCGGATACCCGTCCCGCACCGGGCGGGACGCGTGGTCGGTCGGCGTCCCACCCGCTGCAACGTACCTGGCGCAGCGGCGCTGCCCTCCTGGACCCTGCACAGCAGCGGTCCGACGGCCCTACCCCCCGCCGGAGGGACTGGCAGGCTGTCGGGAGGGTGGAAACGCGTACCCATGCCCGTGCCGGTGCGAGCGTCCGCAGAGGTGTCGAGCCATGTCTGGTCCTTCCGGTCCCCTCCCTCCGTCCGGCCCTTCCGGTGGCGCCGGACGACCCCCACCACCGCCGCCGGGAGCACCGCAGCCCCCACCGTCGCCCGCAGGATCCGAGGGCAACCGCAGGAGGACCTGGCTGCTCGCCGGGGTGGCTGCCGCGCTGGTCGCTCTCGTGGCGTTGGTCGGCGTCGGTGGGCTGTTGGTCCTGCGCGGTGGCGACGAGGCCGCGGTGCCGGTCACCGCGCCCGAGGCCGGCGTCGACGACGAAGGGGAGGCGGACGCGACGACGCTCGTCGAGCACAGCGCACAGGAGCTCGGTGAGCGGTTCGGGGACGCGGTCTGGCGGATCGACGCGGAGGGCTGCGACACCACCGCCGCAGGCACCGCGTTCGCCGTCAGCGATCACCTGCTGGTGACCAGCGCGCACGTGGTGGCGATCGATCCCTCACCACGACTGACCTCCCGTGACGGCACCACCGTCGACGGCGAGGTCGTCGGTCGCCGGAGGTGGCCCGACCTCGCGGTGGTCTGGGTGGAGACCCCCATGGCGACCACGCTGGGCTGGGCGGCGACGGAGGAGTTGGTCGAGGGGCAACCGGTGACCGCGCTCAGCTACCCCGCCCCGCAACCGGACCTCTCCGTCCTGGAGGCGACGGTGCGGTCGTTCCAGGTGGAGGAGGGCGAGCGCATCGCGCTCGCCGCCGAGGGGATCACGGACCACGGCCTCAGCGGCGCGCCGCTGCTGACCCCGCACGGTCAGGTGGCCGGCGTGGTCACGGAGCTCAGCGACGAGCAGGGGCGACAGGTGGTCGGCGTCAGCACCACCTACGCCTTCGTGGCGCGGTACCTCGACGCGATCGTCGACGACCCCGTGACACCGGTCACCCACTGCGCCCTCAGCGGGCTGCCGGGGCTCCCCGACGGGTGGGACGGCCTCGGGTGGGTGCTCGATGCGGTGGAGGACGACGCCGTGGAGGACGACGGCGTGGACGACGACGGTGTGCACGACGACGGTGACGAGACCCATCTGGACGCGCTCTACGACGCCTGCGACGCAGAGGGTGACCTCGCTGCCTGCGATCAGCTCTACCGTGACAGCCCGGACGGCTCGGACCACCAGGCGTTCGGCGACACCTGCGGTCTCCGGCGACCTCCCGGCAACGGCGGCCGGTGCGAAGCGCCGCGGGCCGACGGTGGTGACCCGGTACCGGCCACCGCCGACGACTACGGCGACGACCCCACCCTCGACCACCTGTGGGACGCGTGCACGCGGGGCAAGCTGCTGGCGTGCGACGACCTGTACCGGCTCTCGCCATCCGGCTCGATCTACGAGGGCATGGGTGACAGCTGCAACGAGCACCAACCCGTCGGCATGGGGGTCTGGTGCGTCGACCTGTACCCGGGCGGCCGGCTGGAGGGCGACTTCGACGAGGGGTACGGCCAGGACGCTCTGCTGGACGCGCTCTGGGACGAGTGCGCGGCTGGGGACTGGGAGAGCTGCGATGGGCTCTACACCTGGAGTTCGCCGGGCTCGGAGTACGAGTGGTTCGGGAGCACCTGTGGCGACCGCAACCCCTTCGAGGGGTGGTGCACGGATCGCTACGGCGGCTCGTGACCCATCCCCGCCG
>PXDB01000009.1 GCA_003565155.1 Nitriliruptoraceae bacterium | reverse complement strand
GGGGCGGACGGGGGCGGGGCGGGGCGGACGGGTTGGACGGTGCGGGGCGGGCGGGTGCGGGGCGGACGGGGGCGGGGCGGACGCCGGGGTCGTGGTCCGTGCCGATCAGACGCCGGGGTCGTGGTCGCGCTCGTCGCGGGGCGGCAGTCGGATCTCGAAGATGTGCGCCGGGGCCACGTGGGGGTCGAGCTGGACGAAGTTCTCCGGGCCGTGCCAGTGGTAGGTCCCGCCGCCGAACACGTCCACCAGCTCGAAGTGGTCGGTGTCGGGCTGCAGGCCGAGCGCCTCGAGATCCAGCCAGGTGGTGCCGGCATGGGTGTTGTAGGGATCGAGGTTGACGATGATAAGCACCACGTCCCGCCCCGACCGGTCGGTCTTGGAGTAGGCGAGCAGCTGGTCGTTCTTGATCTCGTGGAAGTGCAGGGTGCGGTCCTGCTGCAGGGCGGGGTGGCGGTGCCGGATGCCGTTGACCAGCCGGATCACCTCGGCGAGCGACCAGTGCTGCTGGTCGGCATCCCAGGTCTTGATCTCGTACTTCTCGTTGTCGAGGTACTCCTCGGCCCCGGGGCGGTTCGCCGACCACATCAGCTCGAAGGCGGGGCCGTACATCCCGTAGTTGGCGGTCAGCGTGGCGGCGAGCACCAGCCGCTGGACGTACATCGCTCTGCCACCGTGCTGGAGCTGGTCGGTGAGGATGTCGGGGGTGTTCGGCCAGGAGTTCGGTCGGAAGAAGTCCGCCACCTCGGTGTGGAACAGCTCGGTGTAGTACTCCTCGATCTCCTGCTTGTGGCGGCGCCAGGTGAAGTAGGTGTAGGAGTGGTTGAAGCCGCGCATCGCGAGCTCGTACATCACCTTCGGCCGGGTGAAGGCCTCGGCGAGGAAGATGCACCCCGGGTGCTCGGCCTTGAGCTCACCCAGGCACCACTCCCAGAAGGCGAAGGACTTGGTGTGGGGGTTGTCCACCCGGAAGATGCGGACCCCCTCGGCGATCCAGTGCTCGAACACGCCCTTCAGCGCGGCCCACAGCGCGTCCGCATCGGGGGTCTCGAAGTCGATCGGGTAGATGTCCTGGTACTTCTTCGGTGGGTTCTCCGCGTACTGGATCGACCCGTCGGGGCGCTGCTTGAACCACTCCGGGTGCTCGCTGACCCACGGGTGGTCCGGCGAGCACTGGAACGCGATGTCGAGGGCGAGCTCCATGCCCCGGTCCTGGCAGGCCGCCACCAGGGCGCGCAGGTCGGCGGCCGTACCGAGCTCGGGGTGGATGTCGAGGTGGCCACCCTCCGGACCACCCACGGCCCACGGCGAACCCGGGTCATCCGGCGCAGCGTGGACGCTGTTGTTGCGACCCTTGCGGTGGCTCACGCCGATCGGGTGGATCGGTGGCAGGTAGACGACGTCGAAGCCCATCCCCTTGACGTGGTCGAGCCGATCGATCACATCACGGAGCGTCCCGGGACGCTCGGGATCGGGTGAGGCGGAGCGGGGGAAGAGCTCGTACCAGGTGGAGAACGCCGCCCGCTCACGGTCGATCTCCACCTCGTAGGTGGCCGAGCGCACCGCATGGGCCCGGGAGTCGTAGCGGCGTGCGAGGCCGGCGATGTCCTCGGAGGTGGCCCGGTCGGCCCGCGCTGCGGCGTCCAGGGAGGCGTCGGTCAGCTGTGCGGCCACGGCCCGCAGTCGCTCACGGTCCTTGTCCCTGGCCCGCTTGGCCCGCCGGGCGTAGATCTCCGCACCGACGGCCAGGTCGACCTCCTCCAGCATCCCCGCCGCGGTCTTGGTCCGGGTGTCGCGCACCCAGGTCGAGAGGTGATCGACCCACGCCACGACCCGGAAGCGCACACGGCCGAGGGCGGCGGGCGTGAAGCTGCCCTCCCACCGGTCGTTGCGCTCCAGCTGCAGCCAGGCCTCCTGCCAGCCGGTGCCGCCGTCACGTTGGTACTGCACGACCGCGGCGAGCAGGTCGTGGGAGTCCCCGACGATGTCGGCTGTGACGTCCACGGGCCGACCGATCACGGCCTTGGCCGGATACCGGCCCCCGAGCACGCTCGGACGTACCCGCTGGATGCTGGCGCGCTGTCGGGTCGCTGTGCTCACGTCTACCTCGCTCGTCTCGTCAGGGTGCCGCCCACCGGTCGCCATGGCGCAGCGGGGGCTACCCGGCCCAGGGGGCGGTGCGCCCCGCAACCGGGTCGCGGTGAGCGCTCCCCGCTCACTCCGCGGGAACCTTAGTGGTGCTCCCGCAGGTTCGGAGGTCACCCACCCCGCCCATCCGTCGGGGAGTCCGGCTGCCCGGCCGACGTCCTCGCTGCGGTCGCACGCGCGACCCGCACCACCGGCCCCCGACGCGTCGAGCGCCTACGACGAGGGAGCGCTCGCGCCCTCAGCCGGTTGCCGCACGTGAGGCCACCAGCAGCTCATCGGCTGCGGCGTACGGGTCGAGCTCCCGTCGCTCCACCCGCGATGCCAGGGTGTCGAGAAGGTCGTCCTCACCCGCAGCCAGCCGTGAGAAGGTCCGCCGGGTGGACTCGAGCGCCAGCTCCCGGACGAGGTGGCGCACCCGTGCGTGCCGGCGTGCGACGCCCTCACCGCCGGCGTCGAGGTGCGCGGTGTGCCGGTCGATGGCGTCAACCACCTCCCCGATCCCCTCCCCCCGCACGGCGACGGTCCGCAGGATCGGCGGCCACCAGCCCGGCGCGTCGTCGGCGCCGGCCGTGGCGTGGCCGAGCTCCAGCATCCCGCGCAGCTCCGACTCGAGCTTGCCCGCCCCCGAGGCATCCGCCTTGTTGATGACGAACACGTCCGCTACCTCGAGGATCCCGGCCTTGGCGGCCTGCACCCCGTCCCCCATGCCCGGTGCGAGGGCGATGAGGGTGGTGTCGGCGGTGGCGGCGATCTCCACCTCCGACTGGCCGACGCCAACGGTCTCGATGATCACGTCGTCGAAACCGGCGGCGTCGAGGACCACCACCGCCTGGGGCGTGGCGAAGGACAGGCCGCCGAGGTGGCCGCGCGAGGCCATGGAGCGGATGAACACCCCGTGGTCGGCGTGATGGCCCTGCATGCGGATCCGGTCACCGAGCAGGGCGCCGCCGCTGAAGGGCGAGGAGGGATCGACGGCCAGGATCGCGACGCTCCGCCCCGCGGCCCTGAACCGCGTGGCGACGGCGTCGGTGAGGGTGGACTTGCCGACACCGGGCGAACCGCTGATGCCGAGCACCCGCGCCCGGCCGGCGCGTGGATGCAGGGCACCGATGACCTCGCGGAGCTGGTCGACCGCGCCGTCCTCGACCACCGTCAGGAGGCGGGCCAGGGCGCGGCGCTCCCCGCGGCCGAGCCCGTCGACCAGCGCGCCGAGGTCCACCCCCACCTCAGACCTCGAGGGTGAGCGCGTCGCCCTGTCCGCCGCCGCCACACAGGGCAGCGGCACCGGTACCGCCACCGAGGCGGCGCAGCTGGCCGATCAGCGACACCACGATCCGAGCGCCGGAGCACCCGATCGGGTGCCCGAGGGCGACCCCGCCACCCGCCACGTTGACCCGGTCCTCGTCGAGGTCGAGGTCGCGGGCGGAGGCGATGGCCACGGAGGCGAAGGCCTCGTTGATCTCGTAGCGGTCGAAGCTGCCGGGCTCACGCCCGATCTTGGCCGCGGCGGCGCGGATGGCCCCTGCGGGCTGGAGGTGCAGGGACGGGTCGGGACCGGCCACGGTGCCCCAGGCGGTGAGGGTGGCCAGGGGCGCCAGGCCGTGGCGCTCCGCCGCCTGGCGGCTGGCCAGCACCAGTGCGGCGGCGCCGTCGGAGATCTGGGACGCGTTGCCGGCGGTGATGGTGCCTTCCTTGCTGAAAGCCGGACGCAGCTTCGCCAACGACTCCGCCGTGGTCTGGGACCGGATGCCCTCGTCGCGGTCCACGACCACCGGATCGCCCTTGCGCTGCGGCACCTCGACCGGCACCACCTCGTCGGCGTACTCGCCGGCCTCCCATGCGGCGGCTGCGCGCTCGTGGGAGCGGGCCGACCAGGCGTCCTGCTGCTCGCGGGTGATCCGCAGCTCCTTGCTGTCCTGGTAGCCGTCGGTGGCCAGGCCCATCGCGCAGCCGTCGAAGGCGCAGGTGAGCCCGTCGTGCATCATCGTGTCGACGAGCGTCCCGTCGCCCATCCGGTACCCGAAACGGGCGCGATCGAGGACGTAGGGCGCCTGCGACATCGACTCCATGCCACCCGCCACGACCACGTCGAACTCGCCGAGGCGGATCAGATCACGGGCCCGGCTGATGGCAGTCATGCCGGACAGGCAGACCTTGTTGATGGTCTCGGCGGCGACGTCCATGCCGACCCCGCCGGCGACGGCTGCCTGGCGGGCGGTGATCTGGCCCTGCCCGGCCTGCAGCACGTGACCCATCACGGTGTAGCCCACCAGGGACGGATCCACCCCGCCGCGCTGTAGGGCACCGGCGATGGCCCGGCCCCCGAGCTCCATCGCGCTCAGGCTGGACAGCCCTCCCGAGAACCGGCCCATCGGGGTCCGGGCGTAACCGACGACGACGACCTCTGACATCCCGCACTCCTCCCATGTGGTCCGGCGAGACTACGCCGCGTGGCCCGGACACCCACAACCGACACCCACAACCCACACCAACAACCGACGCCAGCAACCGGCAGGCGGCCGGTGCCTGCCCGGCGGGCCCACCCGGACGGGCCCGTGCCCGACGGCAACGCCCAGCGGTGGTGCCCAGCGGCAGCGCCAACCGGGGGACGACGCCGCCACGAACGGCGAGGCCGGCGCAGCATCCCGATACCGGCCCGAACGACCCGAGGAGGCGTGCCGATGACCACCCTGATCGCGGTCCACGGCAACGGCGGAGGTGGTGAGCGGTTCGCACGCGTCGCGCCCCTGCTGCCGATGGACGTCGTGCTCCGGGCCCCCACCCTGCCCGGGTTCGGCGGCCGCCCCCTGGGGGCGGTCGACCACCTCGGCGGACTGACCGATGCCCTGCAGACCGAGGTCGCCACGTGCGACCGACCACGGATCCTGCTCGGCCACGGGGTCGGGGGCGCCATCGCGCTCGACCTGCTGGCACGCGGCCCCGCCCAGGTGGACGGCCTGATCCTCCACGCGCCCGTGGGCACGCGGCTGGACACGCGGCTGTTCCCGCGGGTGATGTCCACCCGTGTCGTGCAGCGCAGCGTCCAGGGGGTGATCTCGAGCCCCCTGAGCCGCCCCGTGCTCCGACGGCTCGCACTCGGCGGGGTGCCACGCGAGGCCGCCGACCGGACCCTGGCGGCCTACGGCGAGTGCGAGGCCTTCGGGCGGCTGTTCGACTGGCTGGACAGCGCCTGGTTCGACGCGCTGCCGGTCCTCCCCGACCTGCCGGCGGTGGTGCTGTGGGGGGAGAAGGACCGGGTGCTCGACGCCGAGCAGCGCCAGGACTACCAACGCCTGCTCCCCGAGGCCCGTGAGGTGGTGGTCCCCGGCTGGGGCCACTTCCCGATGCTGGACCGCCCGCAGGCCTACGCCCGCATGCTGTCGGAGCTGTCCCGCGCCCTGCTCGCCGAGGCAGGCCACCGATCGTGAGGCGCAGGAGCGGCACCAGCGACGTGCCAGACACCCACGAGCCCCTCCCGCTCACCGACGCCCGCGCGGCGGCGCTGGCTGCGCACGGTGCTAGCGGCAAGGCCACCCGGCTCGCCGAGGCGGCCCGGGCCGGACTCGCGGTCCCCCGGGGCGTGGTCCTGCCGGAGGAACTGCTGGCGACCACCCCACCCCGTGACCTGGCGGTCGCCGCAGCGAGTCGGCTGCGCCGCGCGGCCGGGCCACCCGTCGCCGCAGGCCGGGTCGCGGTGCGGTCCGCCTTCGCCGGGGAGGACACGGGGGCGTCCAGCCTCGCGGGGGCCTACACCTCCCATCTTGACGTCCCCCTCGACGACCTCGATGCCGTGGCCGCGGCCATCGGCTCGGTGCTGGCGTCGGCGCAGCGGGTGGCGCCGCCACCTCGGCGTCGGGACGTGCTGGTGCTGGCGACGGTGCCCGCCGCTCGGGCCGGGGTGGCCTTCACCCAACCGAGCTTCCAGGACGACCTCGTCGATCACACCGCAGGGCTCGGCGACCGGCTGCTGGCCGGAGAGGTCGCTGGCACCCGGGAGCAGCTGCCGGTGCGCGTTCGTGGGGAGCGCTGCCTGCCGGGCTGGCGCGGACGGCTGCAGGACCTGTTGCGCCACCTCCGTCGGGTGATGGGCCCGGGATCCCTCGACGTGGAGTGGGCCGACGACGGGGTGCGCTGCTGGCTCCTGCAGGTGCGCCCGATCACCGCACCACCGGCACGGGACGAGGCGCTGACCCTGGCCAACCACCGGGAGATCCTGCCGGATCTGCCCTCACGGCTGACGACCTCGGTCCTGGCGGCGGCCGCCGGGGAGCTGTTCGGGTACTGGCGGCGGTTCGATCCGTCCCTGCCCGGCGACCGGCCCTTCGTCGAGGTGGTGCTGTGGCGGCCGGTGATCAACCTCAGCCTGTTGACCGACACCATGCGGGTGCTCGGCCTGCCGACGGCCTTCGTGACCCGGTCCATGGGCGGGCAGGGGGAGGTAGGGGTGGGACCGTCGCCCGTGCGGCTGGCGGGCAAGAGCCCGCGCCTGGTGGCTATGGGGCTCGATCAGCTGCGGGCGGTGGGCAACGGCCGCCGGACCGCCGCACGGCTCGCGACGTTGGCGGCAGCGCCAGGGGAGGACCTGGTCGCGGTCGCGGAGCTGCTGCGACGCAGCACCGTCGAGCTGATCACCGGCATGTTCGCCCTGTCCACGGCGATCAGCGGCCCCCTGACCGTCCTCGACGCCCTGGGGGTCGCGCCGGTACTGCACACCCGGCAGCGCACGGCGGCCACGCGGCTGTGGGAGGAGCTGGACGGGGTGCGACACCTGGTCGCCGACCGGCCGCACGCCCGGGCGGCCCTGCAGGCCGGGAGCACCCACACCGGTGACGCCGAGGTGGATGCGGCACTGGCCGGGCTGCTGGACCGCCACGGGCACCGCGGGATCTACGAGTCCGATGTGGCCCGGCCACGCTACGCCGAGCAGCCCCGACCGCTGCTGGACGCGATCCTGCACGGCCGCCCGCTGCCGGCGCCCCCTGCGCTGCCCGCGCGGGCCCGCGCGGTCTGGCCCCTGTGGTGGCAGGCGTCGCGGGCGATGGCCGCGCGCGAGGAGCTCCGCAGCGACGCGATGCGGGTCTTCGCCGTGCTGCGCCGTCGGCTGCGGGAGCGGGCCACCACCCTGGTCGACGCCGGTCGGCTCCCCGCGACCGACGCCGTCTTCGACCTCGACCTCGAGGAGCTCGCCGCCGTCGAGGCGGGCACCGCGCTCACCGAGGAACGGTGGGCGGCACGCCGCGCCGAGGTGGAGCGGTTGCAGGCCTACCGTCTCCCCGACCTCCTGCACCGCAGTGATGACGTCGAGGCGTACCGGCCCGACGCCGCGCGGGCCGCGCCGGGGCTGCGGCTCCAGGGACTCGGCCTGACCGCGGGCACCGTCGTCGGGACGGCCTGGGTCGCCGAGGAGCCGGCACCCCCACCCGCACACCTCGATGCTCAGACGCTGGTGCTGGTGGCGCGGGGCGTGGACGCCGGGTGGCTCGCGACCTTCTCCCGTGTCGGCGCGGTGGTGGTGGAGACGGGCGGCGAGCTGTCCCACGGCTCCATCCTGCTACGCGAGTCGGGGACGCCCGCGGTCACCAACGTCGCGGGGGCGGCCTCGCAGCTGCGGACCGGCGACCGGGTGGAGGTGCGCGCCGCCGCCGGGGTCGTGCTCCGCCACGCAACGGCCGATGACCCGGCTGCCCGCGCTGCCCGCTGACCGAACAGCAGGAGCCGCTCGGCTGGGCACCCGCGCGGCGGACGCGGCGTCGGCGTCGTGGATGCCCGCCCGCACGGGCGCTGCTGGCAGGCTTGCGTCTTCCGCGCGAGCCAGGAGCACCCCCATGGACGTGACCCGCATCGATCAGATCGCCATCGCCGTCGAGGATCTGGACGCCGCCATCGCCTTCTACGAGCGCGCCTTCGGGCTGCGGGTCAGCTCCAGGGAGCGCATCGAGTCCGACGGCGTCGAGGAGGCGATGCTCGACGTGGGCGGGGTGTGGATCCAGCTCCTGGCGCCCACCCGCGAGGACTCGCCCGTCGGCCGCTTCCTGGCCCGTTCCGGGCCGGGGCTGCACCACCTCGGCTTCGGTGTCGAGGACGTGTCCGCGGCCCTCGACCACCTTCGCGCCGAGGAGGTGGCGCTGATCGATGACACGCCGCGCCCGGGCGGCGGCGGGCACACCATCGCCTTCGTCCACCCGAAGGGCACCGGTGGGGTGCTGGTCGAACTGGTGGAGAACGCCGACGACCACGGCTGACCCCCGGGACCACGCGCGCGCTGCGGATCTCCCGGACCACGCGTGCCCACGGGGAGGGGGCCGGGAGGACGGCGCTGGCGGGGCGACCGGTAGCCTCGGGGACGATCGATCCGCACGACCACCCGATCCGTCGAGGCGACACCGTGGGTTTCTCCGACCGTCTGCGCGCGTGGCTCAAGGGTGAGAGCAAACGCTCCGCCGCGAGCCCGCAGATGCGCGAGGGCTCCAAGGAAGCCACCGAGGAACTCGAGCGGTTCGCCCGGAGCCGCATCGGTGTCGAGGCGTTCCTCGAGCCCAAGACCACCCTCTACTCCACGACGGTGCTGCTGGTGGCCGACGACGGGGAGTACCTGCGACGGCCCGTGGCGGACCGGGGGCAGGCCGCCTCGCTGTGCGGTGAGCTGAACATCCCGCTCTACGACGCGCGCAAGGTCGGCTACCCCCAGCGGATGCGGGACTACGACCAGGGCCGTGCCCCGCGACGGGTGGACCTCTCCGAGCTGCCGCCCTGGCCCGGCGAGGAGCCGGCGCCGAGCAGCGACGACGGGCCACCACCGCCGCCCGTACCACCCTCGGAGGACCCCGCCGGCGAGCACCCCCACTTCGACGGCGACGACGGGCCGGAGGAGGCCGAGGGTCCGGAGGGCGACGGCCCCGCCCCGGGCAGGGGCGAGGCCGACGACACCCGCGGACCGGACACCGACGAGGACCAGGACCGCTGAGGCGGTCGTCGGTCAGGACTCGGTGACCTCCACGGTCTCGATCACCACGTCCTCGACGGGCTTGTCGCCAGCACCCGTCGGGGTCTCGGCGATCGCGTCCACGACCTCCTGACCGGAGGTGGTGCGACCGAACACGGCGTAGGCCGGGGGCAGTGGCGCGTCGACGTGGGTGATGAAGAACTGCGAGCCGTTGGTGTTGGGGCCCGCGTTGGCCATGGCCAGGGTGCCGCGGTCGTAGCCGCGCGACTGGGCCGCCTCGAGCTCGTCACGGAACTTGTACCCCGGGCCGCCCGTCCCGGTGCCGGTGGGATCACCACCCTGGATCATGAACCCGGAGATGACGCGGTGGAAGATCACGCCGTCGTAGAAGCCCTCGCGGGCGAGGAAGACGAAGTTGTTCACCGTCATCGGGGACTCGTCGGCGAACAGCTCCACCTCGATGTCACCCTTGTTGGTCCGGATCGTCGCCGCGTAGGACGCCGAGGTGTCGATCGTCAGGCTGGGAGGTGCGTTCCACTGCTGGGCCACGGAGTGGTCCTTCCGTACGGGGTCGTCGGGTGGTGCGTCGGTCGGTGCGTCGGGTGGTGCGCGGTGGTGCTGCTCAGCCCACCTCGATGGAGACGCCGCGGATGTGCACGGGCTCGTAGGGCAGTTCGGGGGTCGCACTGGCGACCTGGGTCGGCGAGGCGGCGATGTCGTCCACCACGTCCAACCCCTCGATCACCGTGCCGAGCACGGTGTAGAGCGGCGGCAGGGGGGTGTCCTCCCACACGATGAAGAACTGCGAGCCCACGGTGTCCGGCCCGGAGTTGGCCATGGCCACGGTGCCGCGCTCGTACCCGCCGGGGATCAGCTCGCGCAGGTCGTCGTCGGTGGGCTCCTCCGGGAGGCCGAGGTCCTCCGGCTCGATCCCCGCCGCGAGGAGCTCGTCGAGCTCCTCGCGGAGCTCGGCGAGGAAGGTGTCACCCATCCGCTCGGCCATCGCCTCCGCGCCCTCGAGCTCGTCCTCGAGCTGGAAACCGGGGAAGGCGGGCTCGTCGGCGGCATCGGCGGTGCAATCCTCCCGACCACAGCCGGTCCCGGCCGGGTCACCACCCTGGATCACCTGCGGCTGCTCGGTGATGCGGTGGAAGAACACCCCGTCGTAGTACCCGTCCTCAGCGAGGTTGACGAAGCTGTTGACGGTGTCGGGCGCGTCGTCGGCCGCCAGCTCGATCACGATGTCACCGCAGGTGGTGGACAGCGTGGCCACGTGGCGTGCATCGGGGTCGATGGTCAGCTCGAAGGGCTCGTCGTAGCGCTGCGCGTCCACCTCCGGCACGTCGTCGGGGGTCTCGCCACAGGGTCCGACGGTCTCCTCGGGCTCCTCGGGGGCGGCGAAGGGGTCGTCCTCCTCCAGGGCCTGGTCGTCGATCTCCGGTGCGGGCGCGTCGCCGGCGCCACCGCCGATCAGGCCGGTGAGCGCCGCTCCCACCACGGAGAGGAACATCAACCCGGCCATCAGGAAGATGATCTTGCGGTTGCGGGCCGTGCGCCGGTCGAACTTCGACTGGCCGCCAGCGCCACCGCCGCCGGACTTCTTGGATGTGGACGCCACGGGTACCTCGTCGGGAGGGAGCTCGGTGTGGGCAGGTCGAGGGCGCCGGGACGGCAGCGAACGCGTCGAGGTGGTCCCGTCGACCGGGCAGCACGCATCGCCGCGTCGAGGGCCCGGCAGCAGACCTGCGAGGCCTCAGGCTATCCGTCCACGGCGGCACGCGATCCGCCAGCAGTGGCGGTGCCAGTGGCGTCGCTCACCGGCCTGGGCTTCGGGCCAGGCGACCACGTGGCCGGCGCCCGGTGGGATCTCCCCGTGGCAGGCGGGGCACAGGTAGCCCTTGCGCGCCTGGAAGCCGGGCACCCGTTTCACGACGTAGCCCGCGAGCACCGGCAGGTTGGGGTCGGAACGCTCCCAAGGATCCACGTGACGCCCTGCCTGCGGTGTGCGCGCGGCGGTGCCCGTCACGGTTCGTGCGACGGGCACCTCGGTGGCGGGACGGTACCGGCGGGCTCAGCTGTAGACGTAGAAGCCGCGCCCGACCTTGCGGCCGAGGAAGCCCGCCTCGACCATGTGGCGCAGCAGCTCCGCTGGCTCGTGGGAGGGCTGTCGGTACTCCTCCTCCAGCCGCTCGAGGATCGCGAGCGTGACGTCGAGGCCCACCACGTCCATCAGCTCGAAGGGCCCCATGGGATAGCCGCAGCCGAGCTTCATCGCGGTGTCGATCTCCTCCGCGGTGGCGTAGTGGGAGTCGAGCATCCGGACCGCGTCGTTGAGGTAGGGGAACAGCAGGGTGTTGACGATGAACCCGGCCCGGTCGCCGCACAGCACCCCGGTCTTGCCGACCCGTGCCACGAAGGCGCGGGCGAGGTCGACCACCGCGTCATCGGTCCGCACGGTGGTCACCACCTCCACCAGCTTCATCACCGCCGCCGGGTTGAAGAAGTGCAGGCCCAGCACCCGCTCGGGCCGCGAGGTGGCCATCGCGCAACGGATCACCGGCAGCGACGACGTCGTGGTCGCCAGGATCGCGTCCGGCCCCAGGACCGCGTCGAGATCGGCGAACAGCTGCTGCTTGATCTCCAGTTCCTCGGCGACGGCCTCGACGACCAGGTCGCAGCCGGCCAGCTCCTCAAGGGCGGAGACCGGGTGCACGCGGGCGAGGATCTCATCGCGGGTGGCGGCCTCGAGCCGACCGCGATCGACCTGGCGGGTCAGCGACTTGCCGACACGCGCGTGTGCCGCCGCGGCCTTCTCGTCGCTCCGGCCGCGCAGCGACACCTCGAACCCGGCGCGGGCGCACACCTCGGCGATGCCCGTGGCCATGGTGCCGGTGCCCACCACGCCGATCCGCCCCCACCCGCCGACCAGCGCCTCGTCGGGGGCGCCGCGTAGCTCCTCCTCGGCGACGGTGCGCGGTGATCCGGGCTCCTCGTAGCGGTAGAAGCCGCGGCCGGCCTTCCGGCCGGTGTAGCCCGCCGCGGCGAGCTGCGCCAGGATCGGCCGCGGCGCGAAGCGGGGATCGTCGAACTGCCCGTGCATCGCGTCCATGATGCCGACGAAGGTGTCGACGCCCACGAGATCGGTCAGGGCGATGGGCCCCATCGGCAGGCCCGCGCCCAACCGCATCGCGGTGTCCACGTCCTCCTTGGTGGCGTAGCCGCCCTCGACCATCCACACGGCCTGGTTGAGGTAGGGGAACAGCAGCTGGTTGGCGATGAACCCGCGCCGGTCGCCCACCACCACCGGCACCTTGCCGATGCGCTCGGCGAACTCCCGTGCCACCTCGACGACCGCGTCGTCGGTGACCACGGTGCGCACCAGCTCGATCAGCTGCATGACCTGCGCCGGGTTGAAGAAGTGGAACCCCAGCACACGGTTGGGCCGCCGGGTGACCACGCCGATGTCCATCACCGGCAACGAGGAGGTGTTGGTGGCGATGATCGCGTCCTCGCGGACCTGCTCGTCGATGACGCGGAACGCCGCCTGCTTCTCCGCGAGCACCTCGGGGACCGCCTCCACGACCAAGTCGCAGGGCGCGAGGGTGGCGGGATCGGTGGACACCGTGATCCGGGCCCGCGCCGCGTCCCGCTCCTCGGGCTCGAGCCGTTCACGCTGCACCTGGCGGGCCAGGGAGGCGTCGATGCGGCCGAGGCCCGCCTCGGCCGCGTCGTCGTCCACCTCCACGACCGCGACCTCGAGCCCGTTGCGGGCCACCAGCTCGGCGATGCCGGCACCCATCGTGCCGCAGCCGACCACGCCGATGCGCTCGATCCGTTCCATGCCGCCGCCTGTCATGCGCTGAACCTCCCGTTGGGTGGACGCGGTGTCCTGCCCCGTTGTGGCGCTGCGGCGCACTCCCCTCCGCCGCGTCGGGGAGCCTACGTGGCGACCACGCGACGACCTGCACCGAGCGGAACGCGCCCGAGCGTGCACGCACCGACCACGGCTCGGCGCGGTGGCGTCACCCGGCATAGTGTCGGCCTGTGCGCGAGGGACGTCCCGGCGAGGGACGTCCCACGGTCGGATCCGCACCGCGGGGGGAACACGTGCTCATCCATGACGACGACGGACGTACCCCGGCTGCCACCAGCCGGGCGTCGCGCCGGCGCCGGGCGCTGCAGGGCGCGGCCGCGGCGGCGGTCCTGCTGCTGGTCGTCGCCGGGGTGTTGACGGCCGGCGCCGCGTCCTTCGGCCAGGAGCTGCGTGACGGCGACCAGCTGTTGCCGGGCGTGACCGTCGCCGGGGTCGAGGTGGGGGGCAGCACCCTCGAAGCGGCGGCGGACGCCGTGACCACCCGTCTCGCCGAGCACCTCGACGGCGAGGTGGTGCTGGTCCACGAGGAGGGAACCTGGACCACCACCCCGCGCGAACTCGGCGCCGCAACCGACCTCGACCAGGTGCTGGCGGACGCGTTCGCCGGCACGACCCGTGCCTCGCTGCCACAGCTGATCGCCACCCGCTGGTTCGGTGCATCCAGCCAGCTCGCCCTCGACGTGGCGATCGACCTGGACGCGGGCGCCGCGGCGTCGCTGGTCGCTGAGATCGCCGACGGCATCGACCGCTCCCCCACCGAGGCCACGGTGACCTGGCAGGAGGGTGCGGCAGCGGTCACGGCGCACCGCGACGGCCGCGCGGTGGACACCGCGGCGCTGACCACCGCGCTGGCGACCGCCCTCGAGGACGCCCGGGTCGACGCCCCCGCCGAGGTGGCCATACCCACGGATGCCATCCCGGCGGCACTCACCACCGCGGCGGCGACCCGCGCCGGCAGCGCGGCCGAGACGGCCGTCGCCGCGGCGCTCGACCGGCCGGTGTCGGTCACCTTCGAGGACCGCACCTTCGAGGTGACGGCCCGTGACGCGGGTGCCCGCGTCGACGGTGACGCGGTGATCGGTGCCGCCCTGACCGACCCGGACACCCCACCGCAGGTGGTGCTCGACCTCACATCCGAGGACCTCACGGAGACCGTCGCGGCGATCGCCGGCGAGGTGGACATCGCCGCCGCATCGGCGACCGGGGCCTACCGCGGCGGCCAGGTCCAGGTGACCCCGGGTCGCGTGGGCCGCGCCGTTGAGCGGGCCACCACCCGAGAACTGCTCGCCACCGCGCTGCGCGAGGGCAGCGACGAGGTCGCGCTCCCCGTCGCCGACGTCCAGCCCGCGGTGACGAGCGCCAACTTCGACACCACCCTGGTGGTGCACCAGAGCGAGCGGACGGTGGAACTCCACCGCGGCGGTCAGGTGGTACGCACCTGGCCCGTGGCGGTGGGCACCGGCGGTGCACCGACGCCGACGGGCACCTTCACCATCGGGGCGAAGCGCTTCGAGCCCACCTGGGTCAACCCCGCACCGGACCGCTGGGGGGAGGACATGCCCGACCGTATCGGTCCTGGCCCCGACAACCCCCTGGGCCTGCGCGCCCTCAACTGGAACCGGGTCGGCGGCGGTGACACCCTGATCCGCTTCCATGGCACGCCGAACGAGGACTCGATCGGCGAAGCCGCCTCCAACGGGTGCGTGCGGATGTTCAACGAGGACGTGATCGAGCTGTACGACCTGGTGCCCTCAGGCGCGATGATCATCTCGATCGGCTGAGCCGCACCCCGCCGAGAGTGCCGTCACGCCAGTGGGGCCTCAGGCGGGGTCGGACCCGAACACCCGGGTGACGTAGGCCTCGGCGGCGGCCCGGCACTCCGGGTCCCGTACCGCGGTCAGGAGGGTGTCGGCGTCGGACCAGCCCCGTGGCACCCCCACCCCGAGCTCGGCGCGGACCGCATCGAGGGTGGCCCGCACCGGCAGCCGGGCTTTCTCCGCGAGCTGCCCCGCGAGGGTCCGAGTGGCCGCCGCGAGCTCCTCCGGCGGGTGGACCCGGCTGACCAGTCCGAGCCGTGCGGCCTCGGCGGCGTCGAACTCCCGACAGGTGAGCACCAGGTCACGTGCCACCGCGGGCGGCACCTCCCGCACCAGCCGGGGGATCCCACCCCATGCCAGGGGGATGCCGAGATCCACCTCGGGGATGGAGAACCGTGCCGAGGTCGCCGCCACGCGCAGGTCGCAGGCCAGGGCCAGGACCACACCCCCGCCGACGCACCTGCCCTGGATCACGGCGATCGTGACCGCGTCCAGGGCCTCCAGCGCGCTCGCCGCCCGGTCCCCGGCGTCGGCAGCCGCGCGGGCCTGGTGCCCGTCGGCCAGCAGCCGTTGCATCGTCGACAGGTCCGCCCCGGCGGAGAAGCTGCGCCCGGCTCCGGTCAGGATCACGACGCGGACGTGACCTTGGGTCGACAGCCATCGGCAGGCGGTGACCAGGTCCTCGAGCAGGTCCACCGAGAGGGCGTTCAGCACCTCGGGGCGCTCGAGGGTGAGGGTGGCAACGGGGCCGTCGATCTCGAGTCCGAGGTGTGGCGAGCTGGGGGCGGACACGGGGTCCTCCTGGGCTGCGGTGGACGACCGAGGCTAACCGTGCGTGGAGCGCAGCCCACCCTCCTGCCCGGCATCGCCGGCATCCCCGGCTCAGCTGGTGGTGCCGGTCACCACCAGCTCCCGCTCGCCGGCCCGGCGTCCGCCGGTCACGACCCGGCGACGGGCCCACAGCACCAGCAGCGCCGGCTGGACCAGCAGGCAGGCCAGCAGGGCGTAGACGATCATCATCGTGCTCACCGAGCCGAACTGCTGGATCGGTGTGGAGTTGGACAGCAGCAGCACCGCGAAGGCCAGACCGGTGGTCACCGCGGAACCCACCAGGGCCGGTCCGGTGTTGGTGAGCGCGTCCCTCGTGGCCGCGTCGGGGTCCAGGCCGCGCGCCAGGGCCTCCCGGAAGCGGTTGGTGAGGTGGATGCCGTAGGGCACCCCGATGCCGACGGCGATCGAGGCCACGGTGGCGGTCAGGGCGTTGAAGGCCAGCCCCAGCGCCCGCATCGACCCGAGCACCAGCACCAGCGCCACGACGCTCGGCACGATCCCGATCAGCCCGAGCCCCACCACCCGGGCGCTGGCGAAGGTGGCGATGACCAGCAGCAACGCCGCGGCGGTCAGGCTGATGGCGATCGCGAGCAGCTGCGCGGCCGACAGCTCCTCGATGATCTCCGCGTTGACCAGGGGCTCGCTGACCACGGTGACGGTGCCCCCCGCAGCCGCGATCGGGGCCGCGACCCCCTCGACAGCCGCCGCCAGGGCGGCAGCGCCATCCTGGCCGCCCGTGGTGCCCACGCTGAGCAGCAGCCCGTCGTCGTCGAGCACGGCGGCCAGCTCACGGGGTGCCTGCTCGGCCAGCACGGCGAGGTGGGCCGACAGGGTCTCGCCGTCGGTGGCATCGACCGGACCGGCCACCTCGAGGGCCTCGAGCTGGGTGAGCCGTTCCCGGTCGTCGTCGCTGAGCGCGTCGTCGGGAAGCCCGAGCTCACCCACCCGCGACAGGGTGAGCGCATCGGGGTCGAGGTCCGCCAGCGCCTCGAGGGCCTCGTCGCCGAGCCCCTCGGGCCGCTCGTCGGCGAAGGTCGCGGCCAGCTCCTCGCGGATGGTGGCCTCGATCTCGTCGGGGTCGGCGGTCGCGGCGAGGGCCCGCAGCGGGTCCCGGCCCGGCGGTAGCCGGCCGAGCAGCGCGAGCCGGAGCTCGTCGGGCAGGTCGATCTCGTCGGTCAGGCTGGCGTCGTCGTCGAACTGGCGGTCGACGTCGATGGGGTCGGGCAGGTCGACATCCGCGGCGGCCGCATCCGGGTCACGCCAGGTGTCCAGGTCGTCGGCGAGCCGCGCACGGACCCCCTCACCCGCGGACACGATCCGGTCACGCAGCTCCACGGGCGAGATCCGGTCCGGGTGGTCATCCACGACCCGGACGTCCGCCACCTCGGTGAGATCGTCCTCGACCTCGGCGACCGCTGCCAGGAGCTGCGGGTCGAAGGGGTCGCCGGCGATCTCCAGGAAGGTGCGCTCGCTGACGTCGCCGCCGAACAGCTCGTCGAGCCGGTCGATGGTGGCGAGGATCGGTTCGCCCTCCGGGAGGAAGTCCCGCTCGTCGAACTCGGTGGACAACCCGCTGGCGGCCACCGCCGCACCCGCGAGCGCCCCGGCGGTGACGATGAGGGCCGTGCCGGGACGCCGGGTGGCCAGACGGATCGCCGGCGCCGCCCACCGCGGTGGGGGCCGGTCCTCCACCGCCGCGCGCTCCCGGGCCACCGGCGCGGCCGCAGCCTCCACCTCCGCGCGGCGCCGATCGGCGCGCCGGTCGACCAGCACCCGGGCCGCGGGCACCGAGGTGGACAGGATCAGGAACGCGGCGACGATGCCGAGCGCCGCGAAGATGCCGAAATCACGGATCGGCGCGAGCGGGGTGACCGCGTTGGCGAGGAACCCGGCGACCGAGGCGACCGTGGCCAGCACCAGCGCCACACCCACCGTGGACAGCGCCACCCGGGCGGCGGTCACCGCCTCGTCGAGCCGACCACGCTGTTCCCGGTACCGGGTGGTCAGGTGCACCGAGTAGTCGATGCCGAGCCCCACCAACAGCACGGGGACGGCGATCGAGACCTGGTTGAAGGGCCCGGTCCAGTCGAGCCCTCCCGGACCGAGCAGCGCCGCTGCTCCGGTCATCCACAGGATGCTGGCCAGCAACCCGATCAGCCCGACGCCGACGTCGATCACGGAGCGGAACAGCCACGCCAGCACCAGGATCACCAACAGCAGCGACACCGACAGCAGGACCGGCAGGTCGCGCTCGAGCGCGTCCTCGATCCCCTCCTCGATGGCCAGGAAGCTGAGCGTGGAACGGCGGGCGTCACCGATCGGGTTGGCGGCCACCACCTCGTCGATGGCCGCCTGCGCCTGTTGGCGCCCTCCAGCCTCGGCGGTCGGATCGAGGTCGACGATCACCAACCCCGCGCGGGCACGCGGCGGGTCGTCGGTGATGTCATCGGAGAACAGCCCCGTGACGTCCTCACCCCCGTCGGCGATGATGGTCGCCGCCAGCGGGTCGAAGGTGTCCTCGTCGAGATCGGCGAGCTCGCTGTCGAGGACGTCGGCGGCCGCGGCGAAGGGCAGCGCGAAGGTGACCACCGGGGGCGCGTCGATGGCCTCCTCCACCAGCACCGGCGCGATGTCGGGGTGGTCCTCGAGGGCGTCGGCCAGGTCCTCGGCGGCAGCGAGGGTCCCGGGGGTGATGACGTCACCCCCGGGACCGGTGTCCACCAGGATCTGCACCGAGGTGGCGGTGCTGAAGCGATCCTCGATCCCGTCGAGGGTGGCGGCGATGCCGTCGGAGGGCGCGAAGCTCTCCACGGAGGTGTCCACCTCCAGCAGCGGGATCGCCGCAGCGAAGCCGAGCGTCACCGCGGTGAGCACCGCGAGGGTGACCGCCGGCACCCGGGTCACGGCCCGGGCGAGCAGATCCAGGAAGCGGCTCATCGGGCACCCTGCACCGCTGCGCCACCTGCCCCGATGCCGCTGAGCAGCAGCTCCAGCGTGCGGGCATCCGCACCGACACCGAGGTGACGGAGCAGATCGGCGCCGAGCACGGCGGCCAGCGCCGCCCGGGCCTGCGCAGCCCGGTCCTCGGCCGGCACCTGGCCACCGTGCGGATCGTGGGCGGCCAGCAGCTGCTCCACGGCGGCCAGCACCCGCTCGATGGCCGCGGACAGCGCGTCACGCTGCTCCGGGTGCCGCAGCCGTTGACGGGCGAGCTCCACCAACAGGAGCACCTCCAGCGGCGGCTGGTCGCCGGCCAGCCAGCGTGCGACGGAAGCGAGCTGCTCCTCCGGTCCCCCGGAGAGCAGGGCGGGCAGGGTCACCTCGGCGAAGACGGCCAGCCGGTCGTCGGACAGCGCGATGAGCAGGGCGAGCTTGTCGGGGAAGTTGGAGTAGAACGCGCCCCGGCTGTAGCCGGCGCGCGCGGCGATGTCGTCGATCGTGGCCCCGTCCAGGCCGTGCTCGGCGATCGCTGCCGCGGCGGCGTCGAGGAGTCGCTGGCGGGTCCTCGCCTGCTGCTCCGCCCGGCTGAGGCGCCCCGGTTCGACACTCATCCGCGCCCCCACCGACGGCGCAGCAACCCGAACAGGCCGACCAGCACCACCAGGACGGCAGCCGCCGTGCCGGCCGCCGCCACCACGGGGAGCGGCGCCTCTCCGGCGTGCCGCAGCTGCCACGTGCGCAGCGCCGCATCACCCACGTGGTCGCGCGCCAGCGCGTCGCCGGCGTCCAGCACCGCCAGGGTCGTGGCGGCGTCCTGCCCGCTGCGATCCGCCACCGCGACCAGCTCGGCGAGGGCTCCGGGCAGCTCCGCGGCGCCCTCAGCCAGCTCCGCGGAGCCCTCGGCCAGCTCGCTCGTGCCGTCGGCCAGCTCCGCTGTGCCCTCCGCCAGACCGCGCCCGCCCCCGGCCAGCTCCCGGGAGCCGTCCGCGAGCTCCCGCGATCCCTCGGCCAGCCCGGCGGTGCCGGTAGCCAGGCCGCCGGCACCGTCGCTGATCGCACCGGATGCCGCCGCGAGCTCGTCCAGCCCGCCGGCGAGCTCCGCCGTGCCCGCAGCGAGCTCACCCGCACCCTCCGTGAGGCTGTCGATGGCGTCGGCGAGCGCGGCCGCGCCCGCGGACAGCTCACCGGCACCTTCGGCGAGGGCAGCCGCGCCGCCCGCGGCCTCCTCGAGCCCCTTGAGGGCCGCACCGACCGCCGTGAGACCCTCGAACAGCTCCGCCTTCAGGTCCCGGGTGGCATCACCGAGGACGGTGAGGGTTCCGACGGCCACGGCGAGCGGATCATCCGGCCCTGCGCCGGGCGGCACCTGTGCGGTGAGGCCGTCGCGGACCCCGGCGATCCCGACGGCGATCTCCTCGAGTCCGCCGGAGACCTCGGACGCGTCGAGGTCCGGCGGCGGTGCACCCTCGTCCCCGGCCAGCCCTGCAGCGAGCTCCTCGGCCCCGGTCGCCAGCTCCTGCGCGCCGACGGCCAACTCCGCGGCCCCCGCCGCCAGCTCCGCCGTGCCCGCGCCCAGCTCACCCGCGCCTGCGGCGAGCGCGGCGCTGCCCTGTGCGCTCTCGGCGAGGCCACCCGCCAGCCCGCGGGTGCCCTCGGCCAGGTCCGTGGCGCCGTCCGACAGCTCACCTGCGCCACCGGCCAACTCGTCCACCCCACCGGACAGGCCGGTCAGACCACGGAAGAGATCGTCCGCGCCGTCCGCGAGCTCACCCGTACCCCCCGCCAGCTCGTCCACTCCCTCCGCCAGCTCGCCGGCACCGTCCGCCAGCGCATCCGCACCATCCTCACCCACCTCGGCAAGGGCACCGATCACCGCCAGCGCATCCTGCTCCAGCACCCCTGCCGGCACGGGCACGGGCGCTGCACCCGCCAGGGGCGTCGCCTCCACGGAGAGGCTGGGTGTGCCGCGGCCCGGGGTGGCCTGGATCTCCAGCGCGACGGCGTCGTCGAGCAGCGGCGGGAACAGCACGGCGCTGCGGGACACCTCGACCACGCCGTCCACCACCGTGGTGGCGATGCCGTCGCCGTCGGGGACGGTGACGTTCCAGGTCCGCGGGTAGGACACGGCGACGCGCACGAGCTGGGGAACACCGACGCGCCGCTCCACCGAGGTGGCGCCGAGCGGACCGAGGGTGGTGACCTCACGGGTGGTGGCGGTGACATCCCGCGCCTCGATCCGGGTGGTCAGGCGGCCCTCCACCCGCGCCAGCTCCGCGGCCTCACGGGAGCGCCCCTCGGCGTCGGTGTGCACCACGCCGACGCCCACGGGCGGCACGCCGGCGTCGGTGTCGGTGACGCACACCTCGCTGTCGCCATCCACGACGCGCCGCTCGAGGTCCTCGAGCTCCCCGTCAGCGGCGAGCCTGCCCACGGTGACCACGGCCGTCTCCGCGTCGACGGGCCCGCAGGCGAGCACCGGCCCGAGCACCGGCGGGGAGCCCACCAGGAGTGCGGCAGCGACCGTGCAGACCGCCGTCGCCGGACCGAGGCGCCGGCCCAGCGGTGTGCGGGGGCGCGGCGGCGGGCCGGATCGGTGTGCGCGACGACGCGGCGCACGCGTAGCGACCCCTTCGTCATGCTGCACCATGTCCGGACCCCGGAGACCTCGTGCGCCCGGCATCGGACCCGGGCCGCTTCGGATACGGCAGCGTATCCGGATACGTTCCTGTCGCCGGATGGGTGCGTGCGGCGCGCCGTCGGCGCGGACGCCCTGCGTCAGGCGCGGGTGTGGGCCGGCTCCGTGGTGGTCAGCTCCGTGATCCGGTTGTCCGCGTCCACCATCACCACCGTGGGCTCGAAGGTCCGCGACTCGGCGTCCTCGAACTCCGCGTAGCTGACCACGATGACCAGGTCACCGGGCTGGACGAGGCGGGCCGCGGCGCCGTTCAGGCACATGTCCCCGCTGCCCTGTACCCCCGGGATCACGTAGGTCTCCAACCGGGCCCCGTTGTCGATGTCGACGACCTGCACCTTCTCGTTGGGCACCAGGTCCGCCGCCGCCATCAGGTCGGGGTCGATGGTGATGGAACCCACGTAGTGCAGGTCCGCCCCGGTGATGCGGGCACGGTGGATCTTCGACTTCATGAGCGTGCGTCGCACGACCTCGCTCCTCGCCTCGAGGACCGTCGTCGCCGGTGCTCCCGGTCGCCGCGGCCCGTGGCAGCTTCCCACGCGGCTCCTCGCGGGACGCGAAGCCTACCCCGTACCCGCCTGCGGCCCCGAACCGGCACGCCACCGGTCAGTCGTAGCCCAGCGCCTCCGCAACCGCGGGATGGACCACCCGTCCGTCCACCACGTTGGCGGCGCCGTGCAGTTCGGGTCGGTCGTCCGGGCCACCCGCCCGCCCCTCGGCAACGCCGTCGACGAGGGGGACGGCCCGGTTGATCACCGCCGCGGACAGCGCGGCCGAGGCCGTGCGCGGGAACTGGCCCGGCACGTTGGTGACGCAGTAGTGCACCACACCGTGGGTGACGTAGGTCGGCGCCGACAGGCTGGTCGGCCTGGCCGTCGCCACGCATCCGCCCTGGTCGATCGCGAGGTCGACGATCACCGATCCCGGCCGCATCGAGGCGACCACCGCCTCGCTGACCACCACCGGTGCCCGGGCACCCGGCACCAGGGCCGCACCGATCACCAGGTCGGCCTCACGCACGTGGCCCGCGACCAGGGAGGGTTCGGAGGACTGGGAGGCGTCGAGGGTGCCGTCGAGGCGGTAGCGGTACAACCGGTCGAGGTCGACGTCCACGCCGGTGACGTGGGCGCCGAGCCCGCGGGCCCCCCGCGCAGCGATCCCGCCGGCGACCCCCAGACCGATGACCACGACCTTGGCGGGCGGCACCCCGGCGGCACCGCCCATCAGGGTGCCGCTGCCGCCCATCGCCGCCGAGAGGTGGTGTGCCCCGACGATGGATGCCGCCCGGCCGGCGACCTCCGACATCGGTGCCAGCAGGGGCAGCCCGTGGGCGTCCTCGAGGGTCTCGAAGGCGTAGGCCCGGCAACCGGAGTCCACCAGGGCGGCCGTCAGATCGGGCTCAGCGGCGAGGTGGAGGTAGCCGAACAGGGTGAGCCCGGGACGCAGGTAGCGGTACTCGGCGGGCTGCGGTTCCTTGACCTTGACGACCACGTCGCTGCCCCACACCTCGGCGGGGTCGCCGGTCAGCCGTGCGCCCTCGGCGACGAAGTCGTCATCCCGGAACCCGGCGCCCTCCCCAGCGCCGGTCTGGACGAGCACCCGGTGGCCCCGCTCGGCCAGCACGTGCACCGCCGGCGGCGTCAGCGCCACCCGCCGCTCCCGGTCCTTGACCTCCGCGGGCACCCCCACCTGCACGGACGCGGTCATTGGGCCCTCCCTCGCGGCGACGGCTGCCGACCCCGCGCCACGCTGCGCGGGCAACCGAACC
The DNA here is from genome assembly GCA_003565155.1 of Nitriliruptoraceae bacterium. GTDB lineage: Bacteria > Actinomycetota > Nitriliruptoria > Nitriliruptorales > Nitriliruptoraceae > T1Sed10-7. The sequence continues at coordinate 2,937 of PXDB01000009.1, read as the reverse complement.
TAGTCGCACCGCGCCCGCGCGGGGAGGTCGCCGGGCGGGCTCAGGCCGTGGTGGTCACCACCGTGCCGGCGAACACCGCGGCCACCTCCATGAGCTCCTCCAGGTCGAGCCGGTCGACCACGACGGTCAGGGACACCGAGATCGCGTTGAACACCGCGTGTCCGAGGATGGGGACCATCAGGTTGCCGGTGAGGTGGTAGGCGACGGCGAGCACCAACCCGACGGTGAACAGCCCCACCAGCGCGGCCGGCTGGGAGAACACCACCTCGACGTGGATCAGGGCGAAGATCGCCGAGGACAGGACGAGGCCGACGCCGAGGTTGATGCGGTCGGCCAGGGCGCGGAACAGCACCCCCCGGAAGATGACCTCCTCGACCAGCGGCGCGACGATCACCGCCAGGATCACCACCAGCACGAGCGGTAGACCACCCGCCAGCGCGTCCTGGAGCAGCTGCTGCTCCACCGGATCCTCGGAACCGGTGACCAGCACGGCGATCGCGTTGAGGGTGTAGGCGAGGATGGCGACGACGATCCCGCTGGCGAGGCCGATGGCCACCATCGCCCATGTGGTACGGGTCGGGCCGAGGAGACGGTTGTAGGGCCGCCCGGCGGCCAGCAGCGGCAGCAGGGCGACGCCGAAGACGGCGAGCTGCAGGACCAGGCCGACCACCAGGTTGAGCACGATCAGGCCGGCGGACTCCACGGCGACGGTCTCGACCGCGTCCGTGCCGGCGATGCCGAGCAGCAGCAGGTTGGGTGCCGTGAAGATCGCCACGGAGAACAGGGCCACCCACAGCCCGTACGGCGAGGGGACGCGGCTCAGCGGTGTGCGGGTCCGGGTGCGCGCGTAGATCGGCCACTCCGGCGCACGATCGTCCTGCCCGCCGGGGCCGCCGCCGATCGGCGGTGGGGGCGGGGGCGGAGGGGTCGGGGAGGTCACGATCGTGGTCTCCGTGAGGGTCGGGCGCGGACGAGGAGCACGAGCGCGAGCACACCCAGGGTCGCCAGCGCCGCGGTGACGGCCACCATCGTGCCCGACGCCGGGACGCCCGGCACCCCTGGCGTCGCCCCTTCGTCCAGGCGCGGCAGGTCCGCTGCTGCGACTTCGACGCGCACGGGGCTCCCGGACCGGCTGCCGGCGGCGTCCTCGGCCACCAGCGACACGTCGTAGGTGCCAGCCGACACCACCGTGCCCTGGTCGTCGACGTAGCGCCACCGGGCCACGTGGGATCCCGGTTCGACCACGCCGAGCCGCTCGGTGCGTACCCGTTCGCCGTCCGGGCCCCGGACCTCGAGCTCCAGGAGCGCGTGGGCGTTGAGCTCGGTCTCCACCGCCACCGCCTCCCCGGGCCGGGTCAGCGTCTCCAACAGGCGGGTCGGGGCCACCTCCAGCCCGGCGCCGGCACCCGGCGGCGGCTCGAGGCGCCACCCCTGGCCGGTACGGGTGGCCGTCCACGGGCCGATCGCCCGGTCCACCACCACCTCGTCCCGCGCGCTGATGGTGAGCCCGTCGTCGCCGCTGACCACCACCTCGTCGCGGGGTCCGCCGAGGCCCACCCTGATCCGTTCCGGCATGTCGTCGCTGGTGGTCGGTGTGAGGCCGTTGTAGTACGCGGCGAGGATCTCGTCCGCGCTGTAGCCGGCTTCGGCACGGCCGCGGGCGCCGTACTGGCCCATACCGACCCCGTGGCCCCAGCCGCGGCCGGACAGCACCACCTCGTCGCCCGTGACCGCCACGGTGAAGCGGGAGGAGGGCACGGTGCTCGGCAGGGGACGCAGCCCGTCGGCGCGCCGGGTGGGGAACCGGTCGGGGAAGCGACCCGGGGCCACCCGCGAGAGGAAGTCGCGCAGCTCGACCGCGCCCACCTCGACCTCGGCGCCCTCCCCGCCGCGCACCACGAAGCCGGCGTCGACGTCGTCGACCTCGCCGGTGCGTTCCACCTCGTCCACCGGCACCGTGGCCGCCAGGCGTTCACCCCGCGAGAGGACCTCGTCGAACTCCGCCCGGGTGAAGCGCACCTCCCAGCGGTGGTAGGGCGAGACCTCGTCGTAGGGGTCGTCGATGGCGACGAGGTGGTCCCGCGCACCGGTGGCGGGGAACACGGCCTCGTTGGCGTAGGTCCGGCCACCGGAGGTGGAGAAGTACCGGGCGAGGACCGGCTGACCGTCACCGTCGACCAGGACCTGTCCGGCGGTCGCCTCGACGGCCGCAGCCCACCGCTGACCGCCGTCGCGCACCACCTCGGCACCGCGGTAGACCTGGCAGGCCGTGGTGTCGCAGAGGTCGTAGCCGCCGCTGCCGCCGGCGGCCGCCGACCACCACGCGTAGGTGCGCGCCGCGATCGCCTGTGCCTTGAGCGCCGCCATCGGCCAGCGGCTCGGCATCTCCGCGACACCGGCCACGTAGCGCTCCACGTCGACGTCGTTGACCACCTGCCCGTCGGCGCGGAGCTCGACGGCGCCGTGGTAGCGGCGGCCGTCGACGACGAGCAGGGTGTCGTCATCTCCCTCGATGCGGACATCACCCTCCACCGAGACCGGATCCGCCGCGGCCGCCGGCAGCACGGGCACCAGGGGTGCGAGCACCCCGAGGAACAGCAGCACGCGCAGGATCCGGGAGGGCCGCACCGCCCGGGACCGCCGGGACGGGAGCGGTTCAGGCATCGACGTGGGCGGTGAGGCGCTCGATGTCGGCGCCGAGCGAGCGCAGTCGGGGGACGAAGTGCGCGTAGCCCCGGTCGATGTGGGGGACGTCACGCACGAACGTCGCGCCCTCGGCGACCAGCCCGGCCATCCCCCCCGCCGCACCGGCGCGGACATCCAGGCCGGACAGCTCGGTACCGACCAGGCGGGTGGGGCCACGGATGACCGCGTGGTGGCCGTCCACCTCGATGTCGGCACCCATGCGCTGGAGCTCCCGCACGAAGGAGAAGCGGG
>PXDB01000028.1 GCA_003565155.1 Nitriliruptoraceae bacterium | reverse complement strand
CGCACCTGCTGCCCACCCAGGACGATCTCGACCGGATGCCCGCCAGCGGCCCGCGGTTCCCCGTCCGCCACCTCGCTGCACAGGGCGGCCCCCGGTCCTGGGCGTACCTGAAGATCGCCTCCGGGTGCGATCGGGTCTGCACCTTCTGCGCGATCCCCTCCTTCCGGGGCCGGTTCCGCTCCCGCCCCCCGGAGGAGCTGGTGGAGGAGGCGTGGTGGCTCGCCGACCAGGGGGTCCGGGAGCTGGTGCTGGTCAGCGAGAACACCACCTCCTGGGGCAAGGACCTGCCCGGGGGACGGGCGTTGCAGCCGACGCTGCTGCAGGCGCTGGCGGAGATCGACGGCATCGAGCGGTTGCGCCTGATGTACCTCCAGCCGGCGGAGCTCACCGACGAGCTGTTGGTGGCGATCGCCTCGATCCGTGAGGTGGCCAGCTACTACGACCTGTCCCTGCAGCACGTCGCCGCGCCCGTGGTGGCCCGCATGGGACGCTCCGGTGATCACGAGCGCTTCGCCGCGTTGATCGCCCGCGCCCGCCACCTCGACCCGGACGCGGTGTTCCGCTCCAACTTCATCCTCGGCTTCCCCGGTGAGACCGAGGCCGATGTGGCCCTGCTGGAGTCGTTCCTGGAGGAGGTCGGCCTCGACTGGGCCGGGTTCTTCACCTTCAGCACCGAGGACGGCACCCCGTCGGCCTCCATGGACGGCCAGGTCCCCGAGGCCCTGGCCCGCGAGCGGCTCGAGCGCGTCACCTCCACCCAGGAACGGGTGGCCGACCACCGTGCGCGCCGGTTCGTCGGTCGCCACCTCGACGTGCTGGTCGACGAGGTGGAGGACGCCGACGATGGCGGGCTCCGCACCCTCGGGCGCTCCCACCGGGAGGCCCCGGACACCGATGGGGAGATCGAGCTGCTCGCGCCCGGCGGGGTCCCCGCAGCCGTGCCCGTGGGTCGCGTCGTCACCGCCCGTGTGCTGGACGCCGTCGGGGTCGATCTGGTCGCCGAGGTGGATGCGGCGACGGCGGGAGGCAGCCGTGGGTGAGGAGCAGGGTGCCCAGGAGGGGCCGGCAGAGCTCGGTCCCCGGGAGGCGGAGGCGGCGACGCAGGCGACGGGCGCACCCGTGCGCATCCTCGGTCCCGACGCGCTCAACCTGCCCAACGCCTTCACCTTCCTGCGGGCGGTGCTGGTCCCGGTCATCCTGTGGCTGCTGCTGCAGGACGGCGAGGCCGCGCGGTGGTGGGCCTTCTGGATCTTCGTCGTCGCGGGGCTGACCGACACCGCCGACGGGTGGGTCGCCCGACGCTTCGGCACCGTGACCCCCTTCGGGCAGCTGGCCGACCCCCTGGCCGACAAGCTCCTGGTGGTCGGGGTGCTCGCCTCCCTCGCCCTGGTGGGTGAGGTCCCCTGGTGGGCGGTCGCGGTGATCGTGGTCCGCGAGGTCGCCGTCACCGTCCTGCGCACCAAACTGGTCAAGGCGATGGGGCTGGTGATGCCGGCCAGCGCCTCCGGCAAGATCAAAGCGGTCGCCCAGATGATCGCGATCGGCGCCTACCTGCTGCCGGTGCTCGCGGGCACGGTCCCCGACCTCCTGCTCTACCTCGCCGTCCTGCTGACGGTCTGGTCCGGGGTGGACTACGCCTTCCGGGCCGGACGCCTGGCACGGGCCGCCCGGGACGAGGCCCGCCGTTGAGCGCCCGTCCGGATCCGGACGCGCCGACCGACGCCCCGCAGCGGCCCCGCGCCGCCGTGCTGTCGGTGGGCAGCGAGCTGCTCCTCGGCGACCTCACCGACACCAACGCCACCTGGTTGAGCCGTCGCCTCACCGAGCACGGCGTGGAGGTGGTCCACCACCTCGCCGTCGGCGACGACCTCGACCGGCTCGTGGCCGCGCTGCGGTGGCTCGCCGACGGGGTGGAGCTGGTCGTGATCGGCGGAGGTCTGGGACCGACCGCCGACGACCTCACCCGTGAGGCCGTCGCGGCGGCCGTCGGCGTGGAGCTCGACCACCATCCGGAGCTCGAGGAGGACATCGCCGCGCGGTTCGCCGCCATGGGTCGCCGGATGCCCGCGCAGAACGCCCGGCAGGCCCGCATCCCGCGCGGTGCGGTACCGCTGCCGCCGGTGGGAACCGCCCCCGGCTTCCACCTCGTGATGGACAACCCGCGACGGACGCGTCTCGCCGCACTGCCCGGTGTGCCCTGGGAGCTGCACGCGCTGTTCGACGCCGGCGTCGTGCCGGTGCTCGGTGAGCTGACCGGGGGCGGGGTCACCCTGACCCGGATCCTGCACGTCGTCGGGCGCGGGGAGTCGGACGTCGCCGAGGGGGTGGAGCCGCTGCTCGAGGGTGTCGACGGTGCTGAGGACGCGGTGCTCTCCTTCCTGGCCAAGGGCCACGAGATCCAGGTGCGCCTGACCCTGTCCGGGCCGGACCGCGACGCGGTCCTCGCCGCCTCAGAGCCCCTGGTCGAGCAGGTGCGCGGCGCCCTCGATGGGGCCGTGGCCGGCGTGGACGACGAGGATCTGGAGACGGTGGTGCTCCGCCTGCTCCGCGAACGTGGTGCCACGCTGGCCACCGCGGAGTCCGCCACCGCCGGGGACATCGCCGCCCGCCTCGGCCGGGTACCGGGCGCCTCCGCCACCCTGGCCGGCGGGGTGGTCGCCTACACCGCCCGTGCCAAGCGGGAGGCGCTGGGCCTGCCGGCGTCCCTGCTCGACGAGCACGGCACCGTCTCGGAGGCCACGGCCCGGGCGCTCGCGCGCGCGGTGCAGCAGCGCTTCGGGGTGGACCACGCCCTGGCGGTGACCGGGGTTGCCGGGCCGTCCAGCCTCGAGGGCCTGCCCGTTGGGAGCTGCTTCTGGGCGCTCGCCCACCCCGACGGCGAGGTGGAGGTCCACGGGCGGCGGATCCCCGGCGATCGCCGCCAGGTCATCGCCCGGCTCGGCAGCGCCGCGCTGGACCTGCTCAGGATCCGACTGGCCGCCACGTGAGCCGGGGGTGCCGTGGGCGGTGAGGGCGGTGCGGCGCACGAACTCCCCCGTCGGTTCCTCGCGCTCGGGGTCCCCGACGCGGCGCGGCAGCGGCTGGTCGCCGCCACCGAGCATCTGCGCACCGGGGACGCGACGTTGCGGCCGACCGCCCCCGAGGGCTGGCACGTGACCCTCGCCTACCTCGGCCCGATCACCGACGCACACGCCGACCTCGCGCTGGACACGCTGCGAGGGGCGCTCGAGGAGGACGCACCACGACCGGCGCCGCAGCTCAGCGTCACCGGCGCCGGGCGGTTCGCCGACCGGGTGCTGCTGCTCGAGGTGACCGCCGATCCGGCCGGTGCGCTCACCGGTTTCGTCGGGTCCCTGCACGCGCGGTTGCGCGAGGCCGGGTTCGCGCTGCCGGGACGGGGGTTCCGGGCACATGTGACCCTGGCCCGCGCGAGCGGGCGCCACCGGGTCCGCGCGGCCGACGTCGCGGCCGTGCGCGTGCCGGCTGTGCGCTGGCAGCCGTCAGCGGTCGGCCTCTGGGGTAGCACACCCGGCGGCACACCGTCGCCCTACGCCGTAGCGGCCGAGGTGGCGTGGCCGGCTCCCTGGTGATCGGGCCGCCCGGTCCGCCCGGTCCGCCCGGTCAGGGACCGGTGGCCGGCGCGCCGCCCGGTGCACGCCCGGCCGCGTGCGCGGCGCTGCTGTCGTCAGGCGTGCCGTCGCCGTCGTGGCCGTTGCCGTTGCCGTCGCTGTTGCCGTTGCGGGGGACGGGCGGTGGCAGCGGCGCGCCGTCCGCACGCAGCTGGGCCAGGAGCTGGTGCACCCGGTCGAAGACCCGCATCGCCTGCCGGGCGTCGTAGAGGGCGCCGTGCGCCTGGTCCTGGTCGTGGGGGATGCCGAGCGCTCGGCAGGTCTTGGCGAGGCTGCGTGGGGCCTCCGGTCCGGGGGAGATCAGGGGCAGCGCCAGGGTCTCGACGTCGAGGAGGTGGTGGTCCCACGTCGGGGTGCGTTGGATGCGGGCAGCCGCCATCTCGAGGTGGCGGGAGTCGAAGTCGGGCACCGCACCGACCAGCACGGCCTTGGTCGCGTCGTCGAGGAACAGCTCCAACCACTCGCTGGCCGGGGACCGCGGCTGCGGAGCGATCCGTTCGTGGTAGCGGGTCAGCTCCAGTGCCGCCGGATCGGCGCCGTCGAGGGTGTGCTCGGGGATGAAGCAGCGCTCGAGCTGCCGGCCGTCCTCGAACCGGACGATCCACGCCACCTCGGTGAGCTGGTGGCGCGCGAAGTCCAGCCCCGTGGTCTCGGTGTCGAGGAACACGAACCGGGTGCCGTTGCCCGTCGGCGGTGTGGCGCTGTCGCCGGACGCGGATGCGGAACCGGTGGGATCGGCGTCGTCCATGGCGCTGCCTCTGCTCGCGGGGTGCGGCCCCGTGGCCGGGGGCGGGATGGTCGGCCCGTGACGCTAGCCCAGGGTGCGCGTGTCGGACGACGGTCACCGCCGGGGTCACGTCATGACGGCGGGCCCGGTGCCGCTGGCGACCGTCGGCGCGCACGGATGAGCCCCCGGGTGGTGGCGCCCGGGGGCTCGCGGATCGGTGGGGAACCGAACCGCAGGGCCGGCGGGCGAACCGCGGCCCGGAGGAGGTCATGCACCGCCGGACGGCGGGGGAGTCGTTCCGCCGGCGATGGCATCGATGACGGTAGGTAGCGCAGCCCACCGGCCGGTTGCCGTGACCTCACGGCGAGGTGAACGTGCGCGGTCGGAACGGTGTCGACACCGCGGGTACTCGACCGCGAACATCCGTTCGGGTACGGTGTGGCTCGCCCGAGCACCGCACGGACACGACCGCCCGACGGTGCGGTATCCACAGGCCGTTGCGCCGCCGCCCCCGGCATGTCACGCCCACCCCGTACGGTGCGTCCCACGCCACCCGCCCACGCCCGCACGCCCGCACGCCCGCACACCCGCAGTCCGGTGCTCACCCCTGGAGACGCTCGTGGAGAAGGACAAGGCCCTCGACCTGGCGCTGGCCAACATCGAGAAGCAGTTCGGCAAGGGCTCGCTGATGAAGCTCGGCGACACCGTCGACCAGCAGGTCCCGGCGATCCCGAGCGGCGCGCTCTCCCTCGACATCGCCCTCGGCGTCGGCGGGCTGCCGCGTGGACGGGTCGTGGAGGTGTACGGACCGGAGAGCAGCGGCAAGACCACCGTCGCCCTGCACGTGATCGCGGAGGCGCAGAAGGCCGGTGGCATCGCCGCCTTCATCGACGCGGAGCACGCCCTCGACCCGACCTACGCGCAGGCGCTCGGGGTCGACATCAACGAGCTGCTGGTCTCCCAGCCCGACACCGGTGAGCAGGCGCTGGAGATCGCCGACATGCTGGTGCGCTCCGGTGCGGTCGACATCATCGTCGTGGACTCCGTGGCGGCGCTCACCCCCCGGGCGGAGATCGAGGGGGAGATGGGCGACAGCCACGTCGGGCTGCAGGCCCGGCTGATGTCCCAGGCGTTGCGCAAGCTGTCCGGGTCCCTCAAGCGGTCCAACACCACCGCCATCTTCATCAACCAGCTCCGCGAGAAGATCGGGGTGATGTTCGGGTGCATGTCCTACGACACCCGTGTGACCCTCGCCGACGGGAGCCAGGAGCGCATCGGTCGGATCGTCAACCAGCGCCTGCCGGTGGAGGTGCTGTCCTACGACGTGGCGGACGACCGTTTCGTGCCGCGCAAGGTCGTCGGGTGGTACGACAACGGTCGGACGGAGGAGTTCCTGCGGTTCCGGGTGGCCCGTGGGAGCGGCAACGGACGGTCCGAGTTCTCGGTCACCAGCAACCATCTCGTCTCCACGCCGCACGGTTGGGTTCCGGCGGGTGAGCTGTCCGTCGGTGACACCGTCCTGCAGGCCGTCGAGCACCGGCTCTCGGCCTTCCAGTGGGATGTGGTGCTCGGTGGGCTCCTCGGGGACGGCTCGCTCTCCCCGACCCGCAGCGGTCACGCTGCCCGGTTCCGGATCGGACACGCGGCGGCACAGGGCGACTACGCGGACTGGACGGCCTCCCTGTTCGGCAACCTCTCCGTGTCCCGCTCGACCAACGAGGCTGGTGCGGTCGTCCACGACGTGCAGCCGCTGCCGGAGCTCGCCGAGCTGCGCAGCGCCGTGTACCTCGGTGGGAAGAAGGTGCTGAGCTACGAGTACCTCAAGCGCCTCACCCCGCTGTCGCTCGCCATCTGGTACCAGGACGACGGCGCCTTCTCGTCGCGTTCCGAGGGGCTGCAGGAGGGCACCCGGGGCGGGAGCGGCCGGGTCGAGATCCGCGTGGAGGCCCTCGAGCGTTCCTCCCGTCTGCGGCTGCGTGACCATCTCGCCGACATCTGGGACCTGCACGCGCAGCTGGTGGAGCGGGGCGGGAACGCGATCCTGCACTTCCCGACGGCGGAGACCGCGAAGCTGCACGCGCTCATCGCACCCTTCGTCCACCCCAGCATGGAGCACAAGCTGCTGCCGCGGTTCCGTGGGCGCTTCGACGTTGCACCGGTCTTCGAGGAGGTCAGGACGGTGGCCACGCCGATGCCGGTGACCGCGATCGAGGCTGGGCCTCCCAACGGGCGGCACACCCACCGGTTCGACCTCGAGGTGGAGGGCACCCACACCTACCTCGTCGACGGGGTGGTGGTGCACAACAGCCCGGAGACCACGCCGGGTGGGCGGGCGCTGAAGTTCTACTCCTCCGTGCGGCTCGACGTCCGCCGGATCGAGACGCTCAAGGACGGCACCGACGCGGTCGGCAACCGGGTGCGGGTCAAGGTGGTCAAGAACAAGGTCGCCCCGCCCTTCCGGCAGGCGGAGTTCGACATCATCTACGGCGAGGGCATCTCCAAGGAGGGCTCGTTGATCGACGTCGGCGTCGAGGAGGGGATCATCCGCAAGGCCGGTGCTTGGTACACCTACGACGGCGAGCAGCTCGGGCAGGGCAAGGAGAAGGCCCGGCTGTTCCTGCGGGAGCACACCGACGTCGCTGCGGAGATCGAGAAGAGGGTCAAGGAGAAGCTCGGGCTCGACCCGCTGGCCGCCGAGGACGACATCGATCCGATCGAGGAGGACTGAGGTGCCGGCGAGCGACCATCCGTTCCGTGACGCCGAGGCCTGGCTCGCCGAGCGGGGTGTGCGCAGGGAGCCGCTGCACGTGGAGCCGACGGCACCGCACCCGGTCCCGCCACCGCCAGCCGACCCGGCGTCGCCACACGCGCCGACCGCACCATCGCAAGGGTCCACCGCGGGCGAGGTGCGGCCCCGTGAGGTGGCACATCTCGCCGTCCAAGCGGACGCGGACCGCCGGTCCGCCGCCGCGGAGCAGGCGGCCGCGCCGACGGCGCCGGCCGAAGCGCCGATCAGCGACGAGGTCGCGCGGGCGGTCGCGTTCATCCGGCGCTCCACCTCCTCCACGCCGCAGGCGGAGGGGCGGTTGCGCGACAAGCTCGGTGAGCGCGACCACGACCCGCGCACCATCGACCTGGCCCTGGAGCAGGCCCGCCGGGAGCGGTTGGTGGATGACGCGGCCATGGCCGCGGCCCTGGTGGAGGAGAAGCGTCGCGCCGGGCACGCGCCGGCCCGGATCCGGCGTGACATGCGCGAGCGCGGCTTCGATGACGATGTCCTGGACCAGGCCCTCGCCTCTGCCGAGCAGGAGGACCCGGAGGCGCGGGCCTTCGCCGTGGCCATCGACCGGGCGCGACGGCTGACAGCGGCCCCGACCGAGACCGCCTTCCGACGCGTCCACGGCCACGTCGCCCGGCGGGGCTACCCCGACGCGCTGGCCCGCAAGGTCGCCCGCCAGGCCGTGTTCGCCACGCGTGAGGAGGAACGCGCGGCAGGTCACTGATCCACGCGGTCGCGGTGCGACACCGGTCATCCGGAGGGGCTGTCGGTGCGGCGTTCACGGGTCGGTACCGGTCGCGCACCGCCCGCCAGGTAGCCTGCGGCCATCGTCGCCGCGCTCCGCGAGGAGGGGTTCCATGGACCTGCTGCAGACCTGGCTGCTGATCGGTGTCCCGTTCCTCGTCGCCGCCGGTGCGATGTTCGTGGGCCACTCGCGCATCCGCGCGCTCATCGGCTTCGTGCTCCTCGCCATCCTCGTCGCCATCTTCGTGGTCACACCGGGGGGCGGGCCCTCGGCGGCTGCGGTGGGCATCGTCGGTCTGGCAGCGCTGGCGACCGGGCGGGGTTCCGCACTCGACGACGAGCAGCCCGAGCACCACCAGCAACGCCGTCGCTACACCGTCGCGGACCCCGGCGAGCACGCCTGAGGTCCGTACCGCCCACGGTCCGGCCGGCCTCGCTCCCCGGTGCGCCGGGAAGAGCTGGCCCCACCGGTCACGACGCGGAACGTCGGCAGGGGGTCGGCCCCCACGGCAGGGATCCCCTGAGGCGTTACCTTGCGGCCCCATCCGAACCCACCCTGTGGAGTCACCAGGATGCCGCGTCGCTACCACATCCGGACCTTCGGGTGCCAGATGAACGAGCACGACTCCGGCCGGGCTGCGGGCGTGCTGGAGAGCCTCGGCTACCGCGCCACCTCGTCACCCGAGGACGCCGACCTCGTCCTGCTCAACACCTGCGCGGTGCGGGAGAACGCCGACAACAAGCTGTACGGCACCCTGGGTCACCTCAAGTCGACCAAGGACGCCCGGCAGGCCGCAGGCCAGGACCTCACCATCGTGGTCGGTGGGTGCCTCGCGCAGAAGGACGGCGTGACGGTCGCTGAGCGTGCGCCGTGGGTGGACGTGGTCTACGGCACCCACAACCTGCCCGCGCTGCCCGCGCTGCTGGCCGAGGCCGACTCCGCCGAGCTTCCCGTGGTCGAGCTGATCGAGCAGCTCGAGACCTTCCCGTCGGCGCTGCCCGCGAAGCGGGAGGTCCGCCACCACGCGTGGGTGTCGATCTCCGTGGGCTGCGACAACAGCTGCACGTTCTGCATCGTGCCGCGCCTCAGAGGTGGCGAACGTTCACGGCGGCCCGGGGAGATCATCCACGAGATCCGCCAGCTGGTCGAGGACGGCGTCGTCGAGGTGACGCTGCTCGGCCAGAACGTGAACTCCTACGGCCGCGACCTCTTCGGCGCGAGCCGGTTCGCTGAGCTGCTGCGTGAGCTGGGTGCGATCGACGGGCTGGAACGGGTGCGCTTCACCTCGCCCCACCCCAGGGACTTCACCGAGGAGGTCCTGGAAGCGATGGCCGAGACGCCCAACGTCATGCCCCACCTCCACCTCCCCCTGCAGTCCGGCTCCGACCGCATCCTGCGGCTGATGCGCCGCTCGTACCGGCGTCGTCGGTACCTGCGCCTGGTGGAACGCACCCGACAGCTGCTCCCCGACGCCGCCCTGTCCACCGACATCATCGTCGGGTTCCCCGGCGAGACCGAGGCGGACTTCGAGGCCACCCTGGAGGTGGTGGACGCGGTGCGCTTCGACCAGGCCTTCACCTTCCAGTACTCGCCCCGCCCCGGGACCCCGGCGGCTGCGCTGGTGGAGGCGTTCGTTCCACCCGAGGTGGTGGCCGAGCGGTACGGGCGGCTGGAGCCGATGGTGCGGGCGCACTCCCTGGCACGTCATCAGGCGCTGGTGGGCACGGCACAGGAGCTGCTCATCGAGTCGCCTTCCAAGAGCGACGTGCGCCGCTGGTCCGCACGCACCCGCGGCAACCACCTCGTGCACCTGCCGGCCGCGCCGGACACACCCGGGGAGCCCCCTGCCTACGCCCCCGGTGATCTGGTCGTCGCCGAGGTCCTCGAGGCCGCGACCAACTACGCCCTGGCCGCAGCCCCCGAGCAGGTGCGGCACACCGCCGCTGGACGCGCCACGGCACGCGCGATGGCAGCGGGTGACGGGTGGCGCACCGCCACGGTCACGCCGGGCGTCGGCGCAGCGCGACCGCTGCCCATCGTCGCGACACCCGCAGGCTGAGTCGACCGCACGGCGACCGCACTGCGACGGCCGTTCGGGTGCCACCCGCGTCGCCCTGGGCCGACCCGCACCGTTCGCTCTGCGGGGACCGTTGCAGGACTTCACCGCAGGGGTCATACACCCGGGGGACCGCGCCGAAATCCCGACGTGATGAGGCGGGAAGTGCGATCCCGCCCGGTGGCGACAGCTACCACCGGATCTGCAGCGCGGAGGCTGACGAGGCATCACCCCGTCCCCCTACCACCGTCCGAAGGACTACCGCCCGTGTTGTGGAACCTCGAGAACGTCGTCGAGTTCACCCCCGCCCAGTTCGATCTTATCTCGACCGTGCTGACGATCGGGTACGCCGCCCACTTCGCGGGACTGGCGTACTTCATCCTCACCCGCAAGAACGTCGCGCCGCGCTACCGCTCGATGACCACCATGTCGGTGGTCGTGATGCTGTCGGCAGCGCTGCTGCTGCTGCGGCTCGACATCTCGCTCAACCAGGCCTTCGACTACGACGCCGCGCAGGGGCTCTTCGTCCTCGGCGATGCGACGTACAACCACGGGTTCCGGTACTTCAACTGGTTGATCGACGTCCCGCTCCTGCTCACCCAGAGCCTGTTCGTCCTCAACATCGCCAAGAAGGACATCCTCGGCTACCGGCTCAAGCTGGGTGCAGCCGGTGCCCTGATGGTCATCCTCGGCTACATCGGCCAGTTCTACGAGGTCGCTGACCCGCTCGGTGCCCTGATCTGGTGGGGTATCGCCGCGACGATCCCCTACATCTACTTCTTCGGGATCTTCTGGAAGCTCACCGGCGACTCGCTGAGCTACCTGCCCGGCCAGGCGAAGTCGACGATGCGCAACATCCGCTACCTCTTCGCCTTCTCCTGGAACCTCTACATCGTCGCCTACATCGTGCCGATGCTCGGCGACTTCGGGCAGACCGCGGAGGCCGCGGTCACCCGCACCTACCTGTTCACCATCGCCGACGTGCTCTCGAAGATCATCTACGGGATCCTGCTCGGCAAGGTCGCCACGGCCCGCTCCGTCGCGGAGGGCTTCGAGGTGGACGGCTACGAGCACCTCGCGGAGGAGGAACCGGCCACCACCGGCTGATCCGCACCGCCGCGCAACACCGCACCGCCGCGCAACACCGCGGGGCCCGCGACATCCGCGGGCCCCGCCCGCGTGTCAGCACCTGCACGGCCCGTCGTCGGCGACGCCAGGGGGGGCGCCGCGCCCGCACACCCGCCTGGTGCCCTACGGTCCCTCACGGCGCAGTGGCCGCCGGACGGCCGCGTTCCGCGCCAGGGCAGCCGTGGCGGAAGGCGGGGTCGTGACGGTGCTGGCGGTGGTCGGGCCGACCGCCTCGGGGAAGTCCCGCGTGGCGCTGACGGCGGCGCGCCGACGCATCGCGGCGGGCCGTCCGACCGAACTGGTCGCCGTGGATGCGTTCACCGTCTACCGCGGGATGGACATCGGCACCGCGAAGCCGACGCGGGCGGAGCGCGACGAGGTGGTCCACCACCTCGTCGACGTCCTCGACCCTGACGAGGAGCTGTCGGTGGTCGCCTTCCGCGACCGCGCCCGAGCGGCCATCGCCGCGGTGCAGGCGCGCGGTGCCACCCCACTGCTGGTGGGAGGCTCCGGGCTGTACTTCCGTGCCGTGGTCGATCCGCTGCGGTTCCCGCCCACCGACAGCGCCACCCGCACCCGGCTGGAGCAGCGGTGGGGATCGGATCCTCCCGCGGCCCACGCCCACCTCACCCAGCTCGACCCGGCCGCCGCCGCACGGATCGAGCCCGGCAACCTGCGCCGCACGGTCCGTGCGCTCGAGGTGATCGAACTGACCGGGACGCCCTTCTCCGCCTTCGATGACGCCTACGACACCTACGCCTCCATCTATCCCGACCTCCGGGTGGTCGGCCTCGACCCACCGACCGCGCAGCTGCGGGCGGTGATCGCAGCGAGAGCGGAGGCGATGGTGCGTGCCGGCCTGGTCGCCGAGGTGGCCGCGCTGCGGGCACGGTGGACGCTGTCACGCACCGCCCGGCAGGGCATCGGCTACGCGGAGGCGGCCGCGGTCCTCGATCGCGAGCTGCCGGAGGACGAGCTGGCGACGCGCATCGCCCGACGCACCTGGCGCTACGCGCGTCGTCAGCGGGCCTGGTTCCGGGCCGATCCCCGGGTACACGTGCGGGATCGCGACACGGCGGTCGCAGCCCTGGTCGATGCCTGACGGTGGTCGGGATACGTCCCGATCCGGCACGGCCGGCCCGGGAGGTCGTACCCTGCACCGATGGAGTTCACCCTCGCCCACGGCACGTCGAACGACTTCGTGGTGCTCGCCGACCTCGAGGACCGGCTCGAGGTGTCCGCGTCGCTCGTGCGTGCCCTCTCCGACCGCCGCTCGGGCGTCGGTGCCGACGGCGTGATCCGCATCGGCGGCGGTGACAGCGCCATGGACGCGTTCATGGACTACCGCAACGCCGATGGCTCGGTGGTCGAGATGTGCGGCAACGGGGTGCGGGTGGTCGCCAAGCACGTGGTCGACCACGGCTACGTCACCCCCGACCGTGACGGGGTCGTGCGTATCGGCACCCGTGCGGGTGTCAAGCCGGTACGCATCGTCGCCCGACACGCCGACGGCCGGGTGGCCACCGTCGCGGTCGACATGGGCCCGCCGGCCACCGAAGCGGCACAGGTGCCCTTCGACGCCCCCAGCGGCCCCGGTCCCCACCACCACCTGGAGGTCGACGGCACCACGGTGTCGCTGACCGCCGTGTCGATGGGCAACCCCCACGCCGTGCTGCGCGTCGAGGACGTCTCCCGCGCGCCGGTCACCGACCTGGGACCGCGACTGGAACTCGACCGCCGTTTCCCGCAGGGCGTCAACGTCGGCTTCGCCGAGGTGGTGGGGGAGCAGGACCTGCGACTGCGCGTGTGGGAGCGCGGCGTCGGTGAGACCGCGGCCTGCGGGACGGGGGCGTGCGCCGCGGTGGTCGCCCTCCAGCACCTCGACCTGCTCGCCGAGGAGGTTCGCGTCCACCTGCCGGGTGGGACCCTCACGGTGTCGCACGTGGCGGGCGGTCGTGTCACCATGACCGGACCTGCCGTCGAGGTGGCGCACGGGCGCCTCGATGCCGCCTGGTCGTCGGCCGTCAGCTCCGTGGACACAGAGAAGGTACGCCCCTGAACACCGCACCTGAACGCGACACCGGCGCCCTCGATCGGGCTCCCTCCGCCTCCGCCGCCGACGGCACGCAGGCCGCCACGGATGCACCCCGGATCCTGGCACGCGAGCATCTCGAGGACGCGGATGCCGACGACGGTCGCCCGCTCGACCTCGACGACGCTGCCGCCATCGGGCGCGCCGAAGCGCGCCGGCGCCGGCGTGACGTCATCGCCGACGATGCCCCCCGTGAGGGCGTGGACATCATCCGCCCCGTCGAGCGGGCCGTCATCGTGGGCGTGCAGCTCCCCGGTACGACGCTCCAGGACCTCGACGCCTCCCTCGACGAGCTCACCGCGCTGCTCGACACGGCGGGAGCGCAGGTCGTGGAGCGGGTCGTACAGCGCCGTGACACCCCGGACCCCGGCACCTTCATCGGTCGGGGCAAGGTCGCGGAGCTCAAGGAGCTGGTGGCCGCGGTCGGCGCGGACGCGGTGGTGTTCGACGACGAGCTCACCCCGGCCCAGCAGCGCACCCTGGAGGAGCACATCCGCCAGAAGGTGCTGGACCGCACCATCGTCATCCTGGACATCTTCGCCCAGCACGCCACGTCCAAGGAGGGCAAGGCCCAGGTCGAGCTCGCCCAGCTGATCTACCTCCTTCCCCGCCTGCGCGGCTGGGGTGAGGCGCTGTCACGGCAAGCAGGTGGACGGGTCGCCGGCGGTGCCGGCATCGGGGGTCGTGGACCCGGTGAGACGCAGCTGGAGGTGGACCGGCGGCGCATCATGCGGCGGATGTCCAAGCTCCGCCGCGACCTGGAGGACTACCGGCGGATCCGTGCCACCAAGGCGGCGGAACGTGACCGCAAGCAGGTCCAGGAGGTGGCCCTGGTCGGCTACACCAACGCCGGCAAGTCCTCCCTGCTCAACCGGATCACGGGCGCGGACGTCAAGGTGGAGGACCGGCTGTTCGCCACCCTCGATCCCACCGTGCGACGGCTGCCGCTCGAGGACGGCCGCGACATCGTGCTCACCGACACCGTGGGCTTCGTCGCCAAGCTGCCCCACGGCCTCGTGGAGGCCTTCACCTCGACCCTGGAGGGCTCCGCCAACGCCGACCTGCTGCTGCACGTGGTCGACGCGGCCCACCCGGAGGCGGAGGCCCAGATCGTGGCGGTGCAGGAGGTGCTGGAGGAGATCGGCGCCGACGAACGCCCGCAGCTGCTGGTGCTGAACAAGATCGACGTCGCCGATCGCGCCGCGGTGGATGCCCTGGCCCGCCGCGTCGAGTCGGAGCTCGGGACGCGACCGGTCCTGGCTTCGGCGGTCTCCGGCGAGGGCGCGGAGGAGCTGGTGGAGCGCATCACCGCCCGCCTGCCAACCCAGCGCTACCGCATCAGCGGCCACGTCCCCTACGCACGCCAGGACCTGGTGGCGATGGCGCACCGGCAGGGCAACGTCGTCGTCGAGGAGCACACCGACAGCGGCACCCTGCTCACCGCGGACGTCGACGAGGAGGCGGCGCTGAAGCTGCGCGCCTACCTCGACGAGGACCCCTTCGCCGCCCCACCGGAGTCCTGGGAGCGGTGAGCGCCGCCCTCAGCGGATGGTGCGCAGCACCGTGACGACCTTGCCCATCACGCGGGCATCCTGCGCGTCGGTGACGGGGATCGGCTCGTAGTGCGTGTTCGCCGGGTCGAGGAACACCTCGCCGGCGCGGGTCCGACGGAAGAACTTCACGGTGGCCTCACCCTCGATCAGCGCGGCGCACATCTCGCCCTGCTCCACGCTCGGCTGCTCGCGCACCACGACCAGGTCGCCGTCGAACACCCCGGCCTCCAGCATGGAGTCGCCCCGCACCCGCAGCAGGAACAGCTGCCCGTCGCCCACCAGTTCCTTGGGCAGCGGGTAGACCGCCTCCACCCGCTCCTCGGCCAGGATCGGCCCACCGGCGGCGATCTCGCCCACCAGGGGTACTTGCCGGGCGGGGGAGCGGGGCAGGTCCAGGGCGGTGACCGGGTCACGGCCGAGTTCCAGGGCACGCGGCTTGGTGGGGTCACGCTTGAGGTAGCCCTTGCGTGCCAGGGTCTCGAGCTGCCCGTGCACCGATGACGGTGAGCGCAGCCCCACCGCGTCACCGATCTCGCGCACCGAGGGCGGGTAGCCGTGCTCGTCGACGTGGGCGTGGATCATCTCGAGGATCGCCCGCTGTCGCGGGGTCAACTCCAGGGAGATGTCCTCACCGGTGACCGGCGGGGCCGGGGTCGCCGTCGCAGCGCCCTCCGATGCTGGCCGCTGCGAGGTCCGGGGTTCCTCCGGCCCGCCCTGCTGCTGCGTGTCCATGTCACGTTCCTCCACCGCCCGTGGCCCGTCAGGGCGAACGTCCGTTCGTCATACCGTAGCACAGGTGCGGCGTGGATGCGGGAACATCCGTTCGTTCAGCGCTTGACGTCGGAACATCCGTTCGGTCTACTATGACGAACGCCCGTTCGTTCGACCGCTGTTCGGTTCCCCGCCGTCCCACCGCCCGCCGTCCCACCGCCCGTCGTCCGACCGCCCGGAGGCAGTGATGAGCGCCAGCACGCACACCCCCACGACCGACGCTGCCACGTTCCGACGCCACCGGGTCGGTGTGCTGCTCGTGCTGGTCGCGCTCGTGCTCGCCTTCGGGGCGGCCACCGGCGTCGTCGGTGCACAGGCGGAGCTCGAGGATCCGGTCGCCGGCCACGTGGTCATCGCCCCGGGCGACACCCTGTGGGAGGTCGCCGTCGACTCCGCACCCGATGGGATGGACCCGCGGGCGCAGCTGCGGGCGATCCAGGAGTTGAACGGGCTGTCGGGCGCCGAGGTGGAGGCCTGGACCGTCCTGCTCCTGCCGGCCCGCTGACCGTCGCGACCCGCCGGACGGTGCGGTGCTGGCGGCGGGCTGTGCTCACGCGCTCTTCGGGGGTGCTTCCTTGCGCAGGCTCGACAGCTCCGACTCGAAGTCCTCCGGGCCCTGGAAGTCCTTGTAGACGCTGGCGAAGCGGACGTAGGCCACGTCGTCCAGGGTCCGCAACTGCTGGAGGACCTGCAGGCCGACCCGCTCCGAGCTGACCTCCGGGGTGCCCAGGGCGCGTAACTCCCGTTCCACCTCGGCGGCGGCGGACTCCAGGGCCGCCGGCTCGACGCGGCCCTTGGCGGCACGGGCCATACCGTCCAGGACCCGTGCACGGTCGAAGGGCGTGACCCGCCCGGAGCGCTTGCGCACGGACAGCTCGGGCAGCTCCACCCGCTCGAAGGTGGTGAACCTGAGCGCACACGCCCGGCACTCACGACGTCGCCGGATCGCGTCACCGGCCAGTGCCGGACGGGAGTCCACGACACGGTCGTCGTCGACGCCACAGCCTGGACAGCGCACGCCTCGGGCTCCTGCTCGCCGGGAGTGCGTGGAACCTACGTGGCCGGGGCGCCGGAAACGAGCACCCTCGACCTCAGCCGAGCGCGTCGTCCCAGGGCAGGCGCGGGAACGCCGGACGGGTCAGCCCGATGGCCGCGGCGATGCGGTCGAGGGTGTCCAGCACCGCGACGGTGTCGGTAGGGGACAGCGCCGGGCTGTGCACCGCACCGGCGGCCAGGCACCGTTCCACCTCGCGGACCTCCCATCGCAGGCCGAGCTCGTGCCCGACGACCTCGAGCGCCTCCGAGCTGCCGTCGCCGCGCACCAGCGTGACCCCGGGGGAGTGGTGGAAGGGGTCGGCCATCACCAGGCGTCCCTCGGGACCGGTGATCTGGGCCCGGACGCCGGCCGGCTCGAGGAAGGAGGTCGACCACACCGCGGTGCCGGTCGGGTGGGCGGTGGTGACCCCCAGACGCAGGTCCACGCCCGTGGGTCCGACCAGGCCGGTGGCGGCCACCTCGGTAGCGGGCCCCAGCAGGTCATGGGCGAGGGTGGCGGGGTAGATGCCGGTGTCGAGCAGGGTGCCGCCGCCGAGCGCAGCGGAGCGCCACCGGCGGGTGGGATCGTCGTCGAGCACCACCCCGAAGGCGGCCTCGACCAGACCGGGCTCGCCGATCAGCCCCTCGGCCACCGCCGCACGCATCCGGGTGTAGGCCGGTTGCAGGCGCATCCACATGGCTTCGGCCATGAACAGCTGCGCGTCGGCCGCAGCGTCCAGCACCCGCCGGGCCGTGGCCGCGTCCATGGCGAAGGGTTTCTCCACCAAGGCGGGCACGCCGGCGTCGATGCAGGCGGCCGCATCGAGGTGGTGGCGGTCGTTGGTGGTCGCCACGTAGACCACGTCGACCTCGTGGCGCAGCAGCTCGGCGTGGGGGGCCGAGGCGGCCGCGATGCCGTGGTGGTCGGCGAAGGCCCGTGCCCGGTCGATGTCGCCGGAGGACACCGCGGCCACCGTGCCGCCCTCGGCCTGGATCGCGTGCACGAACTTCTCGGCGATGCCGCCGGTTCCCATGATGCCCCAGCGTCGTGCCATGGTCCGGCCCTCTCTCGTGGTCGTGGAGTAGCGTGGCGTAGATGAGCACATCCCTGCCGGTGGGGCCACCCACCCTCGGTCTCCACCTCGGCGCCGACGCCCACGTCGACGACCAGAGGTGGCTGGTCCGTGCGCTCCGTGCGCCCGCCGGTCTGGACGGTCCGCCGGGGATCCTGCAGGGGGGGCTGGCCGCGGGGGTGGCCGGCGCGCTCGCCCGGTCCGTGGACCGGTTCGGGGCGCCGATGACCCGGTTGCGGAGCCGACTGCACGCGCCCACACCGCTCGGCGTCGCCGTCGAGGCGCGGGTGACGGCCGGTGCGGGCCCGGCACACCACCTGGTGGAGACCCACCACGGGGGACGCCTGCTCACCAGCGCCGAGGTGGAGCTCGCCGGCCATGATCCGGCGCCGCGCATCCTGGACCTGACGGAGTTGGCCACGGGCCCGCTGCCCGAGCCGCAGCCCCAGGACGCCTACCCCACCTGCTTCGTGTGCGGCCCGGAGCCGAGCCACCCGCAGGGCCTGCGGTTGCACCCGCGGCCGGGAGCGCCCGGCACCATCATCCAGCCGTGGATCCCGGCGGAGGAGCTCGGGTCGGACCGCACCGTCGACCCGCTGGTGGTCGCTGCGGTGCTCGACTGTCCCACGGTGTGGGCCGCGATCGAGCCGATCCGCGCGCGGGGGGCGATCGGTGCGCTGCTCGCCGGCTTCGAGGTGCACCACTACCACGACATCCCCGTGGAGGAGCCGGTGCGGGTGGTGGCCCGCTTCGACGGCATCGACGGCCGGAAGGTGCGCGCCCGGGCTGCGGTGCTCGACGAGGAGGGCACCTGCTACGCGCTGGCCTCCGCCCTGCACATCGCGGTGGAGCGCCTGCCGGACGGCGGCTTCAGCCCCCGGTGACCCGCTGGAGCAGGACCTGCTGCCCGTGGGCACCGCGCTCGTCGGACCACTTGTCGACGATCTCCAGCCGGCCGTCCTCCCGGCGTTGGAGCCGAGCACGGCCACGGCCGAGCACCTCCTCGACGTGGGTGCCGTCCTCCGCGGTGTGGACGAACCGGTAGCGCAGGACGTCGCCGCTGAGGATGCCCGCCGCCTCGCCGTCGAGCTGGTGGTCCGCGGTGTAGCGACCGATGACCCGCCGCCCCTCCTGGAGGAACTTCACCAGCAACCCCGTTGGCTCCGCCCCCTCGATGGTCTCCTCGAGCTCGAAGCTGAGCCCGTGCAGGTCGTAGCCGCTCTCCGGACTGCGGTGACGGCCGGCCTCCCAGTCCGCCCGGGTCAGCGCGTAGCCCCACTCGGATGCCGCGGTGCCGTCGCCCTGGGGGAAGCTGTCGCGGTAGCGCGCCTCCATCCGGAAACCCGCGGCGTTGAACACGCGCTGCATCGGCACGTTGTGCTCGTGGGCACGGCCGGTCAGGCGCAGCAGCTCCGGCGATGCGGAGAAGTGGTGGTCGGCGAGGTGCCGCAGCACCTCACGCCCCGCGCCCCGTCCGCGCGCCTTCGGGCCGATACGCAGCAGCACCTCGGCGTCGCGGCCGTCCCCGTCCACCACCAGCGCGAACCCCGCGGTCGCACCGTCGATGATGATCGCCCAGCCGAACCGGGTGTCATTGGCCCACGCGCCAGCCTCGAGCTCCTCGTGGAGGCGGTCCTCGACGAACCCGATCGGACGGGCCATCGAGGTGGCGGACTTGCGGTCCATGGTGGCCACCCAGCCGGCGTCCTCAGGGACGAGCACGCGGAGGTGGACCTCGGGACGACGGTTGTCAGCGGGCACGTTGCTCTCCGGGTTGGTGGTGGGTGCGGACGGTCGCATCCCGCACGACGAGCCGCCGGCCTGTGGTGGTCCGGCGGTCGCTCATCGAGCCTGCCAGGGTCGGCGCGTCCCCCCGGCACGGCGGGCACGTGCCGTGCGGTGCGAGCGCCCTCGGTCGGCGAGGTCGAAGCCTGCTTGGTGTCCCGGCACGATGGGAGGTCGTCGCCGTACGGGACCCGGAGCCGGGTGCGGCGGGAGGCTAGCCCAGCCACATGGCTGCGCGCCGCCCACGGGTTCCGCTACGCCTCTAGGGTGCGGCCGTTCCCACCGTGCACCTCACCGCACGGTGCGGCATCGAGGTGGTGGAGGTGACCGGTGAAGCTGGTCGGACGAACGGCGAGCGAGCTCGCAGCTGCGGTGCGCGAGGGGCGGGTGCAGGCACGCGAGGTGCTCGCCGCGCACCTCCGCCACCTCGATGCGGTGGAGTCCCGGCTCGGCGCCTTCGTGGCGGTCCGCCGCCGCGCCGCGCTCGAGGACGCC
This sequence comes from Nitriliruptoraceae bacterium, assembly GCA_003565155.1. Lineage (GTDB taxonomy): Bacteria > Actinomycetota > Nitriliruptoria > Nitriliruptorales > Nitriliruptoraceae > T1Sed10-7. The sequence goes on along the minus strand of PXDB01000028.1, from coordinate 6,200 downwards.
GACGCGGTGGACGCCCGGTCCGACCGCGACCGGCTTCCCCTGGCCGGGGTCCCGATCGCGGTCAATGACGTGATCGACGTCGCCGGGGAGCAGACCGGGCACGGCTCCCTGGCGACCTCGGCGGCGGTGGCGGAGCAGGACCATCCGCTGGTGGCCCGGCTGCGGGCTGCGGGTGCCGTGGTGCTCGGCAAGACCCGCTGCCCGGAGCTGTCGCTGTGGGGGACCACCGACGACCCGACGGCGACAACCGTCAGCCCGTGGGATCCGACCCGCTGCGCGGGTGGGTCCTCGGGTGGGTCCGCTGCGGCGGTCGCCGCAGGCGTGGTCCCCGTCGCGCTGGGCACCGACGGCCTCGGCTCGGTCCGGATCCCCGCCGCGGCGTGCGGGGTCATCGGGCTGCGCCCGGGATCACCCCACCTCGGTATGGAGCTCCACGGGACACCACACTGGTTCGGCATGACCCGCTTCGGTCCGATGGCCACCACGGTCGGCGATCTGCGGCTGCTCTTCGACGTGCTCACCGGGGTGGAGCTGCCCGACGGTGTGGCGCTCGACCGGCCCCTGGAGGTGGCCGTGTCGTGGCGGTCACCGGCCCCGGGTGTCAGCGTGTCGGGCGCGTGGCGCGAGGCCGTGCTCGAGGCCGGCCGGCTGCTGCACCACGCCGGTCACAACGTCGTCCGTCAGGACCCGCCCTACGAGCGGTCGATGCTCCAGGCCGTGGTCGCCCGCTGGACCCAGGGCGCCGGCGCGGACGTGACGGCCCTCGACCTCGACCCGGAGCTGCTGCAGTCGCGCACGCGCGCACACGTGGCGGCGGGTGAACGGCTGGCCAAGGCCGCACCGGTCGAGGAAGCGGACGCCCTGCGGTGGCGGGAGCGGCTTGCCCCCTTCTTCACCGACCATGACGTGGTGCTGACGCCCGCCTTCGCGCGGGCCCAGCCGGCGTCCACGGCGTGGCACACCCGACCCTGGGCGGCCAACATCGCCGCCAACCTGTCCGCCTACCCCTTCACCGCCGCCTGGAACCTCGCTGACGTGCCGGCTGCCGTGGTGCCGTTGTGGGAGGAGGGGGGTCGGCCCCTGGCCGTCCAGATCGTGGCCGACGTCGGCCGTGAGCAGCTGGTCTTCGAGGTGGCGGAGCAGCTCACCGGGATGGTCCCGCCGCAGCGCCACGCGCCCGGGTGGGGTGTCGACGACGGCTGACGGTCAGCGGCCGCCGGCCGGGTCACCCGAGGTCTCGGCTCCCGGAGCCGGGGAGGCCTCCGGCTCCGTCGCGGGGCCCGTGGGGGCGGTGTCGTCGTCGGGCCCGTCGTGCCCGTCGCTGCGCTGGTCGTCGCTGCTCCGGCCTTCGCTGCGCTGGTCGTCGCTGCTGGCGCGCCCGTCGCGCGCGGCCAGCCGGGCCGCGCGACGCCGCTGCCGCCGCGACGTCACCTCGCCGCCGTCACCCTTGACGGTGACCCGCGTCCTGCGCCGGGTGCTCCCCGGCCGGGATCGTCCCTCGCCGTCGTCGCGGCGCAAGGCGGCCGCGCGCAGCTTGGTCTCCTCCGGGAACTGGGCCATCAGCGTCTCCGGGTCGACGCCGGGGCCGCCCACCGGGGTCGGTCCGGGTTGGTGACCGGCGCGCCGGATCTGGGTGCGAAGGCGCAGCTCGTTGCCCACAGCGGCGATCACGGCGGTGACCGGCACCGCGAGGAACGCGCCCACGATGCCGATGAGCACCGCACCCGCGGTCAGTACACCGAGGATGACCACGGGGTGCAAGGAGACCGCACGCTTCATGATCGTGGGCTGGAGCAGGTTCGACTCGATCTGCTGCACCGCGAGCACGATGCCGGCCACGATCAGCGCGGTCCCCACACCCTGGTCCGCGAGTGCGACCAGGATGGCGAGGGAGCCGGTGAAGAAGGCACCGATCACCGGTACGAACCCGCCGAAGAACACCAGCACGGCCAGGGGCAGGACGAGGGGCACGTCCAGGATCAGTAGTCCGACACCGATGCCGATGGCATCGATCAGCGCCACCGCCGAGGTTCCCCGCACGAAGCCGGACAGCGCGACCCAGCCGCGCTGACCGGCGGCCTGGATATCGCTGCGGTGCTGCGAGGGGGTGAGCTTCTGGAACCAGTTGACGATCTGCTCGCCGTCCTTGACGAAGAAGAACAGCAGCACCAACGCCAGCACCAGGGCGGTCACACCTTCCGCGACGGCCAGTGCCAGGGTCCCGATCTGCGTGGCGATGGCGCCCGCCGCACCCTCCAGGGAGTCCATGGCGGTGGCTAGCAGCTCGTCGAGCTGTTCACGGTCGTAGCCGATCGGGCCCTCCTCCAGCCACAGCAACAGCTGGTCGAACCCCTCGGCCACCGTCGGCCCGAGCTCCTGGATCTGGTTCACGAACGCCGGGGTGAGCGCGGCGAGGATCCCGAAGAAGGTGCCGACACCCCCCACCACCACCAGCGCAGCTGCCGCCAGGCGAGGCAGACCGCGCCGTTCCAGTTTGCGGGCCGGCGGGACGCACAGCGTCGCCAGGATCAGCGCGATGATCACCGGCAGGGTGACCAGGTAGAGCTGGGTCAGCACGAAGATCGCGACGGCCACCCCGACCAGCAGCACCAGACCGCGCCAGGTGTACTGCACGGAGGTGTCCAGCCAGGCCGGCACGCGTTGGTCCCGGGCCCGCGCCACGGGGACGGGGTCGCGATCCTCGTCGTGGGAAGCCGGGTCGGGGTGGTCCTCTTCCGTTCGCGACGACGGCCGCTGCCCGTGGGGCTCGTCGTCAGCCACCTCGGCGCGCTCATCACGATCGTCTGCGGCCATCGACGCTCTCCAGACATCGGGGGACCGGCACGGATGCTACGCCAGTCGATCCGGTTGGAGGTGGTGGCCCTCCGGCCGACGCGACGTCGTCGCTCCCGAAGTGAGCGGCGACGCCACGGGCTGTGCGACCTGCGCGCTGCTCGCAACGGGGAAGCGGTGGACCCGGCTGTGGACAAACCCCCTCCAGGCTGGGGATGGTGGGGGCCCGTACCGGGGGACAGCCTGTGCGAACACAAGATGTGGTGTCACCATGGGCCCGTGACCCCTACGGATTGTGGGCAGGTCGAGGAGCCGGGAGGAAGAGATGCTTGCGTAGCGTGCGGCAGGGAGGTTCAGTGCGTCCTGGACTTGCACGGATGTAGTTTCACCGCTGTCGGTCCGGAGCCCGAGCCGCGACGCACCCGACGCTGGTCCCTGACGGACCGCCGGGTGCCAGGGAAGAGGAGCCAGAGGACCCATGTCAGAGACGACCGCAGACCCCACCCACGACACCGAGCGCATCATCGACGTGGACTCCGCGCCCCTCCATGTCGAGGAGCGGGACGGCCGCACCGGACTGCGGATCGAGCGCTTCTTCACGCGCGCCGGCACCCACCCCTACGACGAGGTGGAGTGGGAGCTGCGCGACGCGATCCTGACCAACTGGCGGGACGGCTCCACCTCCTTCGAGCAGCGCGGCGTGGAGTTCCCGAAGAGCTGGTCGATGATGGCGACCCAGATCGTCAGCCAGAAGTACTTCCGCGGCACGCTCGGCACGCCCGAGCGTGAGCACTCCGTGCGCCAGATGATCGACCGGGTGGCCGACACCATCACCGCCTGGGGCATCGACGGTGGCTACTTCGCCGACGAGGAGAGCGCGGAGGTCTTCAACCACGAGCTCAAGCACCTGCTGGTCAACCAGAAGGCCGCGTTCAACTCGCCGGTGTGGTTCAACGTCGGCGTGGAGGAGCACCCCCAGTGCTCGGCGTGCTTCATCCTGGCCGTCGAGGACACTATGTCGTCGATCCTCAACTGGTACGTGGAGGAGGGCACGATCTTCAAGGGCGGCTCGGGCTCCGGCATCAACCTGTCCACCATCCGTTCCTCCAAGGAGTCCCTGAAGGGCGGCGGTGAGGCGTCCGGTCCCGTGTCCTTCATGCGTGGTGCCGACGCCTCGGCCGGCACGATCAAGTCCGGCGGCAAGACCCGTCGTGCGGCCAAGATGGTGATCCTCAACGTCGACCACCCCGACATCGAGGAGTTCATCTGGACCAAGGCCCGCGAGGAGAAGAAGGTCCGCGTCCTGCGTGAGGCCGGCTTCGACATGGACCTCGACGGCGAGGACTACGCGTCGATCCAGTACCAGAACGCCAACAACTCCGTGCGGGTCACCGACGAGTTCATGCGCGCCTACGAGGAGGGCACCACCTACCCCGTGCGCGCCGTCACCACCGGCGAGGTACTGGAGGAGAAGGACGCCCGCGAGGTCATGCGCCAGATCTCCCAGGCCTCCTGGGAGTGCGCCGACCCGGGCCTGCAGTACGACACCACCATCAACGACTGGCACACCTCCCCGGAGTCGGGCCGGATCAACGGCTCCAACCCCTGCTCGGAGTACATGCACCTCGACAACTCGGCCTGCAACCTCGCGTCGTTGAACCTCAAGAGGTTCTACGACTACGAGGTCGGCCGGTTCGACGTGGAGGCCTACAAGCGCGCCGTCGAGGTGGTGTTCACCGCTCAGGAGATCATCGTCGGCTACTCCTCCTACCCCACGGAGGCGATCGGTCAGAACGCCCGCGACTTCCGTGAGCTGGGGCTCGGCTACGCCAACCTCGGCGGGCTGCTGATGTCGATCGGCCTGCCCTACGACTCCGAGGAAGGCCGCGCGTGGGCCGGGGCGCTGACCGCGCTGATGACCGGGCACGCCTACCGCACCTCCGCGGAACTGGCCCGCGTCAAGGGCCCCCACGCCGGCTACGCCAAGAACGCCCTGCCCATGCAGCGGGTGATCGGCAAGCACCGTGACGCGGTCGACGCCATCGACCCGCGTCCCGTGCCCCGTGAGCTGATGGCCGCAGCACGCACCGCGTGGGACGAGGCCTACGCCCTCGGCGAGGAGCACGGTTACCGCAACTCCCAGGCCACGGTGCTCGCCCCCACCGGCACCATCGGCCTGATGATGGACTGCGACACCACCGGCATCGAGCCGGACCTCGGCCTGGTCAAGCTGAAGAAGCTGGTCGGCGGCGGGTCCATCACCATCGTCAACCAGACCGTCCCGCAGGCACTCAGCCACCTCGGCTACACCGGTGAGCAGGTCGAGGCGATCGTCGACTACATCGACGAGCACAAGACCATCCACGGGGCACCGGTGCTGAAGCCCGAGCACACCAAGGTGTTCCAGTGCGCCATGGGTGACGACGCGATCCACTACATGGGTCACGTCGGCATGATGGCGGCCGCGCAGCCCTTCATCTCCGGGGCGATCTCCAAGACCGTGAACCTTCCGGAGACGGCCACGGTCGAGGACGTCGAGCAGCTCCACCTCGACGCGTGGAAGATGGGCATCAAGGCCATCGCGATCTACCGCGACAACTGCAAGGTCGCCCAGCCGCTGAGCGTGTCCAAGAAGGAGGCCAAGGAGGCGGAGGTCCCTGCCGCCGAGGTGGTGCACGTCCCACAGCGGCGCAAGCTGCCCAAGACCCGCCCGTCGCAGACCATCAGCTTCCGGGTCGGCGACGCCAAGGGCTACATCACCGCCGGTGAGTACCCGGGCGACGGTGTCGGTGAGCTGTTCGTCAAGCTCGGCAAGCAGGGCTCGACCCTGTCGGGGCTGCTGGACGCCTTCTCCATCTCCCTGTCGATCGGGTTGCAGTACGGCGTGCCGCTGGACGCCTACGTGGCGAAGTTCATGAACATGCGCTTCGAGCCGGCCGGCATGACCGACGACGAGGAGATCCGCTTCGCCACCTCGATCGTGGACTTCCTGGCCCGCAAGCTCGCGCTGGAGTACCTGCCCTACGACCAGCGCGAGGCGCTCGGGATCTACACCCTCGAGGAGCGGACCCGGATGCTCGACGAGGGCTACGGCGACACGGAGCCGGAGGTGCCGACCGGGCCGTCGGCGGAGTCGGTCGCCCGGGCGGAGCCGCTGCCCAAGCCCGCCGCCGCGGCCCTGCCCATCGACCACGACGCGCCGATGTGCTTCGACTGCGGGATCAAGATGCAGCGCGCCGGCGCCTGCCACGTCTGCGAGTCCTGCGGCACGACCAGCGGGTGCAGCTGAGTCCGCGCAGACACGGAAACACCATCACGGAGGGGCCCTACGGGGCCCCTCCAACCTTGTCTGTGGCATCACCGTGGCCGGTGTCGCCCCGCGTCTGGCCCGACGCCCGTTCAGGCGT
>PXDB01000124.1 GCA_003565155.1 Nitriliruptoraceae bacterium | reverse complement strand
CCGGCGGGCGGGTGGCACCCCGCTCGGGGTGCCACCCGCCCGGTGCATGGTGACCGCATGAGGACTAGGAGACCGCGCCGACGTCCTGGAGGAGCTGCAACGTGCCCTGCAGGTCCTCGAGGTTGGTCAGGTCCACGTCCGGTGGGTCGATCTCGGCGAGCGTCGGCAGCTCCGGCGAGTCCACGCCCGGCACCACCGGGAACTCGACGGTGTCGGCGTTCTGGCCGAAGAAGACCTGCACGTCCTCGCTGAGCAGGTAGCGCACCAGCTCGACGGCGGCGGCCTGCTGCTCGCTGGAGGCGAGCACCCCGACCCCGGCGATGTTGACCAGCCCGCCGATGTCGCCGGGCAGGAAGTGGTTGGCCGCGGGGAAGTCCGGGTCCTCGGCCTGGAAACGCGGCAGGTAGTAGTGGTTGGTGATGCCGATCTCCACCTCGCCACGCCCCACAGCCTCGACGATCGCGGTGTTGTTCTGGAACTCGACCGCGCCGTTGGCGAGCATCCCCGCGAGCCAGTCGCGGGCGACGTCCTCACCCTCCGCGACCCGAAGGGCGGTGACGAAGGCCTGGAAGGAGCCGTTGGTCGGCGCCCACCCGACGCGCCCCTCCCACTGGGGCTCGGTGAGCTCCAGGATCGAGTCGGGTAGCTCGGCCTCGTCCACGAGGTCGGTGTTGTAGGACAGCACACGGACCCGCCCGGTGGTGCCGGTCCACCGCCCCTCCCTGGAGCGGAAGGTGGGCTCGACGGTGTCGAGGATGTCCTCGGGCAGCTCGGTCAGCAGGTCGAGGTCCTGCAGCGCGCCGAGCGCCCCGGCGTCCTGTCCGAAGTACACGTCGGCGGGGCTGTTGGCCCCCTCCTCGACGATGGTGGCGGCGAGCTCCGCGGTGTCGCCGTAGCGGACCTCCACCTCGATGCCGGTGGCAGCCTCGAAGTCGTCGAAGATGAAACCCACGAAGTCCTCGTTCCGCCCGGAGTACACCGTGATGGGCCCGTCGGCGGCCACGTCGTCCTGCGCGCCCTCCTCGTCGGCGTCTTCGGCCGGGTCGGTGTCCTCGGCCACGGTGTCGTCGGCGGCCTCCCCGGGGTCGGTGGCCGGGTCCTCCTCGGCGGCGCAGGCCACCGCCAGCAGGGTCACGGCGGCGGCGACGGCGGAGAGGCCGACACGGGTGATGGTCAGGCGCATGGCGTCTACCTCCGGGGCGGGCGGTGCCTGCCCCTACGGGGAGCTTTGTCGGGGACGACCGGGGCGGCCGTTCCGACGGTGTTGGGAGAGGGATGGTGATCGCGGCCGATCGGCCGCCGACGGTGAGAGATAGTTAGGTAAGCCTAACCTCTATCAGGGAACCCTGTCCACCTTGCTCAAGTTAGGGTCACCCGCGGGCGATGCGTCGGGCCGAGATGCCCTAGCCCATCGGCAGCTCGGCCCGGTGCACGGCCTGGCTGACGGCTCCGGCGGGCACCCTGCCGGACGCTCGGCGGCGGGTCGTCGTCGAGTAGCGTGTCCGACCCCACCGCCGCGGTCGCGTGCGCAGCCGACGGCCACGTGCCGTGCGCGCAGGTCATCGTGGCGGAGGGGACCGGACAGCGACCGCCGCCGACAGGGATCAGACCACCGATGAGCAGGATCATCTACACCTACACCGACGAGGCTCCGGCGTTGGCGACCGAGTCGCTGCAGCCGGTGCTCGACGCCTTCGCCGGCGCCGCCGGGGTCGACGTGGAGACCTGGGACATCTCTCTGGCAGGACGCATCCTCGCGGCGTTCGGCGACCACCTCGACCCTGAGCAGCGGGTGCAGGACGCGCTCGGTGATCTTGGCGAGCTGGCCAAGCGTCCAGAGGCCAACATCATCAAGCTGCCCAACATCTCCGCCTCCATCCCGCAGCTCAAGGCCGCGATCGCGGAGCTGCAGGCGGCCGGCTACGCGGTACCCGACTACCCGGAGGAGGCGACCGACGCGGCGCAGGCGGAGGTCAAGGCCCGCTACGACGCGGTCAAGGGCAGCGCCGTCAACCCGGTGCTGCGCGAGGGCAACTCCGACCGCCGCGCACCCGCCGCCGTCAAGGCCTACGCCCGCAAGTACCCCCACCGGATGGGCGAGTGGTCCAGCGACTCACCCGCCCACGTGGCCACCATGGCGCAGGGTGACTTCCGCTCCAGCGAGCGCTCCGTCACCGTTGCTGCCCCGACCGACGTGACGATCGAGCACGTGGATGCGGACGGCGAGGTGACCGTCCTCAAGGCGTCCACCCCCCTGGAGGCCGGCGAGATCATCGATGCCGCGGTGATGTCCAAGCGGGCGCTGACCAGCTTCCTCGACGCCCAGATCGCCGACGCCCGCGAGAAGGGGGTGCTGTTCTCCCTCCACCTCAAAGCCACGATGATGAAGGTCAGCGACCCCATCATCTTCGGCCACGCCGTGCGGGCCTACTACGCCGAGGTGTTCGCCACGCACGCCGACGCGCTGGCCTCGGTCGGTGTGAGCGCCAACGACGGGATGGCGAGCCTGGAGAAGGCCATCCAGCGGCTCGACGACGACACCCGCGCCGCCATCGAGGCCGACATCGCCGCCGCCTACGAGACCGGTCCGGGGCTGGCCCAGGTGGACTCGAGCCGGGGCATCACCAACCTGCACGTGCCCTCCGACGTCATCATCGACGCCTCCATGCCTGTGGTGGTGCGTGACTCCGGGATGATGTGGAACGCCGACGACGGGCAGTCCCCCGCCAAGTGCGTCATCCCCGACTCCTCCTACGCGGCGCTGTACGGGGAGACGATCGAGTTCTGCAAGGCCAACGGCGCCTTCGACCCCACCACGATGGGCAGCGTCCCCAACGTCGGCTTGATGGCCCGCAAGGCCGAGGAGTACGGCTCCCACGACAAGACCTTCGAGGTGCCGGCCGCCGGCACGGTGCGGGTGGTGGACGCCGCCGGCACGGTCCTGCTCGAGCACCCGGTCGAGGAGGGCGACATCTGGCGCATGTGCCAGACGAAGGACGACGCCGTGCGCGACTGGGTGCACCTCGCGGTGCGCCGCGCCCGCGCCACGGGAGCGCCGGCGGTGTTCTGGTTGGACGAGACCCGCGCCCACGACGCGCAGCTGCTGATCAAGGTCCACGAGGAGCTGGCCGGCATCGACACCGACGGCCTGCAGCTGGAGTTCATGGACGTCGCCGCGGCCACCCGCTTCAGCCTGGAGCGGGCCAAGGCCGGCCAGGACACCATCTCGGTGACCGGCAACGTGCTCCGCGACTACCTCACCGACCTGTTCCCGATCCTGGAGGTCGGCACCAGCGCGAAGATGCTCTCGATCGTGCCGCTGATGGCCGGCGGTGGGCTGTTCGAGACCGGTGCCGGTGGCTCCGCGCCGAAGCACGTCCAGCAGCTGCTGAAGGAGAACCACCTGCGCTGGGACTCCCTGGGCGAGTTCCTCGCGCTCACGGCCTCCTTCGAGCACCTCGCCGACCGTTCCGACAACGAGCGGGCACGGCTGCTGGGCCGCACCCTGGACGCCGCCGTCGCCCGCTACCTCGAGGAGGGTCGCTCGCCGTCGCGCAAGGTCCACGAGCTCGACAACCGCGGCAGCCACTTCTACCTGACCCTGTACTGGGCGCAGGCCCTGGCCAGCCAGACCGACGACGACGAGGCCGCCGAGGTGTTCGCGGAGCTCGCCGAGGACCTCGCGGCCGAGGAGGCGACCATCGTCGAGGAGCTCAACGCGGTACAGGGCGAACCCGCCGACATCGGCGGCTACTACTGGCCCGACCGTGCCAAGGCCGCCGAGGTCATGCGCCCGTCGGCGACCTTCAACGCTGCCCTCGAGCGTCTGATCGCCGCAACTACTTGAGCGTCGGCGCGCTCGGCCGAAAGGGGTGCTCCAAGGCTGGGTCTGTCGCCATCATCCTGGGAGCACCGCCATGCCGAGACCTGCGCCCGAGCCGGGTGCGTTGCTACCGCGCCTGACGAGCAGGGTCTTCAAGGATCTCGCCATCTACATGCTGGGGTTCGGCCTGCTGATCGGGCTGGTGTTCCCCTACGCGATCCTCCCGGCCGGCGTGCCGCGGGCGGTCGCCATCCGGCCCGCCTTCTTCGCGCTGACCATCGTCGCGGGGCTGACCGTGGGTGGGGTCGCCTACGCGCTGGCCCGCGCTGTGGTGGGCCGCCGTCTGGAGGGGATGCGCGATCGCATGCAGCACGTCGCGAGTGCCATCGAGAACGCCACCCACGACGGGAACTGGGCACGGTGTTCTCCGGACGCGTGTGCCCTGAGCATCGACTCCGACGACGTGGTCGGTGAGGTCGCCGCGTCCTTCAACCGGCTGATCGACGCCGTGGCCACCAGCCGCCGCCACACCGAGGAGGAGCAGGTCTACGCCCACAGCATGGCCGTGCACCTCGACCTCGACGACCTCGCCAGGGCGGCGCTGCAGGGACTGATCGATCGCACCGGTGCGGACGCCGGTGCGGTGCTCGTCCAGGCCGACGGGGAGCTCACGATCGCTGCCGGTCACCGCCTCCAGGGCGACCCGCTGACCGGCTCCTGTCTGATCGCCCACGCGCTGCGTCACCACGAAGCTGCCCACGTCGAGGTGCCGGAGGGCCTGGCGGTGGACGCGGCCCTCGTCGCCTTCCGTCCGGCTGCGGTCAGCGTGGTCCCGGTCGACTTCGCGGGCACGCCGGTCGGCGCGCTGCTCCTGGCGTTCGCTCGGCCACCAGCACCCGAGGTGCTGCTGGCGCTGGAGCAGCTGCGCGACGTCACCGGGGTGGCGTTACACAACGCCCTGACCCATGAACGCTTCCAGCGCCTCGCCGCCATCGACCCGCTCACCGGTGCCTACAACCGGCGGTTCGGAACGGGCCGACTCAGCGAGGAGTTCGCCCGGGCCACGCGCGCGGGCACCCCGCTCGGGGTCCTGACCTTCGACCTCGATCACTTCAAACGGGTGAACGACACCTACGGGCACCTCGCGGGAGATCAGGTCCTCCGTGAGGTGGTGCAGGCCGCGAGCTCCGTGCTGCGGGCGGGGGACGTGCTCGTGCGCACGGGTGGCGAGGAGTTCCTCGTCGTGGCGCCCGGCGCTGCCGTACGCGATCTCCATGGCCTGGCGGAACGCCTGCGCGCGGTCATCGCCGGCAACACCGTCCACATCGAAGCTGCCACCCTCCAGGTCACGGTCAGCGTCGGCGCTGCCTCCTACCCCGCGACCCCGGCCTCGGCCCCGGAGGAGCTGCTGGAGGGGGTCGACCGGGCGCTCTACCGCTCGAAGCGGGAGGGCCGCGACCGCACGACGGTCATCGCAGGGGACGCCGTCCCCCAGGCGGTCTGAGCTCGGCGGTCCCGCCCCCGGGTCCCGGCGCGTGCCCGTCGCCAGCTGACACGCGCCGACGTGGCCACCTGCGCCCGCCGGCCCACGCCGGCCCGGAGGAGGCCAGCACCGCGCACGGAGGATCCGTCGCAGGTCTACGCTGGCGGCATCTGCGAGGGAGGGGCGCGTGTCGGCAACACCTCCCCCGGCCTACGCCTGGGACTGGTTCGCCCGCCAACGCCTGCTCTGGCGCGAGGTCCGCTCGCGCCTGAGCGGCACGGGAAGCCCGACCGCCGCGCGCTACTCGCCACTCGAGGAACGTGGCGAGGTGGTGTCGCTGTTGCGCGCCGACTACCCGGTGGACGAGTTCGTCCGCACCACCGTCGACGCGGTGGTCGCCGAGGTGGCGTTCCTCGGACGCACCGACCGACGCTTCGTCGAACTCGGGGTCCGGACCGCGCCACGGGGGATGCGGTGGTGGTGGACGGCGCTGACCGGTGAAGCGCTGGACGGCCCCGGACGCCAGCCCGGCCGCACCGGCGGCCCCCGTGACGCGACCTCCGGCCGCTCCGGCGCCGGCGAACCCGGTGCGCAGCAGCTGACCCTGGTCGACCTCGCCGAGGTGGATCCGGAGCACGCGCTCGGCGACATCGCCGAGGGCTACGGTGACCGTCATCGCTGACACCGGGCACGCGGCGCGACCGGTCCGCGACATGAGCCATGGCCCCGGTGGCCCCGAACGCTGGTCATGAGCTCCGATCCCCTCGTTCCCGATGACGTCTGGCGCACCCACGAGGCCGCGCCCGATCGTGGCGCCGTGCTCCGTGCCGCTCATGACGGCGCGTCGGCCGCCGGGGTCCCCGGTGCGCGGGCCGCGATCCGCAGCGTCCTCACACGGATGTTCGGCGGCCCGCCCTTCGATCCGGATGCTGACCCGGGCGATCCGGGCCTGACCGGTCCCGGATCGGCGTCCTGGATCGTCATCGGTGAGCCGGCGGCCATCGCAGGCGGGCTCAGGGGCCTGTTGGTACAGGTGGCGCATCCGCTGGCGATGGCCGGTGTCCACGACCACTCGGCGTTCCGTGAGGACCCTCTCGGACGCCTCCAGCGGACCTCCGCCTACGTGACGACCACCACCTTCGGCTCGACACGGGAAGCGCTGCAGGTCTCCCGGCGTGTACGGGCCGTCCACCCCAGGGTGCGGGGCACCGCGCCGGACGGGCGCAGCTACCGCGCCGACGACCCACGGCTGCTCACCTGGGTCTCCATCGCGTTGACCTCGTCCTTCCTGACGGCGCACCGGCTGTGGGCCCCGACCCGCCTCCCACCTGAGGAGGAGGACGCCTTCGTCGCCCAGCAGTCGCGGATCGGCGCACTGCTCGACCCACGGGTCGACCTCACGGCCCTGCTCCACGACGAGGCGGGGCAGGCGGAGTTGCGGGCCGATCGCATCCACCTCCCGATGATCGCCGACGGCACGCTGCCCATGACCGCTGCCGGCCTCGACGAGGTCCTCGCCAGCTATCACCACGAGCTCGGGATCAACCACCAGGGACGGGAGGCACTGGCGTTCCTGCGCCGACCTCCCATCCCCCTGGCGGCCCGCGGCGGGTACCGCTCGCTGCTGACGGGGGCACTCGGTTCCCTCGACCCGGTGCAACAGGGCGCCCTCGAGCTGCGATGGCCACCGGTCGCCACCCGCGCCGCGGTGGCGCAGGCCGGGGCCGCCCTGGCGTCGATGCGGACGCTGGTCGGCACCTCCCCATCCAAGCGCGCCGCAGAACATCGGGTGGTGACGGGCGGGTCCGCGGCCGCACCGGGATAGGGTCGGGGTCCCCTGCCGAGGTTGTCCCGTGCCTGAGATCACCGACCTCCCCTCCCCCACCATCGCGCCGGCCGAGGGCGCACTGGGGGTGGTGTGCGTCGGGCTTGGCGCCGTGGCCACCACCTTCATCGCCGGTGTGGAGCTCGCGCGCCGCGGGATGGCGGCCCCGACCGGCTCGCTGACCCAGCTGGGCACCGTCCGCCTGGGCAAGCGGACCGAAGGCCGCACACCGTCGGTCGGGCAGCTGGTTCCGCTCGCCGGACTGGACGAAATCGTCTTCGGTGCGTGGGATCCCTACCCGGATGACGCCTACGTGTCAGCGCTCAACGCCGGGGTCCTGGATCCCGCCCGGCACCTCGAACCCATCGCCGAGTCGCTGCGCGCCATCCAGCCGATGGCGGCGGCTTTCGATCCCGCGTACGTGCGCAAGCTCGACGGACCGAACGTCATGGCCTCCCGCGCGAAGCGCGACATGCTGGAGGGCGTGCGCGCGGACCTGCAGGCCTTCCGCGAGGCCCACGGCTGCGACCGCCTGGTGATGGTGTGGTGTGGCTCCACCGAGGTGTACGTCGAACCCGGTCCGCCCCACGCCGACCTCGCGGCGTTCGAGGCGGCGATCGACGCCGATGACCCTGCCATCACCCCGTCGATGTTGTACGCCTACGCCGCACTGCTCGAGGGGGTTCCCTTCGCCAACGGCGCGCCGAACCTCACCGTCGACACCCCCGTGCTGCGGCGGTTCGCATCCGACCATGGCGTGCCGATCTGCGGGAAGGACTTCAAGACCGGCCAGACCATGGTCAAGACGGTCCTGGCACCGATGTTCAAGGCGCGGATGCTGGGGATGGACGGGTGGTACTCCACCAACATCCTCGGCAACCGCGATGGGGAGGTGCTCGACGATCCGGAGTCCTTCCGCACCAAGGAGGGCTCCAAGCTCGGGGTACTGGACACGATCCTGCAGCCCGACACCTATCCGGAGCTGTACGCGGAGCTCGACCACGTCGTCCGCATCAACTACTACCCGCCCAGGGGGGACAACAAGGAGGGCTGGGACAACATCGACTTCTTCGGCTGGCTCGGCTACCCGATGCAGCTGAAGGTCAACCTGCTGTGCCGGGACTCCATCCTGGCCGCGCCCCTGGCACTGGATCTGGCGCTGTTCCTCGACCTCGCGCAGCGTGCCGGCATGGGCGGGATCCAGGAGTGGTTGTCCTTCTACTTCAAGGCGCCGCAGGCCGCCCCCGGCCTGTACGCGGAACACGACCTGTTCATCCAGCTGACGAAGCTGAAGAACACGTTGCGCTGGATGGCCGGCGAGGAGCAGATCACCCACCTCGGTGTGGAGTACTACGCCGAGGACTACCTGCCGACCGACTGAGCCCAGCGCCCAGCTGCGGGGCCGCCCTGCTGCACGCGGACGGTCCGTAGCCGGCAGGTCCACGGTCGATGCGCGGTGCGTGCACGGCCGTCCGAGAGCGCCCGTCGGAGTCCCCGGCCGGGGGCGGCCTCTCGTGCGATGCGTGCTCGCGGAACGGGACGGCGCCGACTGCCGTCGCGGACCGAACCCGCCTGCGCGAGCGCCCGGGCGACACAACGGGACACCCCGACCCCCTCCGCGCACCAACCCCGCCACCACCGGCGCCCGGGCGACACAACGGGACACCCCTGACCCCCTCCGCGCACCAACCCCGCCACCAGGATGGATCGGGCGACACAAGGGGACATCCCCGACCCCCTCCGCGCACCAACCCCGCCACCACGGGCGAGAGGCTCCCCGCTCCGGTTGGCGGGAGCAGCGGGACATCCGCCCTCACACGCCGACGTCGACATCGACCGCGGCGCGTCGGTGCGCACATCCGCCCTGCATCCACAGGCTGACGCGCATCCGCGGCCGCATCCGGACGCCGTCGTGGTGTGATGGCCACGACCATCCGAGCGCGGCGGCGGAGAGGAGCCCGGTCGTGGTGACGCAGATCGACGGCGAGGATGCTCCCACGAGGCACGATCGATGCGACGCGTCGCCGATGAGGCCGGCGCCCGCAGCGGAGGCCATGGTCCTCGGCTCACTGCGCCCCATCCGGGAGGCGGTCGCAGGTGCGACGTCGGTCGATGCGCGGGCCCACCGCATCGGACGCAGCCAGGACGGGCGCGTCGCCCGCTCCCAGCTCACGGTTGCCGGTGTCAGCAGGAGGACGGTGTACCGCCGCATCAGCGAGGGTGGTTGGACGGCCCATGCAGGCGGGGTGATCGACCTGGGAACACACGACCCCTGCTGGCGACAGGAGGTCGTCACCGCGCTACTGGCGGCGGGAGCGGCGCGCGGGACGGCGTGGGTGTCGCATCTGGCCGCGGCGCGCCTCCACGGCTTCCTCGATGTCGAGGAACCGGACACGATCGATCTCACCGTGCCGCGATCCGGTCGCGCAACCTCTGTCCACGCGCGGATCCACCGTGTGCGGGCGCTTCCGAGCGGTCAACGCTGCGTCGCCGATGGTCTGCCGGCCACCTCTCCCGCGAGGACGATCCTGGACATGGCCGTCGAGACCGCCGTCAGGACGCTCGAGCCCGTGCTCTGGGACGCTGCGCGACGACGGCCGGAGATCGCTACGGAGCTCGCTCGCGCTGTGGGGCAGACGCCGTGGCACCGCGGTCGGGCCACGGTCCAACGACTCCTCGGGATGCTGCACCCGCAGATCGCCGAGGCCGGGTCTCCCCTCGAGGTCCACGGGTTGCTGGCGCTGCGGGATCGGCGTCTGCCGCAGCCCGTGCTGCAGTACCTCGTGCGCGACCACCACGGTCGGATCCTGGCGAGGGTCGATGCCGCGTGGCCGGCTGCGCGCGTGGCCGTGGAGTTCGACGGTGTCGCCTGGCACGCGACGCCGACCGCACGAACCCGCGATCGTGAGCGGCAGGCGCGGCTGGCGGCGGCTGGCTGGGTCGTGCACGTGGTGACGGCGCGCGAGCTTGAGGGTGCCCGCCTGGAGGCGGTCAAGGACGAACTGCGCCGACGGATCGCCTCGGTGTGAACCCGAGCGCGTTCGGACGGGGCTGCTGCGGCCGGGAGCGGCCCCACCGACCGCGGTGCGGCGAGGTGGTGGGTGTCAGAGGAGGCCGCTGGTGTCCCGTCCCGCAACCCGACCTGGCTTCAAGGCGTGGTCAGGCGATGGAAGGGGACGTCCACGGCCCTCCGACGTACCCGACGCACGGCATGGGGGAGGCCCGGACGCGTGTCCGCCGGGTCGAGGGGTGACGCCGGCCCACGGTGGCGCCGGGCCGAGGAGTGACGCCGGCCCACGCTGGCGCCGGGTCGAGGGGTGACGCCGGCCCGCGGTGACGCCGGGTCGAGGGGTGACGCCGGCCCACGCTGGCGCCGGACTCCAGGGGTGGCGGACTCCAGGGGCGCCGGCGCGAGGACTCGGTGGGAACGCACGGCCACGGCCCCCGTCCGAGCCTCCTCGCGATCGGGCGCGGCATGCCGCACAGCAGGTCCACCCGTGCGCCCGTGTCGCGCGTAGCGTCATGGCCGCACCCGCGACAGCCCCGCGCACGACACAGGTGAGGCGCCCATGCAGTCGAGCATCATCGACGCTCTGGCGTGCCCACACGACGGCCGCGGCCTGGTCCTCGAGGGACGGGTGCTCGGATGCCCCATGGGGCACCGGTTCGACCGTGCGAAGCAGGGGTACGCGACCTTGATCCGGCGGCCGCTGGCACACGGCGGTGACCCGGCGGCGCTGATCGAGCGCCGACTGCGGGTGCACGATGCGGGGCTGCTGGATCTCCTGCACCGAACGCTCACCGCAGCCGCGGCAGCACCCACTGCGGCGGGCTGGGACACCGGACCCGACGGCGACAGGGCGGGCAGCCCTGCCCCGGCGCCGCTCCCCGGCATCATCTGCGACGTCGGCGCCGGTCCGGGCACCTACCTCGCGGCGGTCCTCGATGCGCTCCCCGGCCGCAGCGGTCTCGCCATCGACGTATCGCGGGCTGCGGCACGGCGTGCTGCCCGCTGTCATGACCGGGCCGCAGCGGTCGTCGCGGATGTCTGGGAGGGTCTGCCGATCCGCACCGGCGCGGTGTCGCTGCTGCTGAACGTCTTCGCTCCCCGCAACGTCGATGAGTTCGCCCGGGTACTCGCGCCGGGCGGCCAACTGTTGGTCATGACCCCCGCTCCCCGGCACCTGCTGGAACTGCGTGACCACTTCGGCCTGCTCGCGGTCGGTACGGGCAAGGAGGACGGCCTGCGCACGAGGCTGGGCCGCGGCTTCGAGGCGGCTGGCAGTGATCGTGTCGCCACCACGATCACCGTCAGTCCCATGCAGGCGGCCGAGCTGGCAGGGATGGGCGCCAGCGGCCATCACCTCGATGAGGAGCTACTGCAGCTGCGGGCGAGCACGCTGCCAGAGCGCGTGTCCGTCACGATCGCAGCCACCCTCAGCCGGTTCGTGCGGACCGACCGCCCGGGGATGGCCAGGGAACGGCCTGGCTAACCTCGTGGCGCGCCAGTGGGGCGCCCCAGTCCACCGGAGGTCACGGGTGAGCGATCCGCGCGGCAGTACGCAGACGGAGCCTCACGCGCAGCCGGACGGCGACGACGACCCCTACGCCGGCGCGCTCGACCACTACACCTCACCCGTTCGTCGCGACTGGGTGAAGCGCGAGTGGGAGGAGCCGCAGCTGGTGCGATGCATCGAGCGTGCCGTCCGCGCGACCACCCCGGCGACGGCACGCGCGGCAGCGGACGAACCGCTGCGGTGCCTGGACGTCGGCTGCGGCACCGGCGTCGTCCTCGACCTGCTACGCGCGACCACAGCGGTGACCGAGGGAGAGGTGCCGGCGCTGCACTACCTCGGGGTCGATCTGGACGCGGATCTGCTGGCCGTGGCCGCTGCGCGTCTCGCCGGCCCAGACACCCGTTTCGTGGAGGGCGACATCCGCGACGGCATCCCCGACCCGCCCCACGACCTGTACCTGTCCTCGGGCGTGCCCTACTCGCACCTCACACGCGAGGAGCTGTCGGCAGTGGCCACCGAGGCCCTGGCCGCCGGTCGGGGACGCCCGGCGAGGACGGTCCTGATGGTCGACGTGCTCGGCCGCTACTCCCTCGAGTGGACGACGCGATGGGAGCACACCCGCTGGCCGTACCGGATGAGCTTCTTCGCCACCGACCGCACGGTGGGCACCGCACAGATGTCGACCTACGGCGGCGAGGAACTCGCCGAGCTGCTCCGCGCGGCGGCGAGCAACGCCGGGCGCGAGCTCCTGCGCCTCGAACTGGTCGACCGCTCGATCGTCGTGGGTCGGCACACCGCGACGGGCGCCTACACCCCCGACCTGCCGGACTACCGGCGGCTGGTGAACGAGCTCGCCGACCCGGAGGTCGAGGTCGATCTGGGACTCCTTCGCCTTGGGCCGCTGGCGCGTCCCGCCGCGCCTCCGTCGGTCGAGGCGTTCTTCTCCGACTTCTGCGCCCGCTGGGACCAGCACCTCGCGACGGCCGAGCAGGCGTCACGCGCGCTCCCCGGCGACCGCGTCGCCGCCGAGCTGCAGCCGCGGCTGGCCCACGACCTGCGCGCCCTGGAACAGGACCACCAGCCCGGGCTGGGGGTCGGCCACTCCCTGACCGCGCTGCTGGTGGCTGCGCCGGATGGGTGAGGCGGCTGGTCCTGATCCGCTCCTCGCGGGGGTGCTGTTCGATCTCGACGGGACCCTGGCGGACACCGAGGGCCTGTGGCGCCACGCCTACGGTCGGCTCGCCGCCGGGCACGGTGTCGAGCTGGAGCCCGGCTGGTGGGCACGCATCGTCGGCCGGGACCTCGGCGATGCCGCCGTGGCACTGCTCGGCGATGTGGCCGACACCTCTGCAGCGCGCGAGCGTTGCATCGCCCAGGTCACGGACGCTGCCATCGAGGTGGTCGGGCACGGCGCAGAGCGCCGCCTCCCGAACGACCGCCAGGGCGCACCGACCGGGGCCGTCACCTGGCGGCCGGGCGCCCGTCAGCTGCTGTGCGAACTCCGACGGGCGGACGTCCCGACGGCACTGGTGACCGCCACGCCGCGGCGCCTCCTCGAGGTGGTCATCGACCACCTCGGCATCGAGGTGGACGTGACCGTCGCTGGTGACGAGGTCCAACAGCCGAAACCGGACCCGGAGGGCTACCGCCGGGCCGCGGGGCTACTGGGTATCGACGTGCGCGACGCCGTGGTGGTGGAGGACTCGCCGACGGGCGCGGCGGCCGGTGCGGCGAGCGGCGCCCGGGTCCTCGCGGTCCCGTCCGCAACACCGCTGCCCGTCACGGTGGTCGGTACGGTCGTGGAGAGCCTGGCCGCGGTCACGCCGGAGGAGCTGGCAGCACTGCCCCGTCGATGACCTCGACGCCGTACGCGGTCCACGTCCCTGCTCGCCCGGGTTCCGGTCGCGGGAGCAGGCCTTGTTAGCCTGGGTGTGCGCCCGTTGCACGTGCGCTGGGCTCGTGGAGCGGCCTGCAGCGCAGCACGGGGCAGCGTGGCCCCTCCGGACCAGGAGCGAGACGTGGCGGCAGTACACGAGGTCGACATCAGCATCGTCGGTGCAGGTCCGGCAGGCCTGTACGCGGCCTACTACGCCGGGTTCCGTGGCTTGAGCATCGCCATCATCGACTCTCTCACCGAGCCCGGTGGCCAGGTCACCGCGCTGTACCCGGAGAAGCTGATCTTCGATGTCGCAGGCTTCCCTGCGGTCAAGGGTCGCGAGCTGATCGAGCGGTGCGTCGAGCAGGCCGCTCCCTACGACCCGCTGTACCTCCTCGGCCAGCGCGCCGATGAGCTCACCCCCCACGGTGACGGCAGCTTCACCCTGACCACCAGCATCGGCACGGTGGTCCACACCAAGGCGGTGGTGATCACCGGCGGCATCGGCCACTTCACCCCACGGCCGCTGCCCGACGCTGAGGACTTCGAAGGCAACGGGCTCGTCTACTTCGTGAAGGCCTTGGAGTCCATGCGCGACGACGACGTCCTGATCGTGGGAGGCGGCGACTCCGCGGTGGACTGGGCCCTCAACCTCGAGGACATCGCCCGCTCCATCACCCTCATCCACCGCCGCGACCGTTTCCGTGCCCACGAGGACTCGGTCAACAAGATGATGGACTCCTCGGTCGAAGTGCTCACCTTCACCGAGGTGCACAGCATCAGCGGTGACAACGGCATCGAGCTCGTGGAGGTGTTCAACAACCGCACCGACGAGCGCCGGATCCTGAAGGTGAACAAGGTCATCGCCGCGCTCGGCTTCAAGTCGGACCTCGGACCGCTGAAGCAGTGGCCGATCGTGATCGACGGCCGGCACATCCTCGTGGACACGCGGATGCAGACCAACGTGCCGGGCGTGTTCTCCGCCGGCGACATCACCGAGTACGACGGCAAGGTCCGACTGATCTCGGTCGGCTTCGGCGAGGCGGCCACGGCGGTGAACAACGCCGCGGTGCACATCAACCCCGAAGCGAAGGTGTTCCCCGGACACTCCTCCGGCTGACCGGTCGCGGACCAGGACCGTCTACCCCGACCAGCCGAGAGCCAGCAAGCCCGCGGACGCGCAGCGTTGCGGTCACGGTCGTCGGTCAGCGCGTCGGTTGCTCGTGGCGGTCCAGGCTGCGGAGCTGCACGTGCTCGTGCGTGCGCAGGTCGAGCTCAGCGGGCGCAGCGCGCCGTTCCCCGTCAGCATCGATCAGGACGCGAACGTTCGGGCGGTCCATCCGGAGGACGTGCAGTTCGGTCACGACGCCACGTGCACCCGAGAACTCTCCGCCGAGGACCTCGACCCACCGTCCGACCGGGAAGCGCGGGACGATGCGCGTGAACAGTTCCACGATCTCACGGTTGAGATGCTTGCCGGCCATGCCCTCGATCAGGTCCGCCGCCACGTCCGGCGGCATCGCTCTGCGGTAGGGCCGGTCCGAGCTCACGGCGCTGTGCACGTCGGCCACCGCACCGATCTCCGCGATGAGCAGCATCTTGCCGGCACCCATCCGTTCCTCGTGCAGTCGCGGGCCGATCCGGTTGTCACCCACCAGACCGTTGGGGTAGCCGGTGCCGCGCTGCTGTTCGTGGTGTTGGTAAGCGACGTGCGCGGGCAGCAGGCTCGCGACCGGCATCCGCCGGATGAGCTCGTAGCCCATGCGAGGATGCGCCTTGACGGCCTCGAACTCCTCCGCCGACAGCTTGCCCGGCTTGTCGAGGATCGCCTCGTCGATGTAGAGCTTGCCGAGGTCGTGGAGCAGGCATCCCAGCGCCAGCTCACGGAGACGACCGCCCGACAGGCCCATCCGGCTCCCCAGCAGCGTGCCGATGACCGCGACGTCCACCGAGTGCTGGAAGGTGTACTCGTTGTGGGTCTTCAGCGACTCCAGTCCGGCGACCGTGTCCGACCCGACGATCTCGTTGATCAGGCTCTGGACATCGGCGTACAGCTGCTCGAGGGCTTCGCGGCCGCGATCAGCCAGCGGCAACGGCTGTTCTCCCAGATCCTCCACCGCCTCGTCCACGCCGCCCTGCCCGCGCCCGCGTTCGCGGGCGATGTCACCCATCTGGCCGAAGAACCCGCCGACATGTCCGGCGATGGTGTGCCGCAACTGCTCGCTCACCAGGGTCTCGGGTGCGACGTCGTCCGCGAGGCCGTCCTCCACCGTCACCGTGACGTACCCGCGGTGACGCAGGCGGGTGATGTAGCTGGGCTTGAGCGCCGTCCCGGCCTTCAACAGGGGCTGACCACCGGCGTCGAAGACCGTCCGGGCAAGGACGTCACCCGGCTGCAGGTCGTCAGTCAGCTTGTCGAACATGGTCGCTCCGCGAGCAGGACAGCCGGGCGAAGTGCCGGGTGGCAGCGGTACGCCGCCACGCTACCGCCATCGCCGCCGCAGACGACGTGACCAGGAGCTGACCCACGGCCGTTCGCGCGTGGGGGTGACGGGCGCGCGACGCGACCGATCCGCCGGTTGGGCACCCTGCCGAACGGCGTCAGCGCCGATGGACGTCGTCGCATCGACCGGAGGTCACCGGATGGACCGCTCACTCGGGCTCGTGCTCATGGTGGCCGGCGGCGCTGTGCTCGTCCTTGGGCTCGCCGTCTGGGCGGGCGCGTTCGACTGGTTCGGGCGTCTCCCCGGCGACATCCGGATCGAGGGTGAGCGGACCCGCGTCTTCGTCCCGCTCACCTCGATGCTCCTGGTGTCGCTCGTGCTGACCGTGGCCGTCAACCTCTTCCTTCGTCGGTGAACTCCCGCATCCGCAGCGATGGTGTCAACCCACCTCCGGCAGGACCCGGCGCACCGCGAGGATGGCCTCTGCAGGGGTGGGTGCGGTCAGCAGCAGACCTCCGACCTCGACGACCGGGGTGACCGCCCCACAACAGACCAGGCGCTGCAGGGCCTCGGCGGCCGACGCATCCTGGCGGGCGTCGCGGATCTCCACCTCGACACCGTGCGCCTGCAGCACCTGCACGGCCTCCACCACCCGTCGCGTGTGACGGTCGTCCGCGTCGATCGTCACGCGCACGACGCGCTCGGCTTCGCTGCGGAACCGACGCCGACCGTCGGTCGCTGCGCGCGGGTGGACGGTGACGACGGGTGGTGTGGCCGGTTGCACGAGATCGCTCCGGTAACGATGGTGAAGTCCCGTGGTGGGCAACGTCCGAAGGTGCCCTGACCTTCCCCTCGAGCGAGGATGGACCCATGCAGCTGCCCTCGATCGCCGTGGACGCCGTGCCGGTACGCGCCGCGGCGTTCGTCGCGTTGGCGCTGGTGTGCTCCTGGCTGCCCTGGGGCGCACTCCTGGCCCTCAGTGGGGATCCCATGGCCGACGCCGTATCCCTGGCACTGTGGCTGCTGGGCGGGCTCGGGCCCGCCATCGCCACGGTCCTTCTGGTGTGGCGCAGCGACGGACGGGCCGGCTTGTCGCGCCTGAAGGCGGGACTCTCGCGCTGGCGGTTCGGTCGGCTCGGGTGGCTCCTGCTGGCGCCCCTGGCCGTCGGCGTGTGTGGCGTGCTCGTGCTGGCCGCACTGGATCGGGTCGCGTTGGACCCTGCTGTCCTGGAGACCCTGCCACTGATCCCGGCGTTGCTGCTCAGCGGCGTGGTGCTGGGCGGACTCGAGGAGATCGGGTGGCGCGGCTACCTGCAGCCACTGCTGCAGGTGCGGTACCGGCCGCTGATCGCGGCGCTGGGCGTCAGCGCGGTGTGGTCGCTGTGGCACGCCCCGCTGTTCCTGCTGGAGGGCACCACCCAGGCAGGGGCGTCCGCGGCGAGCTTCGCTCTGGGCGCCGCAGGTCTGTCCGTGCTGTTCGCCTGGGTCTGGAACACCTCCAAGGGCAACCTGCTCCTGCTGGTGCTGCTCCACGCCGCGCTGAACGGTTGGTACGGCACGGCCGTGGAGGGCCTCGCACCTGCGGCGATCGACCAGGGCTTCGGCGTGGTCACCGCCGTGCTGGCGGCGGTGTTGGCGCTCGGTCTGGTCCTGCGGGTGGGGAACCAGCTCGGGGCACCCCCCGTCACCGGCGACCGGCCCCGCTGACGGCCTCCCCACGAACCCGGTCGCTGGCACACCGCGCGGTCAGCCACCCCGCACCGGTGACCGCGCCACCGACGACCAGGAGGCCCACGACCGCCGCAGCCCACGCCCCAACCTGTCCCGCGAGGCGCACCAAGGGCATGGCGAAGGGCAGCACCGCGAGGACCAGGGCTGCGGTCACCCACGGTGAGGGGTGATCGGCGATCCGTAGGCCCACCGCACAACCGACGAAGAGCCCGAGACCGGCGCCCACCAGCAGCAGGCTGCCTTCGGTACCGGCAGGCGCCAGGAGCCATCCAGGGGTCACCTCGACCTCCGGACCCAGCAAGCCGGCCAGGATGATCGTCGACAGCCCGCCGGCGAGCGCCCCGCCGACGGCGGCCAGCGTCGCGATGCAACCGCCGCGCGATGACATGCCACACCTCCGCGCTGGTCCGCCGGGCTCCCCGACACCCTGATGATGCAGCCCGTCCCGGACGCCAACCAGGGACCAGGGTCCCGCGGATCGGGCGCCGCTGGTCCGCTGGTGCACCCGCGCACCGGCGCTGCGGCCTGCGCCCGGACCAGCGACAGGTAGTAGCGTGCTGTACCCGCGGCGGGGTGCCCCGCCCAGAACCCAAGGCAGCAGCGGTGCTGACCACCTCCATCTGGGACGTCTACCTCGACACCCATGACGCGGCCATCGTCATCGAGGCGCTCGTGGTCCTCGAGCGCGAGCGGGCCGTGCGGGAGCCCCTACCCCTGTACGACGCCGCCCGGCTGCTCGCGCGCTTGCGCACCATCGCGCGGATCAGCGCGGAGGAGGCCACCTACTGGGACCTCGAGGCCAGGGAGCGCCACCTCGAGGCCGAGGTGGATGGCGGCCGTTGGGGATCGCGCGACACCGCGAGCCGGATGTGCAGCGTCGCCGACGCGCTCGCCGAGGGATCACGCGTCATCGCGACCGCGGCGCTGGCCGCGGTGGATGACCTGGCGCCTCGGTTGACCGAGCCGGGGTCCGAGGAGGTGCGCGCCGCCGCTGAGGCCACGGTCGAGCAGGCCCGTGCACTGCTCGCGGGACAGGCTGCGCCTCAGGACGTGGCGAGAGGCGCCGAAGGCTGACCGAGCACCGTGCGCAGCAGTCCCGCCACCTCCGGTCGGCGCACGAGCGCGAGGTGGCCGGCCGGTACCGCGAGACTGCGGGCACGCGCTGAACCGGGTACCCGGCGCAGCACCCCGACCCCGCGGGCGGAACCCGGGTGGACCAGCGCGTCACCGAAGAGCAGGTTCGCCGGGTGTCGCGGACGCGGATGCAGGCGCCCGCTGACCAGGTGGTGCCGCGCGGTCGGTTGCCAGGGCGGTGCAGGGCCCCATCCCGCCAGCAGGCGATCGGCGTCGTCGGCTGGCCGGGGGGCGGGGACGCCCCCGAACCGCAGGTCCTTGATGCCTTCGGAGCGCCGGTCCAGGAGCTCCCCGAGCGGGGCCGTGATCGCCGACGCGCGCCGCAGCGTCCACCCGGTGAAGTGGACCGACTGCTCCAGCCAGGAGCCGAGGTGCGGGGTGGCGAGGTGGACCACATCGCTCACGGTCCCGGGCCACAGCTGCCGCCGCTCAGTCGCGCGGCGGGTCGCGTCACCGATCACGAGGCCGCCCATGGAGTAGCCGACCAGCACCAGCTGTTGGAGGCCACCGGGCCAGGCTGCCGCGATGGTCTCGAGCAGCTCCGCCAGGGCGAGGCCGTTCTCCGTGACGGGCCGACCGGTGTCGTAGCGCACGAGCAGCACCGCCGCCCCGCTGCCCGCCGCGATCGCCGGCAGTCCCGGGACCTCTGCCGAGCCGCGCCAGAGCTGCTCCGTCTCCAGCAGCCCGTGCACCAGGACCACCGCCCGCGAGGTCGCGGTCGGCAACGACGCTGCGAGGTCCTGCGGTGCCAGCGGTGCAGTGCGTCCGACGAGGTGGAGGGTCATCGGTGCGGTCCGCAACCCCGCGCGCACCTGGAAGGCTCCGTCGAGGAGCCCGACGCCGATGGCGCGGTCACGCAACCTCGTTCCGGAGGTCGAACCTCGGTCGACCGTGCGCCGTTCGGTGGTCCGGCGCACGCCCGCCCCGATGCCGTGCAGCAGGCCGGCGACACCGGCGTACACGGTGTCGGTGATGCGGTCCACGATGCGTTGTACCGGCCTACCCGGTGGCCCGATCCACCGGAAGGTGGTGTCGCTGACGGCCCGGTGGACCCCGTGCACCGTCGGCAGGACGACCTCCTCGGCTGCGGTGGTCGCCAGCAACGGCCACGTCGCGACCTCAGCGGTGGTCCGGCTCCGCACCCTCGCGTCCTCCCGGGTTGGCGCGATCACGCTGCGGACCATAGCTCCCGGCAGGGAGGTCCGTGTGGACGCAGGGCAACATCGCGTCGACGCTGCGTCACCTGAGCCGGAACCTTACGTTCCCGGCTCCGCGATCCGGGACCTTCGTCCTTAAGGACGGGCCTTGCAGCGCCAACAAGGTGCTGTGGACCTTCGTATGGTGCCGATCGGTCGCGGTTCGTGCAGCGCGGGGGACGACACCGAAAGGTCGCAAGCGCCGCAGGGACCGCTGGCCGGACGACGGCATGAGGGCCGTCACGCACCCAGACCCGGAACGGAGCACGAGATGAACAGCCGCAAGCTCGCATCCACCGGCGCCATCGCCCTTGGCGCCCTCCTGATATTGGCCAGCATCGGCACCTGGGTCCTCGTCAGCACCACCTTGAGCGACCAGAGGATCACCATCGGCGAGGATGCCGTCTGCCTGTCCGAGCGCGACGTGCGCGGGCCCTTCTCCGCCTACTGCCAGGCGGCGACCATCGACCGCAACGTGCTGGAGCAGACGGGCGGGCTGACCTACGCGGAGCTACCACGCGACGATGAGCGCCGCGCCACCGCGCAGAACGCCTCCTTCCTGCAGGCGTCGCTGTTCACCTCCGTCCTCGCCTTCGGGGTCTCGGCCATGGCCTTCGGCATGGGCGTGATCTTCGTGCTGATCGGGCTCGGGATCCGGGATGTCAGCGAGAACATCGCGCAGGTGGATCCGTCGGGTCCGGGCACCAGTTAGGACCCGGACACGACCACGACGTACGGAGGGGCGGGGCCGTTCGGTCCCGCCCCTGCCCATGCGCTACGACACAGCGACCACCGGGCCACGCCAGCATCGAGGCCCCGCTCACCCGGTGGACGGCCGCCCGCGCATCGGCCACCTCCAGCGCTGCAGCACCTCGGTCGCCGTCCACGGGTGCGCTGCTGCGCGCAGCACGGCGACGGTTGCGACCAGAGCGGTCACCGCCCAACCGAAGGCCGACACCAGCATCGCCCCGGAGAGCACCGCTGCGACAGCGGACACGCCGCCGAAGCTCACGACCGCGTCCACGGGCACCTGTGTACGCCGGCCGGTCACCAACACCGCCGCGATGACCCGCACCATCGCCAGCACGAAGGCGACGGTCGCGCCGAACAGCAGGTAGAGACTCGAGGTGGCGGTGATCTCGCCCCACGTCGTCCCCGCCAGCGCCAGTTCCACGAGCAGCCCTGCGCCCAGGCTCACCGCGAGCAGCTCGACCACGGCGGCGACCGGGCTGCGCCGTGCGGGATCACGGAACCGCAGGACGAGGGTGACCAGCGCGACAGCGGTCACCACCGGGATCGTGACGCCCGGATCCGTCATCCCTCTCGCCTTCCCTGCGCAGCAGCGGCCAGGGTGCCAGCTCCACCCGGTGGGTGCCGACCCGTTCGCCGGTGTGATCGGACCGACGGCGGTAGCGTCCCCGCCATGACCACCCACACCGCCGCTGCGACCCCGACGGCTCCATCCGCGTCACCCGGGCCGACGCGCGTCGGACCTCGCGCAGCTCCGGCGCTGCGCCTCGGGCCGCTCCGGGTGTGGCCCCCGGTCGTGTTGGCCCCCATGGCCGGGGTCACCAACGTCGCGTTCCGGACCTTGTGCCGGCGATCCGGTGGTGGTCTGTACGTCTCCGAGATGGTGGGCGCCCGGGGGCTGGTGGAGGGCAACGCCACCTCGACGCTGAAGGCGGCCTTCGGGCCGCACGAGGACCCGCGGTCGATCCAGCTGTACACCGTGGAAGCCCGCGAGACCCGGGCAGCGGTCCACCTACTCACCGGCGGGGCCGCAGCCGCGGGACGGCATCCCGTCGACCACATCGACCTCAACTTCGGATGCCCGGCGCCCAAGGTCACCCGCCACGGTGGCGGCGCCGCCCTGCCCTGGCGGACGGACCTGTTCGCCGACATCGTGGCGGCAGCGGTCGATGCGGCGGGGGACGTTCCCGTCACGGTCAAGCTGCGGATCGGGATCGACGACAGCCACCACACCTACCTGGCGGCAGGACGGATCGCTGCCGACCTCGGGGTGGCGGGCGTGGCGCTCCACGCCCGCACCGCGCAGCAGCGCTACGGACCTCCGGCCGCGTGGGAGCACATCGCGGCCCTCGTGGACGCCCTCGAGGTACCCGTCCTCGGCAACGGCGACATCTGGGAGGCCCGCGACGCGCTGCGCATGCAGGCCGAGACCGGCTGCGCCGGGGTGGTGATCGGTCGCGGCTGCCTGGGTCGGCCGTGGCTGTTCGGCGAGCTCCATGCGGCGTTCGCCGGCGAGCCGATCCCTTCCGCGCCCGACCTCGGCGCGGTCGTGGCGCTGCTGCGCGAACACGCAGCGCTGCTGACCGCGCACCTCGGCGAGGACACCGGGCTTCGGGAGTTCCGCAAGCACACCGGCTGGTACCTCCAGGGCTTCCCGGTGGGGCGGGAGGTCCGACGCGCGCTCAACCAGGTGTCCACCCGCGCGGAGCTCGACCACCACCTCGCCGGTCTGGACCCGCGCCTTCCCTTCGACGAGGGTGTGCGCCGCCAGCCCCGTGGTCACACCACCCGGCCGAAACACGTCCAGCTGCCGACAGGGTGGTTGGACCGGGGCCACCATGGATCGACGCCGCCCCCGACGACACACCCGGTGGTCTCCGGTGGCTGAGTCCCAGGCCACCACGCACCGTCCCCCGGCCGGCGGCCTCCGGCTGGTGCTGGCCTCGGCCAGTCCACGTCGGGCGGCGTTGCTGGCGCGATTGGGGCTGGCGGCCGACATCCGTCCTACCGAGGTGGACGAGACCCCGCTCACCGATGAGTCACCCGAGGAACTCGTGCGGCGACTGGCCGGCGCCAAGGCACGCGCCGCCGACCGCGCGGAGGCCGCCGAGGTGGTGTTGGCCGCCGACACCACGGTGGCACTGGCAGGGGTGGCGCTCGGCAAGCCGCGCGATGACGCCGAGGCCACCGCCGTGCTGCAGCGCCTGTCCGGCCGCACCCATCACGTCCACACCGCCGTGACGGTCCGCAGCCGCGGCGTCGAGGTCAGCGAACTGGCCACCACGGCCGTCCGGTTCCGCACCCTCAGCGACACCGAGGTGGCGTGGTACGTCGGCACCGGAGAGCCCCGGGACAAGGCGGGCGCCTACGCCCTCCAGGCGGCCGGAGCGGCGCTGGTCGCCGGGATCGATGGTGCGGACACCACCGTGATCGGGCTGCCCCTGGCCACGACCGTCGAACTGCTGCGCCGGGTCGGGTGGGACGTGCTCCATCCCACTGGACGGTAGGGAGGCAGCCGGGCTCAAGGGCTGCGGGGCGGCGACCGATACAAGGAGCCTCGGCGCCATCGTGCGCACCACCGCTGTGGCAGGCCGCCCAGCCGCACTCCCCCGGAGCTGCGATGCTGCGTACCCGTCCGCTCCGCCGCCCCCCGCCCAGGACCCTTCCGGTCGCGGCGGAGGCGGAGCGGTTGCCAGGCCAACTGGAGCTGGACGCCCACCTCGATCAGGTGATCGGCGGCACCGAGGACGTGAGCCTGGCCCTTCTGGCGATCACGGGTCTTCGGGCCTTCCATCTCGCCAACGGCGAAGCCGCCACGAACCGGCTGCTGGCGGACGTCGCCGCAGTGCTGCGTGCCGTGGACGGCGCGGAGGTGTTCCGCCTGCGGGACGGAGGGTTCGCGCTGGTGTTCGCCGCGCCCGCATACGTCGCCGAGCAGCGGTGTGACGAGCACACGCACCTACCCCGGGAGGCCACCGCCTCCATCGGCATCGCCACCGCCCGCACCGATGACGACGCGGGCAGCCTCCGTGGCCGTGCGGAGCACGCCCTGACCGAGGCGCGCCGACGGGGTGCCGGCACGATCGTCCACGCGCCCGCGAGCGGCGAGGCGGAGCCATCCGTCACCCCGCCGCGGGCGCAGGCGTTGATCGAGCTCCTGCGGGGCGGTGAGGTGCGCATCCACTACCAGCCCATCGTCAACGCTCACGACCAGCGGCTGATCGGCTTCGAGGCCTTCGCCCGTCCGCAGCTCACCCACGACCTCAGCGGTCCTCTGGACGCCTTCTCTCTGGCCGAGCGCCTCGATCTTGCGCCCGCCCTCGACGCGTTGTGCCGCGGCGCGATCTTCGAGGATGGGCCCGGCTTCCACATGCCGCCCGCCGCCCGGCTCCACGTCAACCTGTCACCGCTGGCACTCGGTCACCGCTCGCTGTCCGCCCGGCTGCTACACGACCAGGTCCGTGAGGCCGGCCTGCGGCCCGCACGTGTGGTGTTCGAGCTCCGAGAGCACCCGGCTGTCGACCTGGACAGCCTGGCGGACGAGCTGCGCTCGCTCCGCACGCGCGGGTTCGGGTTGGCCCTCGACGATATCGGGGGGTCGACCGGCGGGTTGGCGACCCTGCAGGTGGGGACCTTCGACATCCTGAAGCTGGCACCCGGGGTGATCGCCGCAGCCGGGCGTGACGCGCACGCCGACGCGACCATCGACGCCGTCGCGGCCTTCGCCAGCCGGGTCGACGCCACGGTGGTGGCCTCGGGAGTCGAGACCGCGCAGCAGCTGCGCACGCTCAAGGGCTTCCGTACCGCCTGCGGGTCCCGAGCCATCGCCGCGGTGCAGGGCCACCACATCGGCAGGCCGAGCCCAACTCCACACGTACGGCCTCACCTCCGCTCGACCAACGACGCCGACACCGAGCCCGGTTGCCGCACCGGCGCCGGGACCGCCGCTCACCCCGTGCGTCGGTAACCCTCGCCATAGCCGTCGTCGTACGCCTGCGGGGCCTCTGCCCGCCGATGCGGTTGCGCCGCCGGAGGGCGCTCGCGTCGACGTCGCACGCGGTCCTGCATCCAGCGCATGAACCGCTCCGCCTGCCGTGTCGCCCACACGTGCACGTCCCGCGCCCACTCGTACTCCTTGGCCAGGATCGCGAACCCCGCGACCGCGGTCAGCGCACCCGGTCCGGGTAGGAAGGGCGAGGCGAAGGCCAGGCTGACCACCAGCACCAGGACCCCTACCACGGTGACCCACACCCGGCGCGCGTGGTCCTTCATCCCGCGCGGAACCGGCGGTAGCGGGGAGGTCTTGCTGGGGTCGAAGGTCTCCGGCGCACCCACGTTCTGTCGGGTCAGCTCGGACAGCACGCGTCCCGCGGCGCGGGACCGTGCCCGGCTGGTCAGCGACAGCTCCGCGACGACGTCGTCGCCGTCACCAGCGAGCCGCACCCGGACCTTCTCGGGGGTGTCACGGTCCAACTCGAACCGCAGCAGCGACCCCATCGGTGTCTCGAGATCAGCGACGGTGGTCGACGCCACATGGACCAGGCAACGTTGGTCGGTGACCATCAGCAGGGCGGGTGCCCGCACCCCCGGCACGCGCGCGTGCGTCCACGCCCGGACCCGCTCCCCGTCCTCGAGCCCCTTGCGGACATGACCGAGGACCAGACGTTCCCGGAAACGCGCGACTGGACCCATGCGCGACACTGTACGTCGCCGGCGCCGTCGAGCCGCGCACGTCGGACGGTGGCCATCCGACCCGGCTCCGCGCGTCGGCGCGCCAGCGCGTGCCCCCTTCGCACGCACAGCAGCACCTTCTCCGCGGTTGGCCGGCAGTGGCGCTAGCGTGCGGGCGCCCCTGGGCGGTCGCCGTGCCCACCCTCCGACCCCACGACGAGTTGACGTGAAGCGCACCCGCACGCTGCCGATCCTGCTGGTCATCGCCATCACGGCCAGCATGCTGATCGCTCCGCTCGCCCATGCCGAACCGGACACCTCGACGCTCGAGCGCCTCCAACGTGAGCTGCGCGAGCTCGAGTCACAGGTCTCAGAGCAACGCGCCGAGGTCCGTGAACTGGACGCCCGGGAGAGCAGCCTGAGCGACGAACAGGCCGCTGCCGAGTCCCGACTGCAGGAGATCGAGGCCGAGCTCAGCGAAGCCGTGGAGGTGTACAACGAGGCCGTCGTCGCCCTCGAGGACGTCCAGGCCGAGCTGGCCGTGACCACCGCGGAGCTCGACGAACTGTCCGCGGAGATCGCCGTGCTCAGCGCGACGGTGGTCGACCACGCCAGGCGGCTGCACAAGCTCGGTCCCAGCATCGAGTTCGCGGTCTTCATGGGCGCCGATGGCCCCAACGACATCGGGTTCCGCTCCACCTCACTGCGACAGATCATCACCGCCGACCAGGCCGGGATCGAGCGCCTGGATGCCGCCACGGACCGGGCGCTCGCCCTCGAGGAACGGCTGGCGGAACAGGAGGCGGAGGCCGCCCTGCTGAAGGCCGAGGTCGAGGAGGAACTGCTCCGGGTCGAGGCGCTGCATGAGCAGCACGCCGACGAACTCGCCAGCCTCGAGGCGACCCTGGCGGACCTGCGCACGACGATGCAGGCCGAGCAGTCCCAGCTGGCTGACGATGAGGCCGAGCTGCGTGACCTCCGGAACCGTGTCGACGCGGAACAGCAGCGCGTCGAGGACGAACGCGCGCGCCTCGCGCGGGAACGCGAGGCGGAGGAGCGTCGGCAGGCGCAGGCCGCTGCAGAGCGCCGCGAGCAGGAGGCCGCCAGCACCTCGGGTAGCTCGTCGAACACCACGTCCTCCAGCAGCAGCGGCGGCAGCAGCAGTAGCAGCAGCAGCAGCGGCGGCAGCAGCAGCAGCAGCGCCTCGGCGCCGGCACCGTCCACGCGCCGTTCGGCGGATGTCGCCGTGGCCACGGCCCTGTCGCAGGTCGGCAAGCCCTACCGCTGGGGCGCGAACGGACCCAACGCCTTCGACTGCTCGGGGCTGACCTCCTTCGCCTGGCGCGCCGCGGGGGTCAACATCCCCCGCACCTCCCGTGCGCAGTACTCGGGACTGCGCAACGTGACCCGGTCGCAACTGCAGCCAGGGGACCTCGTGTTCTACAACTCCCCGATCAGCCACGTGGCGATGTACGTCGGCGGTGACACCATCGTCGAGGCGTCCCGTAGCGGCATCCCGGTCCGCACAGCCCGCCTGTCGAACCGGGTGCCGGTGGGCTACGCGCGGCCCTGATGGCGCCGCGTACGGTGCGCGGCGGCGTCCGGAGGCGGGAGCGGCCACCTCGCACCCCGGGGCACGTCGCGGATGACGGCTGCAGCCGGCGGTACGGCGCCACGCGCGCTGGGCAGCTGACGGCAGCCGTGTCGTGGTGTGCACCCGCATCCGGGAGGTGGAGCTGTGGCTGACGACGCCACACCGCGGGATCCGGCCTGGCGGCCGGACACGCTGGCTGTGCGTGGCGGCACGTCACGGAGCGGCTTCGACGAGACCTCCGAGGCGCTGTTCCTGACCTCGGGCTTCGTGTACGGCTCCGCCGCGGAGGCGGCGGCTGCCTTCGCCGGCGAGAACGATCACTACCGCTACTCACGTCTGCGCAACCCCACCGTGGCCATGCTGGAGGAGCGGCTCGCGCTCCTCGAGGGCGCGGAGGCGGCGTGGGCGACTGCCAGCGGGATGTCGGCGGTGTTCAACGCCCTGGCCGCCAGCCTGCGGGCCGGTGACCGCGTGGTGGCCGCGCGGGCCCTGTTCGGTTCCTGCTTCGAGGTGCTCGACAGCATCCTTCCCCGGTTCGGCATCACCACGGACTTCGTGGACGGCACCGATCTCGCCGCGTGGGAGCGGGCGCTCAGCACCCGCGCGGCGGCGGTGTTCCTGGAGACACCCTCGAACCCGATGCAGGAACTCGTGGACCTCGGGGCGGTGGCCGGGCTAGCGAAGGCCGCGGGCGCCCGGGTCATCGTGGACAACATCTTCGCCACCCCGGTGCTGCAGCATCCGCTGCGGTTCGGGGCGGACGTGGTGGTCTACTCGACCACCAAGCATCTGGACGGCCACGGGCGGACCCTGGGTGGCGCGATCCTCGGCACGAACGGCTTCATGGAGGACGACCTCAAGCCGCTCATGCAGCACACGGGCCCGACCATGAGCCCCTTCAACGCCTGGGTGGTCCTCAAGTCCCTGGAGACCCTGACACTGCGCGTGCAGCGGCAGACGGCCACGGCCTCCGCGTTGGCGCGGTGGCTGGAGGCGGACCCCCGGGTCGTCGGCGTCCGGTACCCCTGGTTGACCTCGCACCCACAGCACGACCTCGCGCGCCGCCAGATGAGCGGTGGAGGGTCCATCGTGACCCTGTGGCTCGAGGGTGGCACCGAGCGGGCCTTCGCCGTGCTGGACGCGCTGCGGGTGATCGACATCTCCAACAACCTCGGCGACGCCAAGAGCCTCGCGACGCACCCCGCGACCACCACCCACCACCGCGTCGGCCCGGAGGTCCGGGCCGCCATGGGTGTCACCGACGGGGTGATCCGCCTCTCGGTCGGCCTCGAGGACCTCGAGGATCTTCGCCAGGATCTCGACCGGGCGCTGGGCTGAGCAGCGCGGGATGACTCACGCCCCGGTGAGCCGTCGCAGGACCTTGTGGAGCTGGCGGTAGGCGTCGAGCTCACGCTGGTAGGGCGAGAGGAGGTGCTCCTCCACCACATCGGCCAGGGCTCGCCGCAGCTGGCCCTCGACGGCACGGGCGACACGACGAGCGCCGACGCGCACCGCCCACCGACTGCACGCACCCAGCAGCACCCGCACCGCCAGCCCGCCGAGCAGCAGCGCGGCAGGCCAGGTGAGCTGCTCGGTGACCTGCGGCGTGGGTGGCTCCGGCAGCCCGAGCCACCCGGCCACGCCGAGCAGCACCGACCACACCAGGCCGATCAGGGCGAGCGTCTCCGCGACCCCGCGGGCGGCGGACAGCACCGGCCACCACCAGCGCCTGCGGGGCGGGCGCCGCGCCGTCTCGCGCACGGCCTCCGCTGCGTGGGGCGCTGCCTCGGACGCTGCACGGCGGATGGTCCGCTCCAGTGCCGCGTGGGAGAGCCCGGTGGTGTCCGCCAGCGCGAGTTCGCGGGCGAGGACGCGCGCGAGCGCATCCTCTCCCCGGTCCGGGACGGTCTCAGGCTCCTGCCGAGGCGCGAGGCCCGCCAGGCCAAGCTCCCGGCCGGCGTGGCGGGCGACCACCAGCGGGGACCGGGCGAGGCTGGCCAGTGGCGAGCGCGCTGCGCGACGTGCCGCCGCACGCCACGCGACCGTGTGCGCGACGACGGCACGGCGGCCATCACTGGCCGCCATCACCGCGTCGATGAGCTCCGGCACCGCAACCGGCGCCTCGGGGAGCTCCGGGAGGTTCTCGCGGGCGGCCGACGCCGACCGCGCTGCATCGGCGGTCAGCCGCCGCAGCACCGCCCGACGGGAGTCCGCCAGCGCCAGGAGCCGGTCCCGCAGCAGGCCGACGCCCTGGCCCGTGACCGCGCTGGTCGGGTACGTGTCCACAGCCTGTAGTCCGTCCGCTGCCAACCGGTCCGCCAGATCCTCCACCACCGCCCCGACCTCACGGGCATCCAGCTCATCGACGCGGTTCAGGGCGACGAGCACCACCTCGGCGTGGTGCCGCAGGGCGGCGAGCGGGCCCTCGTGCAGGTCCGCGCGCGCGTACTTGAGGGGATCGACGACCACCACGAGGGCGTCCACCCGCGCGGCCAGCCGCTCGCTGGTGGCGCGATGCCCCTCGGCCACGGAGTCGTGATCGGGCAGGTCGACCAGGATCAGCCCCCCATCGGTTCCGCCGGGCACGACCCGCCGATCGACCACGCCGAGCCAGTCGAGGAGGGCGGCGGTGGGTGTATCCATCACCGAGGCCACAGCGACCGGGTGGTCCGTGGTCGGCCGTCGTACGCCCTCCTCCGCCACCTCGGTACCGACGAGCGCGTTGAGCAGGGCGGACTTCCCCACCCCGGTGCCGCCCGCCAGGGCGACGACGGTCAGGCCATCGCCCATCCCCAGCCGTTCCGCGATGCGCGCGCGGAGCTCCACCAGTGCCGCCTGATCGGGACCGGTCAGGCGCCCCGGCGCCAGCTGCACTGCCGCATCGAGGTCGGCGATCAGCTGCTGGGCCAGGCCGGGGGGTGGGGCGTTGGTGCCGTCAGCCGCACTCACGGGGCACCACCTGCCGCGCGTTCGAGCTGCGCCACCACCTCGGCCGGGGGGCTCGCCGCACCGATGGCGTCGTCGAAGGGCCGTCGCTCCGCAGCGGCGAGCCGTTCCACCCGGGCCAGCAGGTCGCTCTGCATCTCTGCGAGCAGCCGGCGGACGTTCTGCTCCCCCAGCAGCCGGGTCAGCAGCCACTGGCTGGCGGCGGCGGCCCCCGCGGCGATCCCGACCTCACCGGCCGTCAACCCGCCCGACAGGGCGAAGAGCACCAGGATCGCCGAGGTGGCCACGGAGTTGAGGGCGATCGTGACCCGACGGGCGCGGACCTTCCGGGCACCGCCGACCTCCTCGATCAGCTGCGCCGTGGCGGCCTGCCAGGAGCTGATGACCGCCCGCACCGCCTCGGTGCGGTCCGCAGCGCTGGCACGGAGCCGGGGGTGGTGCTCGAGGAGTGCCCGGCCGGCGACGTCGGCCTCCAGATCACGGCGGACCGCCACCGTGGCACCCTCCAACAGCCGGTCGACGATGCGCTCGAGCTCCTGGCCCACCTCGAGCTGGACCTCCTCGGCCCGGCCGGGTGCGTCCAGCCCGAGACGTTCCCGCACCACCGTCTGGAGCTGGCTCGCGGCCGTCTGGACCTTCAGCAGCGTCTCACCGCCGCCGACCAGCTGCCGCCAGCCTTCCAGCACCTCGGCACGGAGCCCGAGCCCCGCCTCGAGCTCCGCTTGGAGCCCGCCACCAACCACCCCGAACCGGGCGTCGACCCGCCGGGTCAAGCGCTGTGCATGGGCGAGCTCCTCGGCCAGCGCACGACGGATCTCGGACAGTTCCCATGGCACCGCCCGCACCACGCCGTCGAGGGCGGCCCGGCGAACGGCACGTCGCCGCTCACGTGGGGCCAGGTGTGCCAGCCACCCGGCCAACTCGTGGAGGGTCCCGGTGGGCAGGCGTCCGTCCTCCACCTCGACGTAGGGGACACCGAGCAGCCGGTCGGCGGTGACCCCCTCGGCGGCCAGGAGCCCTTCGGCGTCGGCGAGGACCTCATCGGCGTGCGCGTCGGGCAGCTGGGTGAGGACGACGACGACCAACGCCTGCCGCTGGGCGGCCCGACGGAGGTAGGCGGTGCCGACCTCGTCGGCGTAGGTGCGTGCCGTTGCCAGCCAGAGCCACGCGTCCGCCGCGTCCAACGCCCGGTCGGCGAGCCAGCGGTTGGTTCGCTCGACCGAGTCGATGTCGAGGATGTCGAGGAGGGCGGCACCGGGAGGCACGTGCGGCGAGGTGGCCAGCAGCAGGTGCCGTCCGGCCGCCTGGTCGGCCCGGTCCACGTCGAGACGTACCAGACCCGGCAGGACTCGGTCGGTGGCGAAGTGTTCCCGGTCATCGGGGTGGCACACGAGGGTCGGATGACGGGTGGTCGGCCGCAGCACACCTGTCGCGGCGACGCGCGCATGCGCGAGGGTGTTCACCGTGGTGGACTTGCCGGCCCCGGAACCGCCGCCCACCACCACCAGCAGCGGCGCGTCCGCATCCGCGGCCCGGGACTCGACGCCGCGCAGCAGGTGGACGATGCGGTCGCGCTCGCGACGCAGGTGGTCCCCGTCGGCACCCGACAGCCGGAAGCTGCACCGTTCGAGGGCCGCGACGGTGGCCGCGAGGGAGGCGGCGGGCGTCGGACCGGCAGGCGGCGTTGGTGGTGTCGCTGTCATCGCGAGCTCCCCCGGCGTGAGGTGTCGGGGTGCGGGGGACGATGCCCACCGCACCTCGCCGCTGGCCGGGTACCGCCGCCGCGCTGGTCCACGGTCCCCATGGTCCTCCTCCTCGGCGGAACGGCAGCGTACGGTGCGCCACCGCACCGACGAGGCCTCCAGAGCGGCGACGAGGGCGCCATGGCAGCTGCCGGTGACGGCATCCGGCACGTCCTCCACAGCGGGGACCGGTAGACCCTTGACGCGGCTGCGCCGCGGACGCATGCTCCCCACGACCGAGCGTAGGAGTCGGTGATGCGGCTGCGACGTCAACGGAACACCCC
Organism: Nitriliruptoraceae bacterium; assembly: GCA_003565155.1. GTDB lineage: Bacteria > Actinomycetota > Nitriliruptoria > Nitriliruptorales > Nitriliruptoraceae > T1Sed10-7. The sequence goes on along the minus strand of PXDB01000124.1, from coordinate 33,282 downwards.
GAACGAGCCCTCACGGCGACGCACCGCGCAACCGCGGCGCTACGACCCGGACGGCTTCGACCCGGCGGGCTTCGACCGTGCCGGCCTCCATCGCGACACCCGGGATCGCTACGGCCCGGACGGTCGCGACTGTGACGGACGGACTCGGGAGGATCGACGCCCGATCCTGCGGCGGTACTGAGCGGTCCGGATCGGCAGGTCCTCACCGGCAGGCGGACGGTGATCCGTTCCCAGTGCAGTTGCACCACGTCCTGCGCGGTCCGCAACCGCACCACCGGGTCATCCGCGTCCACCGGTTGCCCGCACCAGGACCGGTCATCGGTGGCGACCATCACGAGGCGCTGCGCATCCGGGGCCGCGGCGCCCTCCGCTGCCCGGGAGCCGGCGCCTCCCCCTCCCGGGAGCCAGGAGGACAGGGTCGCGAGCACCAGCGACCCTCGCCCCGCCCGCGGCCGTGTCCTCCCGTACCGTGGCGGGGCGCAGCGACAGGGTGAACGAGCCGCATGAACGTGTCCGGGACGGCTGTCCAGCCCCCTGCGCCGGGGGCCGGACGCGGCGGGGTGCGCCGCCGGGGCAACGGGCGACGGTGGCTGCTCGCTGCAGCCGTCGCTGCCGGAGCACTGGCCCTTCTGACCCTGTCACCGTCGCCGACGGCGCTGGTCACCGTGGTCGACGGGCTGGGCCTGGATGCGCCCCGGCCGCTCGCCGCCGACGTCGACCGGGAGCAGGCCGTGGTCGGGGACGTCGAGGTGGACCGCTACGTGCCCGCACGCCCGCCGCGTGCCGGGAGGGTGGCGGGCAGCCCGACCCCGGCACCGAGCCGTGCCGGTGACCGACCGGCGGTCGTGCTGCTGCCGGGCGCGACCCCGGCGGGCCGCGACGACGGACGGGTGGTGGACATCGCCACCGCCTTCGCACGTACCGACCGGCTCGTGGTGGTGCCCGAGCTGGAGGTGTACGGCGAGGACCTGCGCCCCACGGACGTCGAGCGGATCGTGGCGGTGGCGGGGACGCTGGCAGCCGATCACAGCCAGGTGGTGCTGGCGGGGCTGTCCTTCGGCGGGAGCCTCGCCCTGCTCGCCGCGGCGCAACCATCGCTCGAGGACCGCGTCGCGCTCGTGGCGACCTTCGGCGCGTACGCGGACCTGGGCGGGGTGGTCCAGGCGGCGACCACGGGCCGCTCGCTGGTCGAGGGCGACACCTACGACTGGGACCCGGACCCGCGGGCCCGTGAGGTGGTGCGGGAGCAGGTCCTGGACATCCTGCCACCGCCGGACCGTGCCGAGGTCGCCGCCGCACTGGACGGCGAGCAGGATCCCGATCAGCTCGACACCGAGCTGCGGTCGGTGTACGACCTGCTCACCGACGACGATCCGGCACGCAGTGTCGACCACCTCGATGCCAGCCCCGAGGTGCTGCGGGAACGGATCGCGGAGGTCTCACCCGCCCGGCGGGCGGGCGACCTCGACCTCCCCCTGATCGCGCTGCACGCCCGCGACGACCCCGTCATCCCCTACGCCGAGCTCCGGCGGCTCGAGCACACCTACCCGCACGCGCGGACCCTCGACCTGGTGACCTTCGACCACGTCGGCCTTGGTGACGAGGAACGGGGATGGTGGGTGACGGCACGCGATCTGTGGCAGACCGCACGCTTCGCGGACGCGATCCTGTCGGCGCGCTGACCCGCACAGCACGTGCGGCCGGATCCCCTCCGCGACCCCGGCTGCTGGAGCTGCGCACGACCCTGCACCGCCTTCCCTACCGTTGGCAGCCTGACGGGTGACGCAGGCGGACAGGACGGGACATGATCGGGGCGGGCGTCGGCGCGACGCTGTTCCTCGTCGGCGTGGTCCTGGCCTTCCGTACCTCGGTGCTGGTGGGCCGCCTGCTCCCCCTGACCGCGATGGGCGCCGGCAGCATCGTCCTGGTGGCCAGCGTCGCCTCGCCCGGACGCGCCGTCACGGTCACCGTCATGGCGCTGACCGTCGTACCGATGCTGCTGGCCGCCCGGTGGCTCGAGGTGCGTCTCGACCGCGATCAGGACGCGCCCACCTCCCTCGACGAGCAGCCACGGTGACCGCGGCGCCCGTCTCCGGCGCGCTCGTGCTCGCGGCGATCGCACTGCCCGCCCTCGGAGGTGTGGCGACCTGGCCGCTGCGGGGGCGGTGGCGGTGGAGGGTCGCCGCCACGTCCGTGGTCGCGAGCAGCCTCGCCACCCTCGCCCTCGTCCTGGCCATCGCGCGCAGCACCGGCGCTGTGACCCTCCAGCTGACGGGCCCCACCGCTCTTCCGCTGACCCTGGTCGCGGACGGACTGGCTGCGGCGCTGGTGCTGACCGTCGCCCTGGTGGGTACCGCCGTCGGGGCCCACGCGCTGTTCGAGGACCGGGCGGACCCGCGCCGCCGGCACCGGGGCCACTGGCCGCTCTCGCTGCTGCTGTGGTCCGGACTGGTGTCGCTGGGCCTGGTGGGCGACCTGCTGTCCGCCTACCTGCTGCTGGAGCTCGTCGGTCTGTGCGGCGCCCTGCTGGTGACCTTCAGAGGTGGTCGGGCACCGCTGCTGGCCGGTGCCCGCTACCTCGTCGCGGAGCTGGTGGCCTCCCTGACCATGCTGTTCGGCATCGCCATCGTGTGGTGGCAGGCGGGCACGGTGACCTACGCCGAACTCGGTGCAGCGCTCGCCGACGCGCCGCTCGGCTGGGTCGGGCTGGCAGTGATCACCGTGGGGCTGCTGGTCAAGATGCCGCTGGCACCCCTGCACATCTGGCTGCCCGCCGCCCACACCCAGGCCCCCACCGCGGTCAGCCCCTTCCTGTCCGGGGTGATGGTCAAGGCCGCCGTGATCGTCCTGGCACGGCTGTGGTTCGTGTCCACCCCCGAGCTGCTGACAACGGATGCGGCACGGCTACTGGGTGGGTTGGGTGGCGTCGCGGTGGTGTGGGGATCGCTGACCGCGTTGCGGTCCGCGGGGCTGAAGCGCCTGGTGGCCGCCTCGACGGTGTCGCAGCTCGGCCTGCTCCTGCTCTCGGTGCCCCTGGTGGGCGACGGCGCGCTGCAGGGCTGGACCGGTGCGCTGGTGCTGGTGGTCAGCCACGGTGTGGCCAAGGCCGCGATGCTGCTCGCGGTCACCTGCATGGCGGAGAGCGCCGCTGACGCCGAGGTGGTGCTGGTCGGCCACCGCGATGCCCAGCCGATGGGCCATGATCCGGAGCTGCACCGGTTGTCCGGCAGCGCGACCCGCCGGCCCGTCGCCCTGTTGGCCTTCGGGGTCGCGGCGCTGAGCCTGGTGGGCCTGCCACCCACGGGCGGCTTCATCGCCAAGTGGTACCTGCTGCTGGGCGCCGTGGCCCTGGAGCGGTGGTGGATCGTCGCCGTGATCCTGCTGGGCACCCTGCTGACCGCCGCCTACCTGACCCGCTTCCTGCTCCCGGCCTTCGCCACACCTGAGGAGTCCCCGCCGGTGCGGGCCTGGGACGGCCGGGACGTGATCGCCCTGCTGCTGGCCACCTCCACGCTGGTGTTCGGTCTGTTCCCGCGCCTGCTGGTCGACCTGGTCCAGGTCGGCGCGCCCGTGTCGGGAGCCTGAGGTGGGTGCGAGGTGGCGGCCATGAGCGGGGGTGGCGGGCTGCTGCTCGCGCTGATGGCGGCGTCCTTCCTGCCAGCGGCGCTGATCTTCCCCCTGCCCGAGGCGTGGGAGCGCACCCGCCGCACCATCAACCTCGTCGGTGCCGGGGTCAAGGTGGTGCTGGTCCTGGTGCTGGCCGTGGGGGTGTTCACGGGCGCGCAGTACGAGCTGCGCGCCACGTTCCTGCCCGGGATCGACCTGGTGCTGAAGGCCGATCCGATCCCGGTGCTGTTCGTGTTCCTGTCGGCCCTGCTGTGGTTCACCACCACGATCTACGCGATCGGCTACCTGGCCCGTGGTGACCACCGCTCCCGGTTCTTCGGGTTCTTCAGCCTGTGCGTGGCCTCCACGGTGGGCATCGCCCTTGCCGGCAACCTCGTCACCTTCCTGCTCTTCTACGAGCTGCTGACCGTCACCACCTACCCGCTGGTGGTGCACCAGGGCGATGAGAAGGCCCGCGCCGGCGGCCGCATCTACCTGCTCTACACCGTCACGGGTGGGGCGGTGCTGCTGCTGGGCACGGTGTGGCTGCAGGCGTTGGCCGGCACCGTCACCTTCGGCGACACCGCCGCGCTGTCGGCGCTGGCTGGCCAGGAGCGCGCCGCCCTGACCGTGATCTTCGTCCTGCTGGTGACCGGGCTCGGGGTCAAGGCGGCGCTGGTCCCCCTCCATGGGTGGCTGCCACGGGCGATGGTGGCGCCCGCGCCCGTCAGCGCGCTGCTGCACGCCGTGGCCGTGGTCAAGGCCGGGGCGTACGGCATCGTGCGGGTCGTCCACGACCTGTACGGCGCCCCGCTGGCGACCGAACTCGGGGTGCTCACGCCGCTGGCCGTCGTCGCGGCGTTCACCATCGTCTACGGGTCGCTGCGCGCGCTGGTGCAGGACAACATCAAACGCAGGCTGGCTTTCTCCACGGTCAGCCAGCTGTCCTACATCGTGCTGGGTGCGAGCATCGTGAGCCTGGTGAGCGTCACCGGGGCACTGGCCCATCTGGTCCACCAGGGCGTGATGAAGGTCACCCTGTTCTACGGCGCCGGCATCCTCGCTCGCAACTATCGGATCACCGCGGTCAGTGAGATGGCCGGGGCCGGTCGCCGGGCACCGGTGACGATGACGATGATGACGATCGCCGCGCTCGGCAAGATCGGGGTGCCGCCGACCGTCGGGTTCGTGACGAAGTGGCACCTGGGCCTCGGTGCCGCCGACGTCGGCCAGGACTGGGTCATCCTGGTGCTGCTGGCCTCGAGCGCGCTGAACGCGGCCTACTTCCTGCCGATGCTCTCGCGTGCCTGGTTCGCCCGCGAGGAGGAGGTTCCCGACCATCCCGCCCCGGCATCAGCCGCCGCAGCGCTCACCCCGCAGGGCGTGCGCATCACCGGCAGCTCCGTGCGCGCCAAGCTGCGGGAAGCGGACCTGTGGCTGCTGTTCCCGGCGGTGCTGACCGGCACGAGCGTGCTGGTGCTGGGAGTGCTCGCCGGCCTGCCCTTCAGCCCGATCGACTGGGCGGAAGGCATCGCCCGGGTGCTGTTCGAGGGGCGGCCATGAGCGCCCTGACACCGCCGCTGCTGCGCCTGCTGGCGCAGGTGCCGTCGCTCTCACCCGCCGCCGTGGGATCGACGCTGCTGTGGACCGCGCCCCTGGCGGTGCCGCTGCTCGCGGCGCTGGTCGCGCCGCTGCTCCCGGCACGGCACCGCCACCCGCTCGCGGTCCTCGCCACGCTCCCCGCTCTGTTCTTCGCCCTGGTGCCACCGGCCGGCCCCGCACCCGACGTCACCTGGCTGCTGCTGGACCTCGAGCTCACCGTGGCGGATCCCCGCCGGCTGCTGCTGGCGGCCATCGCCCTGGTGTGGCTCGGTGGCGCCGTCGCCGCACGCGACCTGCTCACCGCCCGGCTGGGTACGGCCACCGTGTGGTTGCTGGCGCTCACCGGCAACCTCGGTGTCGTGGTCGCGGCCGACCTGGTGACCCTCTACGCGGCCTTCGCGGTGATGACCTTCGCCGCCTACCCCCTGGTGGTCCACGACCGTTCCGACGCGGCACGGCGGGCCGGGCGGGTCTACATGGTGCTGTCGGTGCTCGGTGAGGCGCTGGTCCTCGCCGGGATGCTGGTGGCGGCGAGCCGTGCAGGGACCACCTCCCTGGAGGGACTGGCCGACGCGATCGCGCTGGAGCAGGTGCCGACGGTCGGGCTGGCCTCGATGCTGGCCGGCTTCGCGGTGAAGGCCGGCGTGATCCCACTCCACCTGTGGTTGCCGCTGGCCCACCCGGCCGCGCCGGTGCCCGCCAGCGCGGTGCTCAGCGGCGCGATGATCAAGGCCGGCGTGGTGGGCTGGCTGTCGGTGCTCGGCCTGGAAGCAGGTCCCCCGGGCGTGCTCGGACCGACCCTGGTGCTCGTGGGGCTGGTATCGATCCTCGGGGCGGCGCTGGTCGGCGTCACCCAGGAGAAGGTCAAGGTGGTGCTGGCGTACTCCAGCATCTCGCAGATGGGGTTCATCGCGGTCATCGTCGGCGTGGGCGCCACCGACCCCGCCCGCGCGGTCGCGGCCGCCACGGCGGTCGCCGCCTACGTGCTCCACCACGGTCTCGCGAAGGCCACCATGTTCCTGAGCGTGGCGGTCAAGGACCGGCTTCCCCGTCGGGTGGTGCTGGCCGGGACCGCCTTCGCGGGCCTGGCGCTGGCCGGTGCGCCCTTCACCAGCGGCTACCTCGCGAAGCAGGCGGCCAAGGACACGGCCGGGCTACTGCCCGGGCCGGCGGGGGACCAACTCGTGCTCGCACTGTCGTTCGGCGCGATCGGCACGACGCTGCTGGTGGCGCGCGTGCTGGTGCTGCTGGCGCGTGCGATGCCGGATCCCGCTCCCCCTGGCGCTGCGCACACCACCGGCCGGACATCGAGGCGGTCCGGATCCAGCCTCGCCTGGTTCGGACTGCTGCTCGGGGTCGCGACCGCCACCTACGTGCTGCCCGCGCTGCTGACCGACACCTGGCCAGCGCCACGCTTCACCACCAGCGCGCTGGTCGCCGCCACCTGGCCTGTCGTCACCGGTCTCGGGCTGGCCGGGCTGGGTATCTGGTGGGGTCGGCGGCTGGCGGGCCGACGATCGGACCGGACGTCCGACAGGGCGGGGGATGCCTCCTCCGATCGCGACCGGGTGGAGCTGTGGCGTCCTCCCCCCGGCGATCTGGTGGTGCCCCTCGAGGCCGTGGTGCACACCGTGGGAAGCCGGCTCCGTCGCATCCTGGACGCAGGTGGCCGGGTCGGTGCGCGGTTGCAGACGTCCGGTGGGCGGCTGCGCACACGGGTCCGGCCACTGGACGCGTTCGGGCGTGTGGATGAGTTGCTGACCCGGTGGCGGGCGCTCGGCGTGTGGTTCGCGGTCGTGGCGCTCCTGCTGCTCTGGGCACTGCGCCCCTGACGCCCGACGCACGCCCACGGGGCCCGACCGACGTCATCGCACGCGCCGGACCCCGCGACGCCTGCCCGGTGGTGTGACCGAGAGCACAGGACTGGTGGCGGTGCAGGCCGAGCTCGGCGTCGTCGCCAGGTGCCCCGCCCCCAGCAGTTCCTCAGCTGACCGGACGGCCCCTCGTCACCGTCGGGCGGCCCGCCGCATACCCCTAGACTTCGTCAACGTGGCACCGGGGGGTCGTCGCGAGCTGCGCCGCGCAGCGACCGCGTGTCGTCGGGCAGCTCGGTCGGAGGACACCCAGAACCCGTGAGCGGAGGCTGACCGTCGTTGACCGCCAAACCGCGCTCCCGCCGGCTGGAACTCGTCGAGTCCATCGCCCAGGGTGCGGTCCTGCTCACCGCCGACGGCGACGTGATGGCGGTGAACCAGACAGCGCGCCGCCTGCTCGGCCTTGCGGCCGAGGACCGGATACGCAAGGCGGCCGACGTGCTCGTCCTCCCCGTGCTGGCCGACGCGGTCGAGGAGGTCACCGACAGCGGAGAAGCGGTCAGCCTGGATACCGACCACCTCGGTGCCCGGCTGCGGGTGAGTGTCTCGATGATCCGCGACGAGGTGCTCCTGCTGATCACCGACCGGACCGGCGAGCACCGGGTCGACCAGTTGCGGCGCGACTTCGTCGCCAACACCTCCCACGAGCTCAAGACGCCCGTCGCCAGCATCCAGACCCTGGCGGAAGCGCTGTCGGTCGTGGTCGAAGACCAACCGGAACGGGTACCAGAGCTGATCCGGCGGCTGAACAAGGAGGCAGGTCGACTCTCGGCGCTCGTGCACGACCTACTGGATCTGCGCCGGCTCGAGGAGGGTGGCCCCATGGAGCGTGCCCCCCTGGACCTCGCTGAGCTGGTCCGCCGGGTGGTCGCCGCGCAGTACGACCGCGCTGAGCGGCACGAGGTCGAGGTGACGGTGCACGCACCGACGGAGTTGCTGATCGAGGGCAGTCACCGGGACCTGGAGCTGATCGTGCAGAACCTCTTGGCGAACGCGATCACCTACAACGAACCGGGCGGCAGTGTCCGCATCGAGGTCTCCTCCGGCACCGCTCCGGGCGCTCAGGAGGGTGTCGAGCCCGGCGGTGACGTGCAGTTGGCGGTGATCGACACCGGGATCGGCCTCCCCGAGGGAGAGCTGGACCGGATCTTCGAGCGCTTCTACCGGGTCGACGCTGCCCGATCGCGGACCACGGGCGGTACCGGTCTCGGGCTCTCGATCGTCCGTCACGCAGTGGAGCAACACGGCGGGACGGTCGCGGTAGCGAGCGTTGTCGGTGAGGGAACCCGGTTCACGGTACAGCTGCCCGGGGCGGGCAACAGCTGACCGGCCGTCGTGGCACCGACGTTGACCGCGCGCGGCGCGGTCAGCTGACGAGCAGCGCGAGCCCGAGGATGCCGGCGGCCACGGCGACCGCTCCGCCCATGGTCGCCAGCACGCCGGTCGCCGGATGACGCTTGTCGAGCTCGTGTTCGGGGTCCACGGGCCACTCCTCAGCTCGGTCATGGCGGCTTCGACGCCGGGGACGGGGCGGACCGACGCGGGTCGGGCTCGGTGCACGTGGCGCACGACGGAGACGAGCACGGCAGCGAGCGGACGGCAGCAGGCTTCCAGGCGTCGGTCCCTGAGGTCCCGTGCCTGCGGCAGCCGGCGGCCCCGCGACGGCCCGGGACCATCCTCGCGCCCCGTGGCCGTCTGCCACAGCGTGCCCGCGCGGACCGATGCGCTGGCACACCCGCTCCGACACACCTGGGGCCCTGCCCGTTCCGGAGGATCACCCCCCCGGCACGCACGGCGCTGCACCGCGCCTGCGGGCGGTGCGGCGTACGACGTCCCTGTCGGCGACCCATCGTTCGACGATGGGGCGTGTCCACAACGGTGTCCGACCCAACACCACCTGCGGTCGGACGACCCGGTCGCGGGCGCGATAGCTGTCGATCGTGGCCCGCGACACCCCGAGGCACTCCGCGAGATCATCGATGCACAGCAGCAGTGACGGGTGCAGTTCAGGCGCGGACATCCCGACGATCAGATCCCCCGGATCCGATCGACGGCCCGCCCGCAGCAGCCGGATGGCCTCGTGTCCCTTGAGTGGCTCGCCACGCAACCACCGGCGCTCCAGCTCGCTCAGCGGTCGCATGCCGGGCAGTGGCACCTCCGCACACGGGTCCAGTCCGACGGCCAGCACGTCCGCCACCGTGAGATCCTGTGCACCCGGGACGAGTGCACCCCACGGGTAGCGCCAGCCGGCGGCAGCACGCAGGTAGGTGGCGTTGCAGGTGCGGAAGGCGTTCACGAGGTCCCCGAGCGGCAGAGCCGGGCGACCGCGCAGCGGCTGCCACCCGGGCGGGTGGGGCGCTCGCTGCTGAACGCGTGGTGGATGCACCATCGCCCATTCGGCGCCCGTCGTCAAACCGGGGTGCGGTCGACTCCGCCCGACCGCACGCCAGCGCTACCGTGACCTGGACCGTCGTTGGGGGTGGGCGTGGCTGAGGACATCCTGTCGGTGATCCACGGGTTCACCGCCAGTCTGCTGAACCCGTTCGACAGCGATCTGGTCCTGCACAACCTGACCGCCAGCGCCCTCGACCTGTTGCACGCCCAGGGCTGCGGCATCATGCTCGCCGACGACGACGGTGAGCTGGCGTTCGCCGCGGCCAGCAACGATGACGTCGTGACCATCGAGCGGCACCAGGAACACGCCCACGAGGGCGCCTGCTTCGAGGCCTTCCACGACGACCGCATCGTGCGGGTCAGCACCCCGGAGGAGGCAGAGCAGCGGTGGCCGCGCTACGCACAGCGGCTCGCCGACGCCGGCTTGCGGTCGGTCCTCGGCGTGCCACTCCACGCCTTCGGCAGCACGATAGGGGTCATGAACGTCTACCGGGACACGGCCGCGCCGTGGTCGACCGAGGACGTGACGGCAGCACAGATCCTCGGTGCGCTCGGCGCGAGCGCGGTCGTGTACAGCAGCGATGTCACGCACGAGCGAGATCTCGCGACCCAGCTGCGCAGCGCCATCACCTCCCGGGACACGATCGGGCAGGCCAAGGGCATCCTCATGGAGCGCGAGCAGGTCGACGCCGACGCTGCCTTCGCCCTCCTCCGTGACATCTCGCAGCGATCCAACCGCAAGCTGCGCGAAGTCGCTGCGGCCATCGTCGAGCAGCACCGTGGACCGACACACGCTCCCGCCTGACGCCCCCGGGTCGCTGCTGCGCCGCTCCTGCCGGCGTGGAACGGCACCGAGCAGGGCGCGAGCGTCCAGTCGAGCTTGACGCGGCCACCGTCCGGCACGCGGGGCGTTGGGACATCGCGCGCTCAGCGTTGCGGTGACATGGGACATCCCGGATCCGCCCGGGTGCGCACGAGGCGAGCCGGCACGGCTCGAGTGCGCACACCCCGTTCCCGGGCCGACAACACGGCCCACGACCGAGAGAGGACCTCATGGGTGTCGCTGTACTGCTCCTGCTGCTCGCGCTGCTACTCGGCGGCGTCGGGCTGTTCGTCGAAGCGCTGCGCTGGGTGCTGATCATCTCGATCGTGCTGCTGCTGGTCAGCGCGATCACCGGCTACCGCGGCAGACGCCCGGTGTAGACACCTGCAGCGCATGACATCCACACCATCCGAGCACGACCGACGGCGACCGGTAGTCGCCCTTCGATGGAGGAACGACATGAGTGACGACGACAAGCCCGGAATGGGCGAGAAGCTCAAGGGTGTCGCGAAGGAGACCGCGGGCAAGGTCGCCGGAGACGACGACCTCACGCGCGAAGGCGAGGCGCAGCAGAAGAAGGCGCAGAAGTCCGACGAGGCCGCGCGCCTCGAGCAGGAGGCGGAGCACAAGCGCCAGCAGGAAGCCGGCCACGAGGGCGAGCAGCGCAGCCAGCAGGACTGAACGGCCCCGGGTGGTGCCGGTGCGGGGGTCGGCACCACCCAGCTGTTCACGCGAGCGCCTCGTCGAGGGTCGCAACCTCGTGCAGCAGACGGGCGGCGCTGGTCACCACCGGGACCGCCAGGAGCGCACCGCTGCCCTCTCCGAGCCGGAGCCCGAGGTCCAGGAGCGGGTCCAGCCCGAGCGCCTGCAGCGCAACACCGGCACCCGGCTCGGGCGAGAGGTGCCCGGCCAGCAGCACACCCCGGATCGGCGCGGCCAACCGGGCCGCGACCAGGGCTGCGGCCGCGGTCACGACGCCGTCCAGGACGACGGGGATCCTGCGTGCGGCAGCGGTGAGCAGGACGCCGGCCAACGCCGCGTGTTCGGCGCCCCCGATCGCGGTGAGGAGCCCGAGTGGATGGCGGCCCGCTGCCCGGTGCAGCAGCCGGGTGACCACCGCCTGCTTCCGCGCGAGGGTGGCGTCGTCGATGCCGCTACCGCGGCCGGTGACCAGCCCCGCGTCGGCGCCGGTGAGGGCGCCGATCAGGGCGGCGCTGGTCGTGGTGTTGCCGATACCGACGTCACCGACGGCCAACAGGTCAGCGCCCGCGGCCACGACGGCGTCGGCGACGCGGGCGCCGACCAGCACCGCACGCACGGCGGCGTCACGGCTCCAGGCATCGCCGATGGTCGCGTCCCGGGTACCCGCAACCACACGAGCATCCACCAGCCGGGGGTGAGGCAGCACATCGGTGGCCAGACCGACGTCGACCACCACCGTCCGAGCGCCGGCTCCTGTAGCCAGGGCGGAGGTCCCCGCACGGCCCTCGGCGATCAACCGCGCCACGGTCGCGCTCACGGTCTGCGGCCACGGGCTGACCGCACCGGCATGGATGCCGTGGTCCCCGGCCGCCACGATCAGCGCGGGCTGTCGTGGCAGCGGTGGCGGGCTCGTTCCGGAGATGCCCGCGAGCGCCGACGCCACTGCCCCCAACCGGCCCAGCGCCCCCGGCGGGGTGGCCAGGCGGGCGACGGCGTGCGCAGCGGCGGCCGCCGCGTCCGGATCCGGCAGCGGCCCGCTCCGGGTAGCCGCGCTGATACGGCTGGCCAGTTCCTCCTCCGGTACCGCCTGCCCGTATCGTCGGTCCTGCGCCACAGCCGCAGCGGACGTGTCCGCCGGGCCCAGCCGCGGCGCGTCGAGGAGGTCCACGAGATCGACCGATGGCGCCGGGAGGTCCGTCCACGCACCGACAGGGCCAGATGCGCCGGCGCTCGCCCCGGTCACGTCGCGACCCCCTCGACCGTCCAACTCCGGTCAGGCCAGCGGGTCAGCCACGTCGCCGTCGCCGTCCCCACCCGCAGCCGGAGGATCGCAGCCGCGTCCAGATCCAGCACATGGGCAACGGCGCAGGTGATCGGCCCGCCGTGGCAGACCACGGCGACGGGGGCATGCGCCGCCGGATCGTCGACCGCGTGGTCGTCCGCCAGGGCCTCCAGCGCGGACGCAGTGCGATCCCGCAGCGCTGCCACCGACTCGCCGGAGGGTGGCGTGAAGGCGGCGAAGCGAGCGGGATCGGTCGACACCTCGGGCGGCGCCTCCTCCCACAGCTCGGACCACGGCCGACCCTCCCACGCACCGAGGTCGCGCTCCGACCAACGATCGTCGACCTGCGCGTGGGACCAGCCGAGCAGCTCCACGGTCGTGCGCGTCCGCGTCGTCGGGCTCCTGACGACCACGTGGGGACCGTCAGCACCCAGTCGCGTACGCGGAGGCCCGGCAGCCGCGAGACGGCCGGCGAGGGCGGACACCTCGGCGTTCCCCTCCTCGGAGAGGTCCGGGTCGACGCGTTGCCCGTACGCCACGCCCTTCAGCGCGACGGCGCCGTGTCGGACGAGGAGCACGCGGGTCACCACGCGTCCGCCCGGTCGATGGCGACGACCGTCGCCAGGCAGGCCAGCAGCGCGAGCTGCTGGGTGGCACCCAGGATGTCACCCGTCAGACCGCCGATCCGCCGCCGGGCCGCCCGGCGCAGCCCGAGGGTGACGACCAGTGCAGCGAGCAGCACCGCCGGCGTCCACCAGCCGAGCAGCGGCACGCACACCGCCAGCACGGTGGCGGCAACGACCCCGGTGCCGGTGACACCCAGCGGCGACGCGACCTGTGCGCCGCTCCCCCGGTCGGAGATCGGAGGGAGCAGGTGGATCTGCACCATGATCGCCGCCCGCGAGATCGTGTGGCCGACGACCAGGGCACGCGCCGCACCGGGCAGCCCCAGCCCGGCCAGCAGCCCGACGCGACCGACCATGGACAGCACCAGCGCGCACGCCCCGTAGGTACCGATACGGGAGTCCCGCATGATCTCCACGCGGCCGACCGGGTCCCAACCGCCCCACAGCCCATCGAAGGTGTCGGCCAGTCCGTCCTCGTGGAAGGCCCCCGTCACGGCGACCGCTGCGGCGACCGCAGCGGTAGCCGCCGGCAGGGCACCGAGCAGCGGCTCCATGGCCGCCCACACCGCCAGGGCGATACCACCGACGAGCACGCCGACCAGCGGGAAGGCTGCCGTCGCACGGCGAAGGTCACCGTCGCCGACCGGGATCGCGGGCACCGGCAGCCGGGTCAGGAACTGCAGTGCGACCGCGAGGATCCGCAGGAGCTCGAGGGGGTGGGCCGGATGCCGCTGGCCGGTGCGCGCCTCGACCTCCTCCACGCGTCCGTTTCCTCCTCCGTGCGGCGGGATGCACCCACGGTAGACCGGTGCGGCCGCACCCGTAGCGCCTCTGCGGCGGTAGACGGTACGGACGGTTCCGTCACGCCGCGGAGCTCACGGGTGGTCCGGCCCTCGCTGGCAGAGGGCCAGCTGCGACGCCAGGCGACGGACCAGTTCGCCGACCGGCTCCTCGCTCGCAAGAACGATCGGCTCGTCCTCCCACGCCTCGTAGGCGTCAGCGCGCGCCATCACCTGCTCCCACGAGGGGTCCAGGACGTGCCCGAAGCCGCGCGTTCGTGCGCTGAGCCGGCGCTGATGCTCCGCGCTCGGCGGCGGGAGCAGCAGCACGAATCGGACGTCCACCTCGGCCCGTCCGGCGGCGTCCCGCCAGGTCTGTCGAGCCACCTCGCTGTCGTTGACGGCGTCCACCACCACGACCAAGCCGAGCACCAGGTTCTGCTCCGCAGCGGCACCGACGGCCTCGTAGGCCGCAACACCGGTGGTCCAGCCCGGTTCCAGTCCAGCCCGGATCATCGCGTCCTCAAGGGTGTCGACCGACAGGTGGACCGCGCCGACGTGCCGGGAGAAGGCTGCGGCCAGCGTGGTCTTGCCGGTCGCCGGCAGGCCGGAGATCACGATCAGCATGGTGGGCAGCCTGCCACGAGCGGACGACGATGCCACCGCCCGCGCCGGTCCGCACGGCTGGCGCGCTCGGGCGAGGTGTCGCCAGACAACCGTCCATGACACGGCTTCACGCCCAGACGGAGCCGAGCTCGAAGGCCCGCACCGCGACGCCGTCGCGCGTCACCGAGGGATCCGCTCCGACCAGGCGGAGCCCGGTGCTGTCGGGCCGCGTCGGATAGATGCGTGCGGTGACGCTGACCCGGTCGTCGACGAACACCTCGACGATGGAGCGGTCCACCAGCACCCGCGCGCGGGTGGGCGGATGGTCCAGGACCCCGCCGTGGCAGCCGCCCTCGGCGTCCCCGGACAGGCTCGCGTGGCCCCGGTCCAACCACACCTCGCTGTGGCGCCGGTCGAGGTACAGGACGGTGCGCTCGCTGCCATCGGGGCTGCAGCGCAGGTGGAGTTCCACCTGGTCCACGCGGTCATCGAGGGTCACCTCGATGTCGAGCACGTCGTGGTCAACGCCCGCAGCCCGGACACCATCGGCCTCCCCGACCCACTCGAGGGCGATCTCCCGGATGCGGAGCTCGGTGAGGGCCTCCAGCGGGCTGACGCGCAGGCCCCCGTCCTCCACCCGCAGGCGGCGCGGTGCGGTGAGCACCCCGGCCCAGCCGGCATCACGCTGGGCGTGCTCGGAACGCGCCTCCCAGCTCCAGCCCCAGGTGATCCCCGAGCCGTCGTCCTCCGCCAACAGGCACGGCGCGTACAGGTCGGGGCCGAGGTCCAGGGGCTGCATCGAGGTGGCGGTGAAGCGACCGTCAGCCAGGCGCCCGAGCACCGCCAGGGGGTAGTGGGTGGTCGTCTCGCCATGGATCGACAGGAGCAGCAGATCGGCCTCGGGCGAGCGCAACAGCACCGGGCACTCCCACATCGACCCCGTCCACACCTGCGGGTCCAGTGCCTGGAGGTCCCTCCCGATGAGCACCGGTCCGAGATGGGTCCAGTGACACAGATCCTCCGACACCGCGAGCAGCACCTCGCCGCCGCCCTCGACGGTGCCGGCACCGATGAGCTGCCACCACCGGCCGTCCTCCCGCCACACGAAGGGGTCACGGAACCCCAACAGCCCCTCGCGGCCCGCCGGCGGGCCCAGCACCGGGTTGGCCGGGTCCTTCTCCCACGCCAGGAGCTCCGGGTCACGGCTGCGGGCCAGGCACACGGTCTGCTCCTGGTCCGGACCCCCGGGCCCCCGTGCGCCGGTGTAGAGCATCACCGCCTCGTCACCGTCCGCGACGACGCAACCGGAGAAGCAACCGTCGCGGTCGGGTCCATCGGTGTCCGGGGACAGCGCTGACGGTCGGCGCTCCCACCGCACCAGGTCGTCGCTGACCAGGTGGCCCCAGTGCGGCCGGTCCCAGTAGCCCCCGTCGGGGTTGTGCTGGTGGAACAGATGGACGCTGCCCTGCCACCGGAGCGGGCCCGTGGGATCGTTGGTCCACCCGACCTCGGGCCGCAGGTGGACCTGCGGGCGGTAGTCGACCACGGACGTGCCTCTCGAAGAGCGGGGGACGGTGACCATCCTGCCCGCTGCACGAGCCTCGGGCGGTCCCACCCGTCTCAGCGACCGAGGGCGCGCTCCACGGACGGACCCGTCATCCAGGTCACGCACCCGGTATCCAGTTCGCGGGGCGGGATGCGCTGGCCCGCTTCGACGGTGCCGAGGTAGACCATCCCCACGATCCGCTCGTCCTCAGCAAGGCCCAGGTGGGCGAGCACGACGGGATGCTCCGCGAACCAGCCGGTGCGCCACATCGACCCGTAGCCGAGCGCGGTCGCCGCCAGGCAGAGGTTCTGTGCGGCGCACCCTGCGGCCACCAGCTGCTCCCACTCACGGACCTTGGCGTGGGGCGTCGATCGGGCGATGACCGCGACGATGGTGGGGGCGCGCTGCGCCTTTCCCGCGATGCGCTCCAGCTCCTCGTCCGTGGCCTCCGGGTCCCGCGCTGCGTGTGCACGGGCGAAGGCCCGTCCGAGCTCCACCAGGGCGACGCCTTCGAGGACCACGAAACGCCACGGCCGCAGCCGTCCGTGATCCGGCGCCGCACAGGCGGCCGTGAGCATCTCGGTCAGATCCTCCCGCGACGGCCCGGGTGCAGACAACCGGCTGACGCTGCGCCTGCGTGTCAGCAGGTCGAGTTCCCCGGCCGGCTGCAGCTGCGCGGCGGCTGACATGGCGCCCCTTCCACTCGCTCCCGTCGGGAGGAGTAAGGGTAGCCTTACCTTTTGCTCCCGTCAGCTGCCGATGGGCGTCAACCCGCCTCGCCGCCGTCGCGGCGACCCGGCAGCTCACGGTCGAGGAGCAGCACCGCACTCGGGTCGCCGATCACCTTCTCCAGCTCGCCGACGATGGCGCTGACGCTGGCCTCCTCCTCCACCTGCTCCTCCAGGAACCAGGTCAACAGCGGCAGGCTGGGGAAGGCCCGTGACTCGTTCGCGGCGGCGTACAGCTCCCCGATGGACGCGGTGACCTTGCGTTCGTGGGCGAGTGCGGCCACGAACACCGCCAACAGGTCGTCGTAGTCCGCCGGCGGCGCGTCGAGGGCGGCGAGGATCACCTCGCCGTCGCGGTCCAGCACGTGGTCCATGAACAGCCGGGCGTGCTCGCCCTCCTCGGCCGCCTGGGACCGCAGCCAGGCCGCAGAGCCGGCGTAGTCGTGGGCCTCCGCCCAGGCCGACATCTGCAGATACACCCGCTCAGCGGTGTGCTCCAAGGCGATCTGGGCGTTGAACCGTGCCTGCAGGTCCGCGTCCATCTGCTCCTCCTCATCGCGGTACGCCACGTCGTGGTGACGACGGTGCAGCCAGGACCGTAGGCGCCGCCCGCACCGGGCACAGCCCTACGCCGTCGGGACGATCACCCCCGGGCCGTAGGCGTCCGCCAACCGCGCGGGCACCAGCACCTCGGCGGCTGGTCCGCACGCCACCGGACGGCCCGCCAGGAGGACCACCTGGTCGGCACGAGCGGCCGTCTGCAGGTCGTGGGTGGCGGCGACCACCACCGCCCCGCGGTCGCGCTCCTCTTCGACCGCCCGGGCGATCAGCACCTCGCTGGCGGCGTCGAGGCCGGTGTGGGCCTCGTCGAGGAGCAGGATGGACGCCCGCTGGGCCAACGCCCGCGCCGCCAGGACCCGCTGCCGCTGCCCACCGGAGAGCTCCACCAGTTGCCGTCGGGCGAGGTCGGCGACATCGACCCGCTCCATCGCTTGCATGACCGCGGCCCGGTCCCCAGCTCGGAAGCGGCCGAGCAGGCCACGGTGGGGGTAACGACCCATCGCGACCACCTCGGCGACGGTGAGCGGCAGACGTGCGTCCACCTGGCTCGACTGGAACACCATCGCCACGACCCGGCGCTCCGGACGTCGCTCCCCGAAGGTGATGTTGCCGGTGCGCGGCGGAAGGAGCCCGGCGATGACCTGCAGCAGGGTCGACTTGCCGGACCCGTTGGGGCCGACCAACGCGGTGATCGTCCCACCGGCGAGCTCCAGGTGGTCCACCTGCAGCACGGTGGGGCCGGTGTCGTAGCTGACCGTGATGCCCTCGAGGCGGGCGCAGCTCACCCGCCGAGCCCCTCGGCGATACGGGTGGCGTTGTCGCGCATCATCTCCTCGAAGGTCTCCGCGCCCTCGCCCTCCGGCGACAGCGACTCCGTCCAGAGCGAGACGACATCCACGTCGATGTCGGCCTCGGTCGCCAGCGCGTCGACCAGCAGGGTGGGCGAGCTCGCGTCGGCGAACAGCGTCGGCACCGCCGCCTCCTCGATCGCCCGGACGACCTCCTCGAGATCGGCCGCGCTCGGACTCGCCAGGGTCGTCGCACCGGGGATGGCGGTCCCGATCACGGTGAAGTCGTACCGCTCGGCGAAGTAGCCGAAGACGTGATGGTTGGTCACGAGGTTGCGCTGGTCAGCGCGGATGTCCGCGAGGAGCTCCTCCACCTCGGCGTCCAGCGCCTCGAGGTCGGCCCGTGCCGCCTCCGCCGCCTCCGCCAGGGCCGCAGCAGTCGCTCCGTCGAGGTCAGCGGCCTCGATCAGCGCGTCGGCGACCATGGCGGGTACGCCGACCATCCGGCTCACGTCGGTCCACACGTGGGGATCGAGCATGGTCGGATCCTCGTCGAGGCCGATGTCGCCGTAGGCGATCGGGTCCACCTCCGGAGCGACCTCGAAGACCGGGACACCGTCGTCACTGGCGGCCTCGACGACCGGCAGCACGTTCTCCTCCAGGTTCAGCCCGTTGACCACGATCAGGTCGGCCTCCGTCAGACGCTCCGCCGCCGCGGCGGAGAGTTCGAAGGAGTGCGGGTCGACGCCCCGGGGCATCACGCTGTCGACCTCGATGAGCTCGCCGAGGGCGACGTCGATGATGTCCGCCAACACGTTCATGGTGACGACCACGTGCGGGACGTCACCGTCCGCAGTGGCGTTGGTTGCTTCCTCTGCCCCGGGGCCCGCCTCCTCCCCACCGCAGGCGGTGAGGAGGAGGAGTGCGGCCGCCGGGACCAGGGTCCGCTGGCCCCAGCGCGCCAACATCAGCGCGGCCACGCACCGACGAAGACCAGGTTCGCCGGCGCACCGCCCAGCTCCATGGTCCGCGCCAGGCGCAGGTCGTCGTTGGTGGCGAACTCGTGCACCACGCCCTCGCTCGGGGACGGGACGTAAGCGCGGTCACGACCGCCGACGATCGAGAAGCGGGGAGCCTCCTCATTGTCGTCGATGGTCACCGTCTCCTCGCTGGAGGCGACCAGCTCGGTGGTGTCGGCGTCGAACAGGTGCAGGGTGCCGTCATCGGTGAGGACCAGCACGTTGCCGTCGTCGTCGACGGTGGTGCGGGTCGCGGTCTCGGTCGGCAGCTCGACGATGGTCATCTCCTCCGCGTCCGCATCGATGAAGGCGACCATGTCGTCACGGGAGGACACGAAGATGTTGCTGTCCTCGGCGACACCGAGGTAGCCGAGACGGAACTCCTCACCGAGGTCCTCGGGGTAGAACACCTCGCTGCCGTGGGCGTGGTCTCCGTGGGCCTCGAGGAGCAGGATGCGGTCGGCGCAGGCGAAGGCGGTCCAGTCGGCGCCGCGCTGCTCGCCGTGCAGGCCGGGGCAGTCGTACTCGCCCACCCGCTCACCGTCGTGGAAGACCCAGACTTCGTCGGCCAGCCCACCGTCCTGGTCGTCCGCCGGGCCGGAGATGACCGTCAGCTCCTCGCTGAGCTGCACGACGCCACCGTGGTGCGGGGTGTCGGTCTCCACGACCTCACCATCGATGTCGGCGTGGTCGAGCAGCGCCATCTCGTCGACCAGGAAGCCGGCCCCTTCGTCGTCGCCGAAGATCGCGAACCGACCGAAGTCGGCGGTGGTGTGGATCGGCGTGCCGGTGTCGAGGCGTGCGTCGAGCAGTCGGGGCGGATCGATGAAGTAGTGGTTGTGATCACCGTGGTCCATCGCCCAGGTCCCCGGCTCGATGAACTGCACGGTGCCACCACCGGTCTGCACGGCGGCGACCACGCGCTGCTCGCTGCCGAGGTAGAGGGCCGCACCCGGCATCTCGGTGTCGAAGCTGGCGAGCACCTCCTCGGTGGCGAGGTCGACCACGTGGACGACCGCGTCCTCGGCGTCGGCGACGACCAGACGCGGCTGCGGGTCAGGGACCTCTTCGGACGCAGCGGCCTGCTCGTCGTCGTAGCCGTCGTCGTCGCGCTCGTGGTCCTCGTCGTGCTCGTCGTCGTGGTGGGCGTCTACCTCCTCGACGTCCTCCTCCTCCGTGGCGGCGGTCTCGTCGGTGGCGGCCTCCTCAGCGTCCTCACCGCACGCGGCGAGGACCAGTGCCCCGGCCGCGGCGGCGATGAGCACCCGCCAGCGTCGCATCGTGACGTCCATATCGTCCTGACCCTCCTGGCGGGAGCATCCCGCGCGGTCTGGTGACGCGCCCCGCATCGGCGATACGGGAACCACGCCTCTGAGTTTTAGGAATTTTCTCGGAACTATTCCTAAGTTACCCAGCCGCCGCGTGAACGCCAACCCGGGCGACCATGGACCGGACGCCAGCGGTCGCAGCGAACTGCAGCACCGCCACCACCGCGATCGCCCCACCCGCCGCGAGGTCCAGGTGGTAGCTGGCCAGCAGGCCCGCGATCACCGCGCTCCAGGCCAGCAGCACGGCGATGGCCATCGTCCAGGGGATGCGGCGGGTGAACTGCACCGCGGACGCCGCCGGTGCAACCAGGAGGGCGACGACCAGCAGCGCACCGATCGTGCGGAAGGAGGCGACGACGGCCATGGCCACGATGGCCAGCAACCACACCCGCGTCCAGCGCGGGGAGAAGCCGGCCAGGGCGGCTACGCGCTCGTCGGCGGTCAACGCGACGAAGGCGCGGTAACCGGCCAGGGAGACCGCGAGGGTCAGCGCAGCCGCGATGGCGGCGACGGTCACGTCCTCGGTGCGCACGCCGAGCACGGAGCCGAACAGCAGCGCGGTCACATCGACCGCGAAGGACCCGGAACGGGAGATGATGAGGATGCCGAGGCCCAGCATCCCGACGAACAGCAGCCCGACCGCGGTCTCCTCCCCCACCCGGCGGGCTCGGCTGGCGCCACTGACACCGGCCACCATCCCCCCGGCGCTGGCCGCCGCACCGAGCACCGGGGAGAAGCCGACCAGGGTCGCGATCGCCACACCCGGCACGATCCCGTGGCTGAGCGCCTCACCGAAGAAGGCGACCTTGCGCAGCACCACCCAGGTACCGACCACGCCGCAACTGATGCCTGCGAGCATGCCGGCCAGCAGGGCCCGTTGCAGGAACGTCAGGGAGAAGGGGTCGAGGAGCAGGGCACGCACCATCTCAGCGCGCCGTAGGTCGCAGGGGTATGGATCCGGTCAGATGCGCTCTCCACGGGCGCGGATCCGCGCCACCGCCGCCTCGATGCCGATGCGGTCGATGGTCTTTATCGCCTTGGCGGACAACCGCAGGCGGACGTGGCGACCCTCCGAGGGCACCCAGTACCGCTTCGTCTGCAGGTTGGGGTCCCACCGTCGCGACGAGCGCCGGTGCGAGTGGGACACCTGCTTGCCGTACCAGGCTTCGGCGCCGGTGAGCATGCAGTGACGGGCCACGATGCCTCCTCAGGCAATCTCACTATTGCGATGCGTTCCGAGAAATATTATCGTACAGGGCTCGGAAACACCCAACTTCTACGACCCGAAGACACCATCGGGTCGACGCCCGCCACCACCCTGCCGAGAACCCAGGAGCGGTCGATGCAGGTCACCTCGCTACCGCCCCGTCTGGCTCGGCCTCGGACCGATGACCCCGGCCACACGGGTACCGATGGCCTTCGACTGCGGGTACTTCTCCTCGGTGCGGCGACAGGCCGTGCCCGTAGGGTTCCAACGTCCGCTGGAGCAGGCACCCACGGTTTCGCCGGACGCGTCCGGCACGTCCGGCAAGGCCAGCCCGAGGGACCCGGCCCATGGCGAAGACCTCCAGCATCGACAGCCAGCCCGCACCGCAGAACGCCCGCGTACCGCGCCGCGGCTACGTGGTACTGCTCGCCGGCCTGCTGTCGAACTTCAGCGTCGGCATCATCTACACGTGGAGCAACATCCGCGACGTGCTCGAGGCGTACCCGGAGTGGGGGGTCGCGCAACTGACGGTCCCGTTCTCCATCGGCGGGCTGACCCTCGCGCTCCTGCTCATCGTGGCCGGTTCGCTCCAGGACCGTTTCGGCCCGCGGCCCGTCATGGTTGCCGGCATCCTGATGGTCGGCGGTGGGACCATCCTCAGCGGGCTCGTGACCCGCACGCCGGGGCTGTTCTTCATCACCTTCGGTGTGATCGTCGGCGCGGGACTCGCGTTCGTCTACGCATGCCCGCGCCCTGCAGCCATGAAGTGGTTCGATCCTTCCCGGAAGGGCATGATCAACGGACTGGTCGTCACCGGCTTCGGGCTCGGCGCGCTGTGGATGGGACCGGTGCAGATCTGGCTGCTCCACGGCGTCGGCCTGTCGCTGGAGGCCACCCTGGCGATCCTCGGAACCTTGATCCTGCTGATCGGTCTCCCCTGTGCCGCGCTGATGGTCGATCCTCCATCGGGATACGTGCCGCCGGCACCGCCACGCGAGGACGACGTCCCACTCTCCGATGGAAAGCGCCATGCACCCAGCGTCGCGCTCAAGACGGCGATCCGGACCCCGCAGGCCTGGATGCTGCTGGGGATCTACGCGTTGTTCTGCTCAGCGGGGGCGATGGTCATCGGCAGTATCGGCAGCATCATGAGCACGCAGACCGCAGGCGGGTTGGACGGTGCCCTCGGTACGAGACTGGCCTTCCTCCTGCCGATGGCGGTCCCGGTCCTGGCACTCACCAACGCCATGGGACGTTCCGGTGGTGGGATCGGCTCGGACTACCTCGGTCGGAAGCGGACCTTCGTGGTGATGCACGTGGTCCTGCTGCTGAACCTGTTCCTGCTGCAGTTCTGGACGACACCCGGGCTGATATTCGCGGGCGTCCTGATCGCTGGTGCCTGCTACGGCGCGGCGTTGGCGGTGACCCCGTCGATCGTGGCGGACTACTTCGGGCTCAAGGCCTACGGCGCGAACTACGGCTTCGTGTTCTTCGGGTGGGGCATCTCCCTGTTGCTCGGCCCACAGATCGGCTCCAGCGTGCTGGCTGCGACCGGAAGCTACATCGGTGCCTACCAGGCAGCGATCGGGTTGTTGGCGATCTCCATGCTGTTGGTCTTCCTCCTGCGTCAGCCGCACTTCGCGAGCGCAGTTGTCCTTGACCGGCCTGCGCCCGAGCCGACCGCCATCCCCGTCCCGGTGCCCGCACCGGCACCTGCACTGGCGACCGCCGGACACTCGACGGCGTAGGCGACCTACCACATACGGACACGCACCCGTCCTGTCCCGTCGGGTCACCATCGGCCTGGTCAGCACCCGGTGCGCTCGTCAGCGCGCACGTCCGCATCCGCCGCAACGCGCGGTGTCCACACTGACAGCCGGGCGGTTGCGGGCCTAACCTCGGCGCGCCCGATGGCCCGACGGTAGGAGCGCAGGTGCGTGCAGCGGTGGTGGAACGACTCGACGGACCGGCAGCGATCCGCGTCGAGGATCGACCGGAGCCGGAGGGTGGCGGCGTCCGGATCCGGGTCGTCGCCGCCGGGGTGAGCTATCCCGACGCGCTGCTGACCCGTGGGCTGTACCAGGTGCGACCCGACCCGCCCTTCGTCCCGGGCGCGGAGGTCAGCGGCGTGGTCGTCGAGGCACCACACGGCGCCGACGTCGCGCCGGGTCAGCGGGTGGCCGCCTTCCCGGGGCTGGGCGGGTTCGCAGAGACCGTGGTGGTCCCGCCGCACCTGGTCTTCCCGCTGCCCGACGAGGTCGGCACCGAGGTGGCGGCGGGGCTGCCGATGAACCTGCTCACCGTCCACTTCGCGCTACTGGACCGCGGCCGCCTCAACCCGGGTGAGCGAGTGCTGGTCCACGGAGCGGCGGGTGGGATCGGGGTCGCCGCCATCCAGTTGGCCGCCGCCCGGGGGGCGGAGGTCGTCGCGGTCACCTCGACGGACGCCAAGGCCGAGGTGGCACGCAGCGCAGGTGCCCACCACGTAGTCGAGGCGGAGGGCTTCCGTGACGCCGTGCGGGAGCTGACCGGCGGGGAGGGGGTGGACGTGGTCCTCGATCCCGTCGGCGGCGACCGGGTGACCGACTCCCTGCGCTGCCTCCGACGCCGGGGGCGGCTCCTGATCGTCGGCTTCACCGCCGGCGCGATCCCGGAGGTGAAGGTGAACCGGCTGCTGCTCAACAACCTCGACGTGGTCGGGGTCGGGTGGGGCGCCTACTGGCTCGGGGAGCCCGACTACCCCGCCAGCCAGTGGCAGGATCTGCTCGCGGACCTGCGGGCGGGCCGGCTCCTGCCACCTATCGGCGCGCGGCACCCCCTTGAGGACGCGGCCGAGGCGGTGGCGTCCCTCGAGGAACGCCGTGCCCTGGGCAAGGTCCTGCTCGTGACCTGAGCAGTGCTGTGCACCGGTGCTACACCTGCGCCACGCGGGCGGTGTTGGTGCCCGCACAACGCTGCGCCACGGCGTTGCTGCGCGGGCGGCGTTGGTGCCCACACGGCGTTGCTGCCCGCCCAACGTTGCCACACGACGTTACCCCGCCCAACGTTGCCACACGACGTTGCCCCGCCCGTACCGGGGGATCGTCGCGGGGCAACCACTCCCTCGGCGGAGCAACCACTCCCTCGGCGGAGCAACCCCTCCCTCCCCCACCCAGGAGCGAGCGGCCCGGAACCAGCGACAGGCGGCGAGCGGCTCGTCGCCTCGCCACGCGGGCTGACCCGCGGGAGGACCCGAGGGCGGACCCGAGAGCGGACCCGAGAGCGGACCCAGCCCGACCTGCGGGCCCACTGGACGCGCATCGACAGCCCCGGAGTCCTCGCCGGAGGCGGGACCGGATCAGGCCGCGGGTGACCGGCGGTGGGCGCGGTTGGCGGCGCTGATGATGGCCTTGAGCGATGCGGTCACGATGCTCGGGTCGACGCCGACGCCCCACAGGACCTCGCCGTCGATGTCGCACTCGATGTAGGCGGCGGCGGTGGCGTCGTCACCGGCGGACATGGCGTGCTCGGAGTAGTCGAGCACCGCAACCTCGACCCCGTGGTGCGCGAGCGCGTCCCGGAACCCGGCGATCGGCCCATTGCCCTCGCCCTGGAGGGTCACCGGTCGGCCGTCGTCGAGCAGCTCCACCCACAGCTGGTCGATGCCGTCGTCGCCGGGGACGGCGCGGGTGGTGACCAGCTTGAACCGGCCCCACGGGTCGTTCTCGCAGGGCAGATACTCGTCGGAGAAGATCCGCAGCATCTCCTCGGAGGTGACCTCGCCGCCCTGGGTGTCCGTGCGGTCCTGGATGACGTGGCTGAACTCGATCTGGAGCCGGCGGGGAAGGTCGAACTGGTGCTCGTTCTTCATCACGTAGGACACGCCGCCCTTGCCCGACTGCGAGTTGACCCGGATCACCGCCTCGTAGGTGCGGCCGACGTCCTTCGGGTCGATCGGCAGGTACGGCACGTCCCAGGTCATGTCCTCGAGCGCGACCCCGCCCGCCTCGGCGTCGCGGGCGAGCGCCTCCAGACCCTTCTTGATGGCATCCTGATGGCTGCCGGAGAACGCCGTGTAGACGAGATCTCCCCCCCAGGGGTGCCGCTCGGGCACGGGGAGCTGGTTGGCGTACTCCACGGTGCGACGGATGCCGTCGAGGTCGGAGAGGTCCAGCATCGGATCGATGCCTTGGCTGAACAGGTTCATGCCCAGGGTGATGAGGCAGACGTTGCCGGTGCGCTCACCGTTGCCGAACAGGCAGCCTTCGACCCGGTCGGCGCCGGCCATCATCCCGAGCTCCGCCGCGGCGACGGCGGTCCCCCGGTCGTTGTGGGGGTGCAGGGACAGCACGATCCGGTCGCGGTCGGGCAGGTGGCGGTGCATCCACTCGATGGAGTCGGCGTAGACGTTGGGCGTCGCCATCTCCACGGTGGCCGGCAGGTTGAGGACGATGGGCCGGTCCACGCTGGGCTCGATGACCTCCATCACCGCGCCACAGACCTCGACGGCGAAGTCGAGCTCGGTCCCGGTGTAGGATTCCGGCGAGTACTGCCACAGGATGTCGGTGTCGGGGGTGACGATGTCGGCGTACTTGCGGGCCATGGTGGCACCGCGGACCGCGATGTCACGGATGCCGGCGCGGTCCAGGCCGAACACCACCCGCCGCTGGGTCACCGAGGTGGAGTTGTAGAAGTGCACCATCGCCCGGTCGGCGCCCACCAGCGAGTGGAAGGTCCGCTCGATCAGCTCCTCACGACACTGGGTGAGGACCTGGATCGCCACGTCATCCGGGATCAGGTCCTGCTCGATCAGGTACCGGACGAAGTCGAAATCGGTCTGGCTGGCCGCGGGGAAGCCGACCTCGATCTCCCTGAAACCCAACTCGACCAGCAACTGGAACATCGCCAGCTTGCGCTGACCGTCCATCGGGTCGATCAGCGCCTGGTTGCCGTCCCGCAGGTCCACGGCGGCCCACCTCGGCGCAGCTGCGATGCGGTGGTCAGGCCAGGTGCGGTCCGGCAGGTCGACGGTGATCTGCTCGTGGTAGGGCCGGTATCGATGCACCGGCAACCCCGAGGGTCGCTGCTCGGGGGTCCAAGGCGTCGTGGTGACGGCGCGGGTGTCGCTCATCGGAGATGGTCCTTCGTGCGGTCGGTCGGAGCTCTGCGTGACCGGCAACGCGGGACCCCCGCGGCGAGGATGCCGGCCTACCCGACCTCGCCGCGGCGACGAAGAAGCAGCAGTCCGTCACAGCGCATGGGCGGGAGCATACGGGACCACTCGCCCGAGGTCACGCGCCGTCGACCAGCACGCGGTGGACGCACCACTCCCCCTCGTCGCGACGCAGCTCGACCAGGACCCGGACGGGGAGGCCATCCGCCAGCGTCAGAGAGCCCCCCACCTCGCCGAAGCTCCGCCCGTCGATCTCCACGCTGGTGAGGTTCTGGCGCACGGACCCTGGCACCTCGGGATGCGGCGCCTCGTCCGGGCGACAGGCGAAGGGCGCCAGCTCGGTGCCGGCGCGGGCCGCATCGAGGTAGCCGTTGGCGACGTCGAAGGGAGCGGTGACGCCGTCCAGCGCCCGCGGTACCAGCACCGCGGCCAGGCCGGCGCAGCCGCCGACCAGCACGACCAGCAGCACGCCGGCGATGAGCAGCATCCGTCGTGTCGCGCGGCGGCTGTCGCCACGGTCGGGGGGTGGGGGCGCGCTCCGTCCAGCCGTGCCTTCGCCCGGCGCAGCGCCATGGCCGGGTGCGCCCGTTCCACCCGCTCCACCGCCGGGCGCAGCGCCATGGCCGGGTGCGCCCGTTCCACCCGCTCCACCGCCCGGCGCAGCACCATGGCCCGGTGGTGGCGGAGGGCTGGGCGGACCCGCGCTCGTGGGCGGGTTCGGCGGCTCCGGCGGAGGGGTTGTCACGTCAGGTAACCAGCGACCCGGGCGGCGAGGGCGGACTCGTCCTCCACCGGCAAGGTGACCTCCTCGAGGTCATCGACGACCACGTCAGCGCCGTGTGCGCGCAGCTCCGCGGCCATGCCCTCCCGGTCGATACCGATCACCAGCGCGAACCCGCCGCGCTTGCCGGCCTGGACACCAGCCTGCGCGTCCTCGACGACCACGGTGCGCTCCGGGGTCGCGTCGATCCTGCGGGTCGCTTCCAATAGCGATGCCGGGTCTGGCTTGCCCGGCAACCCGAGCTCACCGGCCACCACGCCGTCCACCCGGGCCTCGAACAGCTCCAACAGCCCGGCGGTCTCCAGCACCGGCCGGCAGTTGCGGCTGGCGGAGAACACCGCGGTGCGGATGCCGTTGGCGTGGAGCCGGCAGATCAGCTCCACGGTGGAGGGGAAGACCACCACCCCGTCCTGTGCAAGGGTCGACAGGAAGGCGTCGTTCTTGCGCTCCCCCAGCGCCGTGATGGTGTCCTCGTCCACCTCGACGCCGCGGCTCACCAGGAAGTCGCGGACGCCGTCCAGGCGCGGCTTGCCGTCGACGTGGCGCAGGTAGTCCTGGTCGGTGAAGGGTGCGTGGTCCTCCCCCTCGCGGGGCCCGCGCTCGTCGAGGTAGCCGTCGAACAGCCGCTTCCACGCCAGGCGGTGGACGGACGCGGTGTCGGTGATGACGCCGTCGAGATCGAAGATGACCGCGTCGTAGCGATCGGGGTCCAGGGTGAGGGTCATGGTCCACCTCGCGTCGTGGTCGGCTGCCGGGTTCCGGGCCACAGCATTGCAGGACGGGCCCGGGGCTGCAGCCGACCGCTCGTACCGACCGCAGGGATCAGACCCAGGCGCGCAGCAGGTGCGGCATCAGCCGGAAGGGCAGGGCCTGGGCCGCGGCCTGATCCACGGAACCGACCAGGTGCACGTCCAACTGCGGGCAGTGGAACAGCCACGTACCGGTCGAACCGGAGTGGCCGACGAGGCGTACCGGTCGCCGTCCCGGCGCTCCCAGGGCGTTGACGCGGAAGGTCATCGTGCCCAGGCCGTAGCGCAGCACGGGTGCGTTGCGCAGACGGTTCTCCCGCTCGGTCAGCAGCGCGACGGTCCCTGCCCGGGCGAACAGCTCGCCACCGAGCAGCGCCTGCTGGAAGCGCAGCAGGTCACCGGTGGTACTCATCAGGTCGTTGGACGAGATCATCATGCGGGGGACCTCGAGGGGGCGTCGCCGGTCGTGGAGTCGGCTCGGTGGCGGCGTGCTGAGCGACGGCGATGAGCGACCTGGCAGCCAGGTGTGCGCCAGCCCGAGTGGGTGGATGATCCGCTCGTCGAGCAGCGTGGCGAGGTCGCTGCCGGTCGCCAGCTCCAGCACCCGGATCAGCAGCTGGTAGCCGGTGTCGGAGTAGCGCGCGCGCTGTCTGGGCGACGACAGGTCCTGGGGTGCGAAGTGCGGACGGTGCTGCTCCTTGGACATCCGCATCACGTCGTCGAAGGTCCAGGAGCGGTCCTCACCGGCCCGCAGCTCGGCGAACAGGCTGCGGCCCTCGCGCGGCTTCTCGCAGTAGTCGGGCAGGCCGGCGGTGTGGCTGGCCAGGTGGCGCAGGGTGATGTCCGCACCATGGTCGACGCCGTGCAGCACGTGCAGACCATCGGTCACCTGGCCCGGCAGATGCGCGGACAGGGGGTCGTCGAGGTGGAGCTCACCACGCTCGTGGGCCTGCAGCACCAGGGTGATGAGGAACCGCTTGGTGATGCTGGCGACGAAGAACGGGGTGTCGGGGGTCAGGGGCGTGCCACGCGTGTCGACGGCATCGGCGGGTCCGGCTGCGGCCTCCCAGCGCCGGTGGCCGTCGCCGTCGACGATGGCGAGGTTGGCGTGGTGGAACCGCCGCCGCGCGACCAACCGCTCCAGGACGGCCTGCAGACGCTCGTCGACGTCGGAGGACACGCCCTCGGCGCGCACGGTCAGGGTGCCGGTCGGCGTTGGTGTGGAGGTGGTCATGGCACTGGTCCTTGGCTGCTGCGCTCCTGCGGGAGCACGGGGTCGCTCGATCTCCTGACCCCAGGCTGCCGATACCACCTGTCCCGGACCTGTCGCGACGCTGTTGCCCCGGGAGAACCCCAGTTCTCGTCAGGCCCCGCCGTAGGCTGCGCAGGGGCGGAGGGCCTGGCGGTGGTGGACATCGAGGTGCTGGGACGGCCCGCCGTTCGCCACGGCGGGGATCGGACCCTGCTGCGCGGCCGCCAACCCGCGCTGCTGGCCGCACTGGTGCTGGCCGCACCACGGCCGGTCAGCAGCGACGTGCTGCTCGACGCGGTGTGGGGGGACGAGCAGCCCCGCGACCCGGCCAACGCCCTGCAGCAGCGGATCTCGGCGCTGCGCCGACTGCTCGGGTCCGAGGGTGCGCCACCGGTGCTGGTGACGGTGCCGGGTGGCTACACCTTGCAGGTCGCGGACGAGCGCATCGACGCACGACGGTTCTCGCGCCTGGCTGATGAGGGGCGCGCGCTGCTGTCGGCCGGCGACCCCGCAGCAGCCGCCGAGCGCCTCACCTCGGCCCTGGCGCTGTGGCGCGGTCCGGCCTTCGAGGGCATCGCGGACGAGCCCCGGATCCGCGCCGATGCCGAAGCGCTCCAGGCACGACGGCTGGACGCCGTGGAGGACCGCCTCGAGGCGCGCCTGGCGCTGGGCGAGGGCGCCGAACTGCTGGCGGAGCTGACCGCGCTGATCACCGAGGAGCCCCTGCGCGAGCGCTGCTCCGGGCAGCTGATGCGGGCGCTGTACCGCGCCGGCCGCCAGATCGACGCCCTTGCGGAGTACGAGCGCATCCGCACGCGCCTGGCAGCGGAGTTCGGCGTCGATCCCTCCCCCACCCTCGCCCGGGTCCACCTCCAGGTGCTGCGCCAGGCGGAGGACCTCGAGGTCACGACCCTGGCCGCCCCGAGGCCGCGCCGGTCGACGACGAACCTGCCCGCCGCGGCGAAGCCGGTGCTCGGCCGCGAGGAGGTGATCGAACGCATCGGCGAGCGACTGGCCGGCTGCACGCTGCTCACCCTGGTGGGACCCGGAGGCGCTGGCAAGTCCACCGTCGCCCTGGAGGTGGCACGACGCCACCCGCGCCCCCCGCACGGCAGCTGGCTGGTCGAGCTGGCGTCCGTCCATGACGCTGACGAGCTCCCGGGTGCGGTGCTCCGCGCGATCGGAACGACCTCGTCGGCCACCGCCGACCCTGGCGACGACAACGACGCCGACACCGGACAGCTCCTCGCAGGGTTGCGTGACCGGCAGCTCCTGCTGCTGTTGGACAACTGCGAGCACCTGGTCGAGGCGGTCGCCGCGCTCGTGGGGAACCTGCGTCGGCAGGCACCCGGCTGCACGGTGCTGGCCACCAGCAGGGAACCGCTCGGCATCGACGGTGAGACCGTCTGGCCGCTGTCACCCCTCACCGTGCCCGCCGCCGAGGAGACCTCCCGGGACGTCGTGCTGGCCTCCCCGGCCGTCCAGCTCCTCCTCACCCGGTTGCACCAGCACGACCCGGGCCTCGACCCCGACCATCTCGGTACGGAGCAGCTGGCTGCAGCCGCCACCATCGCACGACGGCTCGACGGCCTGCCGCTGGCGCTCGAGCTCGCCGCCGCCCGGGGGCGTGTACTGTCGGTGGAGGAGCTGTCCGCGGCGATGGACGACCGGTTCGCCGTGCTGACCTCGACCCGGCGTGACGTCCCGGCACGCCAACGCACGCTGCGGGACACGATCACCTGGAGCTGGTCCCTCCTGGATCCACCGCTGCAGCGCGCCTGGGCCGCGCTGTCGGTACCCGTCACGGCGTTCGACCGACCGCTGGCCGACCAGCTCCTGGACGCTGCGGGCGTCCCGGGCCCTGCGCTGGACACCCTCGAAGGGCTGGTGGAACGCTCGCTGCTCGAGGCCGACAGGACCGCGACGGCGTCCCGCTACCGGATGCTCGAGTCCTTACGCGCCTATGCCCAGGAGCGCCTGCAGGACAGCCCGCAGCAGCAGGCGGTCCACGACCGCCACGCCGAGGTGGTGTCGGACGCCCTGGAGCGGTGCAACGACCGCGGCGATCCGCGCAGGTTCGGTGTCGACCTCGCCGGCCTGGCCAGCTGGTCCGAGGAGGCTGTGGCGGCCCTGCACTGGGCGGCGGACCGCCACCAGCTGCTCCTGGTGCAGCGCGTGGCAGCCGGGCTCGGCTGGCACTGGTTGCTCAGCGGGTCGGCGTCGGCGGGCCTGCGGTGGCTGCAACGGGGGCTCGGCGTGGCATCGGGGGCGCCGCCGGCACCGCTCGATCCCGACGCGGTCCATCCGGAGGCGGTGCTGTGGGTGAGCGCGCTGCTGGCGACCACGGGCTCGCCCCACGGCCCGGCCTGGGCGCGACACAGCCTGACCGTGGCGCTCGAACCGGACCACCGCGTGCTGGCGAGGCTGTACGCGGCCGTGCACCGCGCCCACGACGGGGAGGTGACCGGGGCGCTGGACGACCTGGACGCGGTGGTGGCCACGGCCGAGGGCGTCGGTGGCTGGCTGCTGGGCTTCGCGCACCTGGCCCGCGCACAGATCGGGCGGCTGTCCGGACGGATGACCGGGGTACTGGACCACGCGACGGCGGCGCTGGAGGTCCTGGAGGATGCCGGTGCGGACTGGGCCCGGGTGCAGGCGATCGACGTGCTGATCGACGCCATCGACCCCGAGACCGACCCCGAACGCGCCCGGCGTGCCGCCATCGAGGGTCTGGCGCTCTGTCGCCGTCGAGGCCTCCCGGAACTGGAGGGGCGGATGCTGCTGCAGCTCGGGGCGGCGACCCACGCCACCGGTGACCGGCGTCTGGCGGCCAGTTACCTCGCAGAGGCGGTGCAGCTGACTGAGGACGCCGGGAGCGGCCCTAGCCTGGCCTTCGCGCTGCTGACGTCCGGCAGACACGCGCGACGGCGAGGTGACCACCAACTGGCTGTCGCCCAGCTGACCCGAGCCCGATCACTGTTCGCCGGCACGAGGCTGGCCTACGGCGCGACGCTGGTCGCGATCGAGCTGGCCCGCACCCATGTGGAGCAGGGCGAGGGCCACGTCGCCGCCCGCTACGCCGCTGAGGCCGCCCGGCTGGCGGACGAGGTGGGCGCTGATGTGGGCGCCGAGATGGCTCTCGAGTTGGAGGCGTCGCTCAGGCTGACCGCGAGCACAGGGACCAGCGGCTCCGCGCAGGATCGGCCGGACGGAAGGGTGCCGTGACCCCGAGGCTCGTCCCGAGCGTCGCCAGGACCAGGGGTAGGTAGACCCAGGTGGGGTCGCCCGCAGGGATCGCACCGAGCAGGAACAGCAATGCCGCCCCGACGAGCCCGGCCAGCGACCCGGCGAGCAGCCCGATCCCGGGTCGTCCTCCGGCATCTCCGCGCTGCCGACCGGCCTGGAAGGTCGCGGCGAGCAAACCCGTCAGGGCAGCCAGCAGGCCGAGCACCATCAGGTGCCCACCCGATCCGGACGTGGCCGCGGCGGGGGTCGGCAGCGGCGCACCCACCACCTCGATGTCCATGGCGAGGAGCAGCTCGGTCGTCGGCCACGCGTCGGTGGCTGCCGTGGCGGCTCGGTGGTCGAGGGATCCCGTGCTGGCTCCTGGGTCGGCCGCTGCCGTGTCCACTGCGCGACCGGGCGACTGCACGGTCAGGATCAGCACCACGAAGACGCTGAGCGAGAGCGCCATGAACAGGTGCGGCACGGGCAGGGAGCGGGTGGCGCGGGCGAGCATGGTGGAACCTGAACACCGGGTGCGGACGTGGCGGGACGCTACGGCCGTGCCCGCAGCGCGGCCTCACCCACCCTGGGTGAACCCACCCCCGCGCTGTTCCGCCCACGCGCTCGTGCGGGTCGGCGACGCCGGCGGCGT
>PXDB01000115.1 GCA_003565155.1 Nitriliruptoraceae bacterium | reverse complement strand
GCCGTGGGAACCGTGGCGCCACGGTGACCGGCACTCGCGCCTGGGACCTCTCCCGCTTGTGGCGCGCCTGGCAGGAGGGCTGGTTGGACGACGCCCTGGCGGAGCGGGGCACGCCGGCACCCCACGAACGCGCCGGCGCGCCCCGTCCGCAAGGCCTCAGCGTCAGCGAGTTCGGCCGCGGCGCCCGATGAGGGCATCCACAGGGCGCGACGATCCCACCGACCGACCAGGGGAGCGGGCTGCGATGCTGCGGCAACGTTGCCGTAGCAGCAGGAGCCCGGCATCATGCAGACCAGCGAGCATGACCGGCACGAGCTGTTCCGAGCGCTCGAGCAGGTCATCGGTGCCGAACCCGCGAGGACGCTGATGGACCAGCTGCCCCCGAGACCCTGGGACCAGGTCGCCACCCGAGACGACCTGCGGTCCTTGGAGCAGCGCATCGATGACCGCATGCTCGCCCTCGAGCACCGTCTGGTCGCGGAGTTCCGTGTGCAGATCATCGCGCAGAACCGGCTGCTGTTCTTCTCCATGATGGGCGCGATCTTCACCGCCGCGTCCCTGGCCTTCGCCGCCGTCCGCTTCTAGACCAGCGCAGGCGCACGGCCCCGGGACACACACCCTGCTCGTGCCTCTCCACTGCGAACAGGCTCTGGAAGTGGGCGTACTCGATGTACTGCGCACAGGCTCGCTCGGCGCTGAAACCGCTCCACCAACTCACGATGTGAACCCGGGTAGTCCACCCCCACCGCCACGGGCCGCGCTGCCAGTCCCACGAGTTTCGCCAGACCACGATTCTCACACAGGTTGCAGATCCTGGACACCCCGTGACCCCTCTAGCCCGCCGGATTTCGGATTTCCGGGTTTCTGCCCGAGGGGCTGTCCACCTGGCTGGCGTGAAAATCGTGCTACTTGGTGGTCGGTCGAGGAGCTTGGGGATGGGCGGCAAGGCGATGTCCACGATGGGTGTGGACCAACTCCCTTTCGGCAGCGACCGGGCGCGGCTGATCGATCCCCCTGTATGTCAGGCTGTGTAACGCGCCGGATCGGCCTGAGGCCTGCTCGTGTCCCGGGGGCTCACGACTGCCGCAGTTGCTCTGCGAGGTCGTCCACGGGGAAGAAGGTGAAGGCGCGGCCGGTCTTGCGCTTGCGGACCAGGCCTCGTGCTTCGAGGTCGAGGAGGTCGTTGCGCGC
The DNA here is from genome assembly GCA_003565155.1 of Nitriliruptoraceae bacterium. Classification (GTDB taxonomy): domain Bacteria; phylum Actinomycetota; class Nitriliruptoria; order Nitriliruptorales; family Nitriliruptoraceae; genus T1Sed10-7. The sequence goes on along the minus strand of PXDB01000115.1, from coordinate 5,849 downwards.
TGACTGGTAGGCGATGTTGTGGCTCCTCTTGTGGGTCTGGAAGGTGAAGGTGGCGCCGGGGGTCCGGAGCGCGTAGCCGATCAGAGCGACCTGGCGGTGGTTCAGATCGGTGGTCGTGAGGAGTTGCTCGGTGTCGCGGACCTCTCGCATCTTGCGACGCAGGTACTTCTGTAGCTCGTCGATCGCGCGTAGGAGCACTTCGAGCTGGTAGAGCACGAAGTAGGTCAGGTCGTTGTCGTCCCACTCGGTGTAGAGGTAGGACCTTGCGTATCTGGCAGGTGCCTTCTTCAGGATGCTTGAGACGGTGAGGAACTCGGTGAGCCAGTAGCCGCGATGGAGCATGGACCAGTAGAACAGTGCCCTTGCGGTCCGGCCGTTGCCGTCGAGGAACGGGTGGTCATATGCGAGCCAGAAGTGGACGACGATCGAACGAACCACGGGGTGGAGGTAGTCGTCGTTCTCGTCCTCGCGGTTCGCGAAGTCGCACATCGCCTGTAGCCGCGCAGGGAGGTCGGTGGCTTCGGGCGGGGCGTGCAGGAGGTCGCCGTGCTCGTCGAACACGCCGATGCGCTCGTCTTCCTCGGTCTGGAGTCGACCGGCAGCTGACGGGTCATCGAGGGTGCCTTCGGTAACGATGCGGTGGAGTTCAAGTACCGTCTCTGGGGTGAGTGGAGCGGCGCTGTGCTCGCGTACGAAGTTCATGGCCCGGTAGTTGTTCAGGATCATCTGCTCGCTCTTGGTGCGGGGGCGCCGTCCCGAACGGAGCATCTCTTTCGCGACACGTCGGCTCGTTGAGGCTCCCTCGAGCTGGCTTGAGGTGATGGCCTCCTCGATCAAGGAACTCACGAGGTAGCGCTTCCGGGTCGCGGGGTTGGTGACCTGTTCGCTGAGTGCGATCTGTCCGCTGGCGTTCTTGTCAACCTGTTGCAGCATCTGGAGCATCACTCCAGGTAGCGCGATGGTGAAGGGCTGGCCCTCGCGATCCTTGAGGGCGACCGGTTGCGAGATCTGGGTCCGGGTCATCTTGACGCCGACCCACCACTCCTCTGCGGTGAGGTCTCCGGGTGGGTCCATGTGCCGCAGCGAGTCCCAGTGCCGGTAGCGACCGCCGACGGTCGCACGGACCTCAGGGTTGTTGACGATCAGCGACACCATCCGTTGCGGATCGATCTCCTTGAGGAGTTCCTGCCAGGCCTTCGGGGGGAGGGTGGGCTTCTTCATCAGCTCCCTGACACTTCGTACCAAGTTGCGACAGGTTGGTAGTTGACGCAGGTCCAGGAAAAATGTCAAGACAGCACAACTTAGTACTTGTTGACAGTACGAACCAGTTCAGGATCCTCGTACCAGCGTCATGCCCAAGCGAACCCACCGTCCACACCCTGAACGACGCTCTGTTCGCTCAGTTCGTCGGTATTCGCTCGGATTCAGCGAGGACTTGCGACTACGGATCAGGCGGCCGGGGGTTCGAATCCCTCCCAGCGCGATTCTCGGATTCGGCCGTCTAGGACCCCCACGGGGGATCCAGAACCTGCAATCTGTCCAGGACCTGCAACCTGGATGGCGCCAGTTGGCTGGCGTCGACGGTCGGTCTTGGATGCGTCGTTGGCGGGCGCCGAGGAGTCCTGTGCCGCGTCGTTCGGCGAGGAGGAGGCCGGCCCCGGCGGTGCGGGCGGCCTCGGCGGTGTCGCTGTGTTGGTCGGCGATGTACCTGGCGGTCTGTGCCCCGTGGTTGTGGGCCGCGGCCAGGAGCGCAAGTGGGTCGGTGGTGTGGTCGGCGTCGATGATGACCAGGGCAGCGTCGAGATCGGTGACATGTTGGGCGAGGAGGTCGACGTCGGCGGGGTGGTGCCGGGTTCGGGCGACCAGCCACCCATGACCTCGGCGCGGGTGACCGGCCCGGTGGCCACGGCCTGTTGGAGCAGCCGGCGGAACAGCAGTCCACGCGCGTCGGAGCGGCGCCGGTTGAACCGGAAGGTGTACTCCTCGAGGTAGCCGTGGAGATGCGCGGCACGGACTGCACCCTGATGGGCGCCGGATAGCCACCGCTTCAGCAGGCTCGCGACCCGGTGCACCCCCGGATGGACCTCGTGGGCCGGGCGGGCGCCGCCCTTGAGATTCGTGGGCTCATGGGCGTATCCGAGGCCGTTCAGGCCCCCGTAGCTCAGCCACTCATCGGTTGTGAGCCGGGCTCGACCACCTGGCCCACGAACCGCTCCAGCGCAGGCCGGCCCGCATCGCGCAGCACCGACAACCGGCAGCGCCCGAACCCGCGCGGGTGCAACACCTCCACCGCGATCGCGACCGGGACCTGCGACGCGCCTCCCGCCCGGCCTTGACCCCGCGCGTCACACCCCCGACGAAGGTCTCGTCCACCTCCACGGTGCCTGACAGCCGTGGTCGCTCCGCACGCACCATGGCGACCCGGAAGCGGTGCAGCATCACCCACGCCGTGTCGTAGGCCACCCCAGCGTGCGCGCCATCGTGGTCGCCGACTCCCCGTTCTTCCCGCCCGTCATCAGCCAACCGGCCGCGAACCACACCGGCAGCGGCGTCTTGATCTGCTCGAAGATCGTGCCCGCCCGCAATGACCGCTGCGCACGACAGTGCCGACAGATCAGCCGCGACGCCGTCGCCCACCACGGCGTATCGACCACTCCACACGCCGGACACACCTATCCGTCCGGCCAGCGCAGCCCGACCAGGTACTGCGCACAGGCCCGCTCGTCGCTGAAACCGCTCCACCAACTCACGATGTGAACTCGGGTAGTCCACCCCGCCACCAGAGGCCGCGCTGACAGTCCCACGAGTTTCGCCAGACCACGATTCTCACAAGGTTGCAGATCCTGGACACCCCGTTGCGGCGATAGATTTGCGGATTCGGTGGTTTCGGCTGGGAGACGTCACCGTGTCGGGAGTGGCCGTGGAGGGTGGGATGCTGCGGACGCGGACCGCTCAGCCGACGTTGTGGGACGCGATCATCCCACCCGAGCTGCTCGAGCTGCCCGAGCAGCTGGCCGAGGTCGACCGGCTGCTCGATGACGAGCGGTTCTTCGCGGCGTTCGTGCCACACTTCCACGCCACCGAGGGTCGTCCCTCGATCCCGATGGAGACCTACCTGCGGCTGTTGTTCCTCAAGTACCGCTACGGGCTTGGGTACGAGCCGCTGGTGGCCGAAGTCGCGGACTCGTTGACGTGGCGGCGGTTCTGCCGGATCCTGCTCGGCGAACGGGTGCCGCATCCGACCACGCTGATGAAGATCACCATCCGCTGCGGCCCGGACGCGGTCGCCCAGCTCAACGACACGCTGCTGACGCAGGCGGCCGAGGCGAAGCTGGTGCGGATGCAGAAGGTCCGCACCGACACCACCGTGGTCGAGGCCGATGTCGCCTACCCGACCGACTCGGGGCTGCTGGCCAAGGCCATCACCCGGATCGGCGCGAGCGTCAACAAGGTCAAGGCCGCGGGCGGCGCAAGCCGCACGCGGACACGGGACCGGTCCCGGTCGGCCGGCAAGCGTGCCCGCTCGATCGCCGCCAACCTCAAGCGCCGCACGGGCGAGGCCAAGGAGCAGGTCACGCGGATCACCGCCGATTTGGCCGACCTGGCCAGCACGACCGCTGCTGAGGCCGAACGGGTGATATCGAACGCACCGTCCGTCGGGTCGGCAAGGTCCCCCGGGCAGTGACCGCCGACCGCGGTTACGGGGACACGGGCATCGATGAGAAGCTCACCGGCCTGGGCCTGACCACGGTCGCGATCCCCCGCAAGGCCGAACCCTCCACCGCCCGGCGTGCCATCGAACGGCAGCCCTCGTTCTGGTGGCTGGTCCAGTGGCGCACCGGCGCCGAGGGCCGCAGCTCCGCCCTCAAACGCAGCTGCGGCATGGACCGAACCCGCATCGACGGCATCGACGGCATCGACGGAGCCCGCACCTGGGTCGGACAGGGGGTCCTGACCCAGAACCTGGTCCACCTCGCCGCGATGACGTAGGCCACACCCGCGCGCGCCTCGGCGCTCCGCCCCAGCGGCCGCCGGCACCCGAGTTCCATCTCCGGAACGCGACGACCATCGACAGTCAGCCAAGGGGTTCTTCAGGTCGAAGTGGCTAGCCACAGGTGCCAGGGAGTCGATCTGCAGCTGCCGGCCGTCCCATGTGAAGCTGCACACCGTTGCCGACCGAGCCGGACAGACGCATCATGCGGACAGATGAGCACGACCGGCACGAGCTGTTCCGCGCGCTCGAGCAGGTCATCGGCGCCGAGCCAGCGAGGACCCTGATGGAGCAGTTGCCGCCCCGTCCTTGGGATCAGTTGGCGACCCGCGATGACCTGTCGAACGGCCTCCAACTGCTCGAGCACCGGCTGGTCGCTGAGTTCCGTGCGCAGATCATCGCGCAGAACCGGCTGCTGTTCTTCTCGATGATCGGCGCGATCTTCACCGCCGCATCCCTGGCCTTCGCCGCTGTCCGGTTCTGAGCCCGAGGCACATCGGTAACCTCCCCGGCATGCGACCGCACATCGTCTGGGACTGGAACGGCACCCTGTTCGATGACCAGCCGATGGTCATCGCCGGGCTCAACGTGGCGTTGGCCGCCGCAGGCCTACCCCCGACGGATCAGGAGACCTACCAGCGTCTCTATACCCGGCCGGTCCAGGTGTTCTACGAGCGCATCTTCGGTCGGCCCATCGAGCCCGAGGAGTGGGAGGAGATCGACGAGGCCTTCCACACCGGCTACCGCGAGGCCATCGCCGACGCACAACTGGCGGTCGACGCAAGGACGGCGTTGGAACGGGTCGATGCCTCCGGTGCCAGCCAGTCGCTGCTGTCGATGTACCCGCACCGCTACCTCGTCCCGCTGGTGGACCGTCACGCCATCGCCGACCGGTTCCTGCGGATCGACGGGCTGCGTGGTGCGGGAGGCGGGCTGAAGGCCCCCTGCCTCGAGGCCCACCTCGAGCGGGTCGCGGCCGCGAACGGTGGTGCCCCTGCCGAGGTGCTGGTCATCGGTGACGCCAAGGACGACGCCGCGGCGGCAGCACACGTCGGTGCGGCCTGCGTGCTCTACGACGGGGGCTCCCACCCGCGAGAGGAGCTCGAGGCGACGGGCTACCCGGTCGCGGACTCCTTGACCGAGGCCGTGGAGCTCGCCTCCTGGGTGTGATCCCACCAGCACGCGGCGGCGTGTCCAGGCCGCGGCTCCGGGCTCGGTGATCGGAGCTCGCTGTCGCTGGCTGACGAGCCAGCCGGCGGCACCGTGACAGGACCTAAGAGCGCACCGAGCGTCCGCGGCGGCGGAGCAGGAGTCCGCCGCCGAGGACGAGAATCGCACCGAACAGGCCGATCTGCAGAGATCCCGCTCCCGTGCGGACCAGGGTGCGGCCGAGGACGGATGCCGCGGGTGCCGCCGGGTCCTGGACGTCTCGATCGGTTGCTGCGGTGTCAGCGTCCGCATCGCTTCCCGCAGTGTCGTCTGCCTCCAGGACCTCGTCCAGTACCTCCGTCCCGTCGTCCTCGATCACATCGTCGAGCACCTCAGTGTCATCGTCCTCGATCACCTCGGGCTCCTCGGCGTCAGGTGGACCACCTGGCGGCCCGGGGACCAGTTGGTAGCAGGCGATGTGCAGGCCTGATCTCTCCGCGATGAACGCTCCGACTCCGGTGGAGATGGGCGTCTCTTGGGTTTCGAGGTTGGCGGTCGTGCAGTCAACGGTCTCGTACCCGGGTGCCGGGCCCGGAACGTTGAACGAACTGCCAATTGGAACCAGCAGCTCCGTCGTGATGCGCAGGCCGAGCTGTTCCTGTCCTGCCGGGTTGAAGAAGCGCTGCTCGACCGTGATGAGAACGACAGG
>PXDB01000049.1 GCA_003565155.1 Nitriliruptoraceae bacterium | reverse complement strand
GGCTGAGGCCCGCGCCGGAGCCCGCCCGGTTGGTCAGCTCCTCGCTGGAGGGCAGTGCCTCGGCCTCGCGGTCGAGGTCGGCTTCTCCCTCGAGGCGACGCAACAGGACGTCGTAGGCCTCGAGGTTGCGGGTGCTGCGATCCACCTCACGGGACAGCGCACGGCTGCTGGCGTCCACCACGCTGAGCGCCCGGTCCACCACCTCGTCGGCGAGCTCCTCGAGCAGCTCGTTGCGGGCGGCCCGGTCGAGCCGTCCACGCTCCTCGGCGGCGCGCAGCAGGATCTTGAGGTTCACCTCCTGGTCGGAGGTGGCGACACCGGCCGCGTTGTCGATGGCGTCCTGGTTCAGCAGGGTCCCCCGGCGCGCGAGCTCGATACGGGCACGCTGGGTCAGGGCGAGGTTGGCGCCCTCGCCGACCACGCGGGCACGGACCGTGCTGGCCTCGACCCGCACATCGGCGTTGGCCCGGTCGCCGAGGTCGGCATCGGGCTCGGAGCTGGCGCGGATGTAGGTCCCGATCCCGCCGGCGAAGAGCAGGTCCACGGACATGCGCAGCACCGCCCGGATCAGCTCCGACGGCGTGAGCTCCGCCTCCTCGACCCGGAGCAGTGCCCGCACCGGCTCGGTGAGGGTGACGCGCTTGGCCGTGCGGGGCACGATCATCGCCCCGTCCGAGAGCGCGGAACGGTCGTAGGCGTCCCAGGAGGAGCCGGGGAGGGCGAACAACCGCTCGCGCTCGGCGAAACTGGCGGCGGGGTCGGGGTCAGGGTCCAGGAACACGTGCCGGTGGTCGAAGGCGGCGACCAGGCGCACGCTGCGGGAACGCAGCAGGCCGTTGCCGAAGACGTCACCGGACATGTCGCCGACACCGGCCACGGTCACCGGGTCGGACGCGACGTCGATGCCGAGCTCGCGGAAGTGGTTGGTGACCGCGACCCACGTGCCCTTCGCGGTGACCCCGTAGCGCTTGTGGTCGTAGCCGTGCCGGCCGCCGGAGGCGAAGGCGTCATCCAACCAGAACCCGGTGCGGGCGGCGACGGCGTTGGCGGTGTCGGAGAAGGTCGCGGTGCCTCGGTCGGCGGCCACCACCAGGTAGGGATCGTCACCGTCGTGGCGGACCACCCCCGGTGGGGGCACCACCCGGTCGCCGTCGAGGTCGTCCGTGACGTCCAGCAGCCCCCGGATGAAGGTGACGTACTGTCGGCGCGCCTCGCTGGCGGCGGCGGTGGGGTCCTCGGGTTCGCGGGTCAGGACGAACCCGCCCTTGGCGCCCGAGGGCACGATCACGGTGTTCTTGAGCACCTGCGCCTTGACGAGGTCGAGCACCTCGCTGCGGACGTCATCACGCCGATCCGACCACCGCAGGCCACCACGGGACACCTCGCCGCTGCGCAGGTGCACGCCTTCGAGGCGGGGGGAGTGGACGAAGATCTCGCGGTACGGCCGCGGCTCCGGCGCATCGCTGATCCGCGCGGTATCGATCTTCAGTGCGATGTAGGGCTCGCCGGTGTCGTCGGCACGGGCATCGGGCCGGAAGGCGTTGGTGCGCAGCGTGGCGTCCACCAACTCGAGCAGCCGGCGCAGGATGCGGTCGTGATCGAGGCGCTGGAGGCGGTCGAGGTGCTCGAGCACCGTCGACCGCGTCGCGGCTTCCGCCGCGGGGTCGGGCGCCGAGTCGGGGTCGAAGCGGGCGTGGATGTGCTCCATCAGCGCGCGCACCGTGTCGGGGTGCGAGGTCAGGATCGTGTCCACGTACGCAGGGGTGTAGGCGGTGCCCAGCTGCCGCCGCAGCCGTCGGAAGGCCCGCAGGATGGCGATGTCCTGCCAGTCCAGCCCGGCGACGACGATCAGCCGGTTCAGCGGGTCGACCTCGAGGTGGCCGCGCCAGGCGGCCAGGATCGCATCCGCGAGACGTGCACCGTCCGCCACGGGATCCAGCGAGGCCGAGCGGACCCCGAAGTCGTGCAGGGTCGCGTCGGGGCCCTCAGCGCCCTGGAGTTCGTGGGGGACCTCGTCCACGATCGTCAACCCGAGGCTCTCGAGGATCGGCAGGAAGGCCGACAGCTCCAGGGCGTCACCGCTCTTGGCGGCCAGCAGGCGAACCGGCGCGGATGCTCCGGGTGCGGCCGTCCGCAGGGTGACCAGCAGCCCGTCGTCGGTCTCCATCGCGCGGGCGAGCAGCAGGACGTCGACCGCGGCCTGCTCCGGCTCGGCACTGTCGCGGTAGCTGACGGGCAGGCGGGCCACGATGCGGCGCGCCAGCGTGGTGCGCGTCGCGCTGTCGGTGTGGCGGCCGAGCTGCTGGAGCAGCGACTCGTCCCACGGACGCACCAGCGCCGTCAGATCGGTGCTCAAGCCCCGGGTGGCTGCGGGGATGTGGTCGCGGAAGGTCTCGATGTCGTCGGGGGCGCGCAGCTCCAGAAGGAAGCGCACCACGGCATCGCGCTGCAGATCCGTGGCGGTGTCCACCTCCGCGCGGACGGCGTCGAAACGGTCCAGCAACGCGGATCGCAGCCGCGCGGAGAGTTCCGGTTGCCACCGGTCACGTGGGAGCGCCAGTACCACCGAGACCGTGCCGCTCGGCCGGTGCGGGTTGACGTAGGCGGTCACCTCCCGGTGCTGTTCCGCCTGCAACAGCCCCAGCAGCATCTCGCGGGTCCGCTCCTGGGTGGCGCGGAGGAGCTCGTCCTTCGGGAGCGCGTGCGCAAGGGTGGTGATCGTGATGGCGTCGTGGGACCCGTCGACGACGTCGTCGAGTTCCAGCGTTCGGCGCACCCGACGGCGCAGCACCGGCGTGGTCCGGACCGGTTCCGCGATCCCCTTCCGGGTCAGCAGCGCCAGCACCCGCAGCGCGCTGCGGTCGGGCAGCTCGACGTCGAACACCTCCATGGGCACCGGTCGCTGGATCGGCGAGCGCTCACGGGTGCGCGAGACCTTCAACCTCGGGAGGTCGTCGCACCGCGTGGCGGCGTGGACCCGCGCCAGGAGACGGTTGCGCCGGGCCTGGTCCCGGAGCAGCCCCAGCCCTCGATCCCGTGCCGTGTCCACCCCGGGTGGTGGCACGGAGTGCACCGCGGGCGGTGGCACCGAGTGCACCCCCAGCAGCAGCACGTTGTCGTCGAGCAACCAGGATAACCAGGCGGCGATCTCGGTGTCGCGGACGTCCCTGGTGGCCAGCGCGGCGGCGCCCGCCTCGATCGCCGCGCACATCTCCGTGTGATCATCGGTGACCACCGCCACATCCTCGAGCGCGGCGCGCAGCGGGGCCAGCAGCGGGTCCGGCGCGCCCTCGCCCTCGGAACGCCCCGTGATCCGCGCGGGGAGGTCCCCCACCTCGAGTTGGATCGCCGACACGCGGGAGGTCGCCGTGCGTGCGGGCCGGATCGCGCTGAGCCGCCCGTCGTCGTCCCGTTCGACCCCGAAGATCGGGTGGAAGGTGTTGCGGACGGTGATCCCTGACGACCGGAGGTGGGCGGTGATCGTGGAAAGGAGGAAGGGCCGGTCGCGCCACACCACCTCGAGCAGGCCACGGCTCGGTACGTCGTCGTCCCGCCACAACGCGATCCGGAGCGCTTCGTGGTCGCTGACATCGAGGCGGTCGAACAAGCCCGTCAGCCGTGCCGCGACCTCCTCCGCCGGCTCGTGCAGCAGGTGGTCTGGCGCCCGACGCAGTGCCGCCGCGCCCATCTGTCGCAGGAGCGTGGACCGCGGATGGTCGCGACCCGCCAGGGCTGCGAGGATCCGTGCGACGGCAGGGTCATTCTCTTCCACGGCCACGCCTCGTCGTTGAGTCGGGAACCCACGACCCTAGGCCGACCGGATGTGCCGGGCGAGAACCCGCCGTCAGCAGCACGCAGGCGGGGCAGCGTGACCCCACGCGATCCGGCCGGGGCCCGCGGCGCGTGGCATGGCGACGGCGCCCCGCAGGGCGCCGTGGGAGCGCTGCGCGCCGCGCCGGACCGGGCGTGCAGCCTCAGAGCTCGGCGAGCTGCTTCGCCATCCCGGACTTCCGGTTGGCAGCGGTGTTGCGGTGCACGATGCCCTTGCTCGCCGCCTTGTCGAGCGCCCGTGCCGCCGCACGGTACGCCGCGGTCGCCGCCTCCTTGTCACCGCTGGCCGCGGCGGTGCGGAAGGCCCTGACGTCGGTCTTGAGCTTGGAGCGCACCTGACGGTTGCGCGCACGGCGCGTCTCGTTCTGGCGATTGCGCTTGATCTGGGAGGCGATGTTGGCCATGCGGGGTTCGTTCCTCGTGGGTGAGCGCGCGGGATGACCGTCGCGGAGCGTTGCGGCTGATGGGACGGAGGATCCGGCCAGAGTCGACCCGACGTGCATCCGATCCGACCCGGCCCCGTCGCCCGTCCGGTGCCGTGGCGGAGAGCACCGCAGGCCGTCGGCGTTACCGTACGATACCGGCTGCCTCGCTCGCCCGGCAACCGGTGCGCAGCTGCCCTGCCCACCCGGTGCGCGGATCGGCACGGTTCCGGGTCCGCGCGGGGGCTGCGCGGGTGCACGGTCGGGTGGTCACGAGAGGCGTGGAGGGGCACGGGTGCGGTTCCGGGATGTGAGCCGGGCGGGGCACGAGTTGTCCCGCGCCGAGGTGGAGGATCTCGCGGGGCCGGTGTCGCTCCGGGCGCTGCTGGCCCACCGGGTCCACGCCGAGGTGGCGGCACACAACCGCGCGCCGGCGCGCCTGTTCACGGGGCTGGTGCAGCCCCTCGACGCCGTTCGCTACTCGGCCGGGAGCCAACTGCCCGAGGCGCGACCCCTGGATGCGGATCGGTGCGTGCGTGCGGTCGAGGAGGCGGCGGGCGCGGGGGTGCTGCGTGTGCGGGTCGATGGTGGTGAGCTGCTCGGCGACCTCGATGCGGTCATCGACGCCGACGCGGTCACCGAGGTCACCGTGGTGCTGGCACGCCCGGTGGTGGCGGCGGTCTGAACCGGCGCGCGGGGCCGCGTCGGCGCCGCACCGCCGCCCGCGGTGGTCACCGCCCGACCAGCGGCCGTGGCGTGACCGCGGTCACGGCCGCAGCAGCATCTTCACCACACCAGCGTGGCGTGCGGCGAAACGCCGGTAGGCCTCGGGGCCCTCGATCAGGGGCACGTCGGGGTGGGTCACGCAGGAGGGGGCCGGGGACGGGAGCTGCCCGGCTGCGAGCGCCGCGAGCACCCGGGGCAGGGTGGTCCGCACGCTGGCGCGGCCGAAGACCAGGGTCAGGTTGCGGTCGTAGGCCTCGACCGGGCTGCAGGCGAAGGCCGCAGCGGTCTGGACGGCGATCACCGAGCAGCGTCCACCCGGCGCGGTCAGGCGCACCGCCAGGCCCTGTGCCGAGGTCGTGCCCGCCGCCTCGACCACGCAGTCCACCGGCTCCGCGTCCGCCGCCAGCTCGGGCGGCAGCGCGGCGTCCGCACCGAGCGTCCGCGCCCGCGCCCGACGGTCAGCCACGGGATCGATGGCCAGCACCCGGTCGGCGCCCTGGGCTCGGGCGGTGGCCACCGCGCACAGGCCGACGGCGCCGAGCCCCACCACGATCACCGCCCCACCCGGTACCAGCCCGGTCCGTGCCACGGCCTCCCAGGCCGTCGGCAGGTTGTCCGTGCACAGCACCGCGGTGGCGACATCGAGGTGGTCGGGTGCCGCGACCAGGGTGGTGTCGGCCAGCGGCACGCGGAGCCGCTCCGCCTGGCCGCCGTCGAGGCCGGTGGCGGGGGCAGCGGGCGGGCCCCATCCGAACAGCTGGCCGTCGGCACACCGGGCGGTGATCCCCCGTCGGCAGTTGGTGCACCGTCCGCAGCTGGTGGAGAAGGGCACCAGGACCCGGTCACCCGGCCGGTGGTCGACCACCTCGGCGCCGACGGCGAGCACGTGCCCCACCGCCTCGTGGCCCGTGACCACGCCGACGCCGGCGGGTTCCGAACCGAGGTAGGGGTGGAGGTCCGACCCGCACAGTCCCGCCGCTTCCACGGCGATGAGCGCGTCCCCCGGCGCCTCGATGCGTGGTTCGGGGAGGCCGTCGGCGAGCCGCACCTCGCCGGGTCCGTCGAACACCAGCCCGCGCACGGCCCGCTCCCACCTCGGTGTCGTCCTCACCGTACTCGCGGTCGCAGCGGCGCCCGGGCGCAGGACCGCGCGGGCTCGGCTACCTCGATGCGGGTGTCAGCTCACGCCCGGCCACGGGGCCCGGCAGGCGCATGTGCCATCGGGATGTGGGCAGCTGCCACGTTGCCGGAGGTGGGTGGCGTCGCGCACCGGCCGGGGAGCTCCACCACGATGCGTGCGCCGCCACCCGGACGGTCCGCGATCCGCAGCGACCCGCCGTGCAGCCGGGCGAAGGTCGCCGACAGCGTGAGGCCGACGCCGTGACCCGGGGTGGAGCGGCTCTGGTCACCGCGGACGAAGGGTCGAACCATCTCCTCCCGTTGCGCGGCGGGGATCCCGTCGCCGGCGTCCTCGACGGTCAGCCGCGCCCCGCCGTCGTCCGCGGCGTCCAGGCGGACCCAGACCGGCGTCCGGGGTGGCGTGTGCTTCACCGCGTTGCCCACCAGGTTCTCGACGATGCGTTCGAGCATGACGGCGTCGACCCACGCCTCGGCCGGCTCGCCGGTCACCGTGATCGCCTCACGTCGGTAGGGCTCGCGGGTCAGGAGGGTCTGGACGTGGTGGTCCAACCGCACGCGGACGCGTTCGGGCTCCGCACCCAGACGCGTGAAGCGGTCCAGGTCGAGCAGGTCAAGCACGAGCGTCTCCAGCGCCTCCGCGTTGCGCGCGAGCCGACGGATCACGTCGTCCTTCGTGGTCGTCGTCAGCTCCTCACCCCGCATCTCCAGCAGCTCGGCCATGCCGCGGATCGCGGTGAGCGGCGTGCGGATGTCGTGGGACACCGCGGTGAGGAAGGTGTCCTTCATCTGTTCGACGCGCCGGAGCTGGTCGGCCACCCGCTGCTCCGCCTCGGCGTGTGCCGCAAGCTCCTCCCGGTGGCGCTCGCGGTCGGTGACGTCGTGCCCGGTCGCGACCAGGCCACGCAGCTGCGGGTGGTCGAGTTGGTGCACGGCGGTCACCTCGACGTGGCGCTGCTCGCCGTCGCCCCGGAGGATGCGGACCTGGAAGCGCCGGGTTGCGCCGCTGCGGGCGACCGCGAGGTGTGCGAGCTCGTCCCGGTACCGGGTGCGGTCATCCGGGTGCACCGCCGCGCCGATCACGTCCTCGGTGGGGGGAAGGCCCCAGCGCCGGCCAGCCGCCGTGGAGAGGTAGCGGACGGCGCCGTCGGGAGCGTGGACGATGACGACGTCGTCGATGTGCTCGACCAGTGCCTCGAAGCGGGCGTTCTCCTCGGCGCGTGCCAGCTGTTCGGCAAGGCGGGTGGAGGTGCGTGACCGCAGCGCGAACAGCGCGAGCCCGGAGAAGGTCGCCGCCGCCGTCACCAGCAGCACGCGCCCGTCACGACCGCCCGTGGCGACGTGCACCAGCAGGGTCGCGGGTGGCACCGAGGCCAGCGCCCAGACCAGGAGGCCGCGCAGGCCGTACCGCCGAGCGGCGAGACGCGGCGGTGCGCGCTCGGTCCCGGTGCTCGGGTGCAGGGCGCCAGCACCGAGCAGCGCGAACGTCGCCAGCCAGCCGAGGTCGATCGGCGTACCGGGGAAGTACTCGCCGCGGTAGGTCGCGATGGCGTAGGCCAGGTTGGTGACGGCCAGGATCGCGATGGCGCCCACCTGGAAACGCTCCCCGACCGTTCTCGGTGGTGTCGCCAGGAGGCGCCAGGCCAGCGCTGTTCCGAGCGCGAGCACCACGAGGCCGTAGCTCACCCCGACCAGCTGTCCCGTCCGTCCCCCGCTGGTGTCGTCCCAGGCGGGCGCGATCCACAGCAGCCACACCGGCGTCCCGATCCCCAGCGACACCAGGAGCGCGTCGAGGATGTCCGTCCCGGTGGAGGGGCTGCGGGAGCGGACCGTCGCCAGCAGCACCGCACCGATGAGGACGACGTAGCCGACGAGGTAGAGGGCGTCCGCCGGGGAGGGGAAGGTGAGCGCGTCCGCGGCTGCGGCCGCGAGGTAGAGGTACGACCACCGCCCGTCGGTCATGGGTGCATCCTTGCCGCCGGCGAGCGGGCTGGCAAGCCGCCCGCAGCGTGCGTGGCCCGTGCGTGGCCGGTGTGCTGCCGTCCGGCGCGGGCCCGCCGCAGCGATCACGCCCGGGTGCCGGCCCGGTGCGCCGGGGGGTGCTGGGTACGCTGCCGTCGCGCCGTGCACGCCATCACCGCCGCGACGGTGGCCTCCGCCGACGGCGCCCGCACCGGCCACCGCGCCACCACCCTGACCCGCCACCCCGACGTCCGCGATGCGTCCGAGCCGGACGACAGAGGTTCCCCCGCCCGTGACCTACCGCACCGAGCGCATCCGCAACTTCTGCATCGTGGCCCACGTCGACCACGGCAAGTCCACCCTGGCCGACCGGATGCTGCAGCTCACCGAGCTCGTCGATGAGCGCAACATGCGCTCGCAGTACCTCGACAAGATGGACATCGAGCGCGAGCGGGGCATCACGATCAAGGCCCAGACCGCCCGCCTGCCGTACAAGCCGCTCGGCGACGCAGCGGACGAGTACCTGCTCAACCTCATCGACACCCCCGGGCACGTCGACTTCTCCTACGAGGTATCCCGGGCGCTGAACGCCTGCGAGGGGGCGGTGCTGCTCGTCGACGCGGCCCAGGGGATGGAGGCCCAGACCATCGCCAACCTCTACCTGGCGCTGGAGGCGGACCTGGAGATCATCCCGGTCCTGAACAAGATCGACCTGCCCGCCGCGCGTCCCGATGAGATCGCCGCGGAGATCGCGGCGATCGTCGGTGGGGAGCCGGAGGACGTGCTGCGCATCTCGGCCAAGACCGGAGAAGGCGTGGACGCGGTGATGGACGCCATCGTGGACCGTGTGCCGCCGCCGTCCGGGGTGGCGGACGGGCCGACCCGTGCGCTGATCTTCGACTCCAACTACGACCCCTACCGGGGCACACTGGTCTACTTCCGGGTGGTCGACGGTCAGCTGCGCGCGGGGGAGCGCATCCACCTGCTGGCCACCGGCTTCGAGGGCGAGATCGACGACCTCGCGGTGCACGCGCCGGAGGAGACCCCGATCGACGCGCTGGGTGTCGGCGAGGTCGGGGTGCTGTCGGCAGCCATCAAGGAGGTCAGCCAGGCGAAGGTCGGTGACACCATCACCCTGGCCGGTCGGGGCTCGCGCACCGTGCCGCCGTTGCCGGGCTACCGCGAGCCGTTGCCGATGGTGTTCTCCGGGCTCTATCCCGTGGACAGCGACGACTTCCCGCAGCTGCGTGACGCCCTGGACAAGCTCCGGCTCAACGACGCCTCCTTCAGCTACGAGCCGGAGACCTCCGCGGCGCTCGGGTTCGGGTTCCGCTGCGGCTTCCTGGGCCTGCTCCACCTCGAGATCGTCACCGAGCGCCTCGACCGGGAGTTCGACATCCCCCTGGTCACGACCGCGCCCAGCGTGCGTTACCGCGTGACCCTGGAGGGCGTGGTCGACGAGGAGACGGGCGAGCCGCAGGTCATCGAGGTCGCCAACCCCCAGGACCTCCCCGAGCCCAACCGCACCGCGGCGATCCACGAGCCCACGGTCAACGCGATGATCCTCACGCCGACCGCGTACGTCGGTCCGGTCATGCAGCTGTGCGAGGGACGCCGCGGCACGATGCTCGCGATGGACTACCTCACCGAGGAGCGGGTGGAGCTGCGTTACGCCCTGCCGCTGGCGGGCATCATCACCGACTTCTTCGACCAGCTGAAGTCCCGGACCCGTGGCTACGCCTCACTCGACTACGAGGTCGGGGAGTACCTCGAAGCGGACCTGGTCCGCGTGGACCTGCTGCTCAACGGCGAGCCCGTGGACGCCTTCAGTTCCATCGTCCACCGCGATGACGCCTACGCCTTCGGTAAGGCCATGACCGAGAAGCTCAAGGACCTGATCCCCCGGCAGCTGTTCGACGTGCCCGTCCAGGCCGCGATCGGCGCCAAGATCATCGCCCGGGAGACGATCAAGGCCAAGCGCAAGGACGTCCTCGCCAAGTGCTACGGCGGTGACGTCTCGCGGAAGCGGAAGCTGCTGGAGAAGCAGAAGGAAGGCAAGAAGAAGATGAAGTCCGTGGGGTCGGTGGACGTACCCCAGGAGGCCTTCGTCTCCGCGCTCAGGACCGCGGCGGGTACCGGGGACTGAGGCGCGCGGGCACCCGGGCGAGTGCCGGGCACCCGGGCGAGTGCCGGGCACCCGGGCGAGTGCTGGGCACCCGGGCACCCGGGCGAGTGCTGGGCACGGGCGGTCCCCGGCCGGCATCCTCGCCGGGCGCGCCCAGGGTCGGGGTCCGGGGTCTGCCAGCGACCGTGCCGCGTTGCCCCACGACGTTGGCCCGCACAGGTCGGGGGAACGCAGGGCAGCAACGGGCGGTCACCCGGGATCTGGTCACCAGACGGGGTTGCGCCCGGGCGCAGGTCAGCCGCCAGGGACGGCTGTGCCGCGTTGCCCCACGACGTTGGCCCGCACAGGTCGGGGGAACGCAGGGCAGCAACGGGCTGGGTCACGCGCCCGCCGCGGTGCGACGGCCAGTAGCCTGCAGTGACCGCAGGGCCGTGACCGAGGAGCTCCCCGTGAGCGAACAGGATCGTCCGAGCAGCGACCTGGAGACCGTCGACGCTGAGCAGGTCCTGACCGCCGACGAGGAGGCCGTGGTCGCCCACGCGCGGGCGGTCCCGGAGGGCTCCGACGCCGACCTGTGGGCCTTCGCCTTCGACTCCTCCCTGCGGGCACAGGAGGCGCTGCTGTCCGCGATGCGGCTCGTCGCCCGCGAGCAGCTCAAGCTCGAGGACGCCGCCGTGGTGGCCAAGGTCCGCGGCAGGGTCCGGATCACCCAGACCAAGGACGTCTCGCCCTCCCAGGGCGCGGTCGGTGGCGCCTGGATCGGGATCCTCGCGGGTCTGCTGCTCGGACCCGGGGGGCCGCTGGTCGGGGGTGCGCTCGGGGCTGCGGCCGGTGGCCTGTTCGCCAAGCTCCGCGACTTCGGCATCGACGATGACGAGATGAAGCGGATGGGTGAGGAGCTCGCCGACGGGGAGGCAGCCCTGTTCCTGCTGGTGGAGGACTGCCACCGGATGCGGGCGCTGCACGAGGTGTCGCGCTTCCCGGGCCGTCTGCTGGCCACCACCGCGTCGGCGGAGCTGGCCGAGGAGGTGCGTTCGCGGCTCGCCGTGGACCCCTGGGACAACTTCTGACCTGTGACGGTCGCCACGCACGACGGTGACGACACCCGCTGGCTCGACGCCCCCGTCGAGAGCGGGGCGCGTGCGGGGTTCGGGGTGTACCTGCACGTGCCCTTCTGCCATCACCGGTGCGGCTACTGCGACTTCGCGGTCGCCGCGGTCGGCCGGTTGGACGATGCCCGTCGCGGCGACCTCGAGTCCCGCTACGTCGCCGCCGTGACCGCCGATCTCGCCCGCCAGGTCGCGGCGACGCCCCGGGGTCTCCTCGCCGCGGTGTCCCGCGAGGGCGCTCCGACCGACGGCACAGCGAAGGGCGCATCCGGAGCGGGCGCTCCGGCCGGCGACACGACGGGTGCCGCAGTGGGCTGGTCGCCCGGGCAGGGCAACGCCCCACCCGGCGTGGGGACGTGGGACGGGGTCGCTGACGCGGCACCGGAGACGTGGCCGGAGGTCACCAGCATCTACATCGGTGGGGGCACCCCGACCCTGCTCGCCCCGGAGCAGCTGGCGCGACTGGTCACCGCCGTGCGCCGCGAACTGGACGTCGCCGCCGACGCCGAGGTGACCGTCGAAGCCAACCCGGAGACCGCGTCGTCGGCACGCTTCGGCGCCCTCGCCGAGGTGGGCGTCAACCGGCTGTCCATCGGGGCGCAGTCCTTCACCCCGCACGTGCTGCGCACCCTGGAGCGTGGCCACGGTCCTGACGCGCCGCTCGCGGCCGTCGCGCAGGCCCGGGCCGCTGGGATCGCCGATGTGAGCCTGGACCTGATGTACGGCACCCCCGGCGAGTCCGCAGCGGACTGGGAGTCCACCCTGGCGCAGGTGCTGCTCGCCGACGTCCAGCACGTGTCGGCCTACGCGCTGACCATCCACGAGGGCACGCCCTTCGGTCGTCGTGTGGACGGCGGGCTCCTGGCCGGGGTGGACGAGGACCGGCAGGCAGCCCGTTTCGAGCGCCTCAACCAGGTGCTCACCGCCGGCGGATTCGAGCACTACGAGGTGTCGAACCTCGCCCGGGGGCCGGGAGCACGCAGCCGGCACAACCTGCTGTACTGGCGCCACGGGCACTACCTCGGTGTGGGCGCCGGTGCCCACGGCCACCTCGACGGTCGCCGGTGGTGGTCGCAACGCAGCACACCCCGCTACATCCACGCCGTCGAGCAGGCGGGCGCCGCCCCCTGGGGTGTCGGTGCGAGCCCCCTCGCCGGCACGGAGGTCCTCAACCTCGAGCAGCGTGCCGCCGAGCGGCTGCTGCTCGGGCTCCGGGTCCGCGAGGGCATCCACCCCTGTGACCTCCCCCCGATCAGCGCGCTCGCCCTGGAGGACGCGTGTACGTCGGGGTTGGTGGAGACCGCCTGCGGGCGCCTGCGCTGTACCGACCGCGGTTGGTTCCTGCTCGATGACGCCGTGGATCGGCTGACGGCGTGGTGACGTCGCGCGACCGGGCTGCGGACCTGCCGGACGGCCCCACCACCGACCCTGCCACGGCGCGATCGACCGCGGCCGCAGCCGGCCCCGCGACCGCCCTGCCCGCTGCCCTGCTGTCCACGCTCGAGGAGATCGTCGGCCCCGGTCATCTGCTGCGGGCGGCGGATCTGCGGGCACCCTTCGAGGTGGACTGGACCGGCCGATGGCGCGGCGAGGCCGGTGCCGTGGTCCGGCCCGGTGACACCGCCGAGGTGGCACGGGTACTCGCCCTGTGCGACGAACACGGGGTCGTCGTCGTGCCCCAGGGGGGCAACACCGGACTGGTCGGGGGTGGTGTCCCCCGCGACGGCGCCCTGGTGCTGTCGCTGACGCGTCTCGACCAGGTCGGTGCGGTGGTGACGCGCGGGGCGGCGGGTGCAGGGGGTGGCGCCGACACCGCCGGCGAGGTGGTGGTCGGGGCGGGAGCCAGCCTCGCCGCCGTGCAGGTGCGTGCCCGCGAAGCGGGCCTGCTGTACCCCGTGGATCTCGCCGCCCGCGACACCGCCACCATCGGCGGCACGATCGCCACCGATGCCGGTGGGCTCGCCGTGGTCCGGCACGGCCCCACCCGGGCGCAGGTGCTGGGCCTCGAAGCGGTGCTGGTCGACGGCACCCTCCTGGACCGCCTGCATCCACCCCGGGCGGCGGGTCTCGGCTACGACCTCGCCGGGTTGCTGGTGGGCAGCGAGGGCACCCTGGCCGTCGTCACGGCCGCGCGCCTGCGCCTGGTGCGCCCGCCCCGCCACCTCGCGGTCGCCGTGGTGGCGACCGACGGGATCCGGGCGGCGCTCGAGGTGCAGCGGCAGGTCGCACAGGCGGTGGGGCCACTGGAGGCCAGCGAGCTGATGACCCGCGCCGGGCTGTCCCTGGTGGCGCAGGCCCCCGGGGTGCGCGCCCCCTTCGTGCCACCGCCGCCGGCCGCCCTGCTGGTGGAGGTTGCCGGGGCACCGGATGTGGGCGAGGCGCTCAGCGCCACCCTCGCCGAGGTCGTCGGGCACGTGTCTGGCGTCCAGGACGCGGTGGTCGGCATCGATGCCGCGGACCGCGCCGCGCTGTGGCAGCTGCGTGAGGCACACACCGAGCGCCTGGCCGCGCGTGGCGTCGCCCTGAAGCTGGACGTGGTGCTGCCCCCCGCGGGGCTGGCCGGGTTCATCGAGGGACTCGAGGGGCTGGTCCGTGACGCCGGCGGTGCGGACGCCGAGGTGGTGGTCTTCGGCCACCTCGGCGTCGGGGACCTGCACTGCAACGTGGTCGGTGTCGCCCCCGCGCAGGTGCCGGCGGTGGAGCAGGCGGTGCTCGGGTCCGTGGTCGCGGCCGGCGGCTCGCCCTGCGGTGAGCACGGGGTCGGACGACAGAAGCCGGACTGGCTCGCGCGGGTGCGTCCCGCCGGCGACGTGGCCGCGCTGCACGCCGTCAAGCGCGCCTTCGACCCCCGGGGGATCCTCAACCCGGGGGTGCTGCTGCCCGGCTCACTCCCCGGGCAGCAGGAAGGGTCGGCGGATCACCTCGTCGAGGACCAGCAGGGTCAGGGTCCCGCGTAGGCCGGTGACCCGGCGCAGCTCCTCCAGCAGGAAGGTGCGCAGCTGATCGAGATCCTGGGCGCGGACCAGCAGCAGGACGTCGGCCTCGCCGGTCACCAGGGCCGCGTACTCCACGTGGGGGAGCGCCGCGAGCTGCGCCCGGAGGGGTTCCAGCTCCAGGCGGGCGCCCGGCCCTGCGGACAGCAGCACGAACGCCGCGATGCTGCCGCCGACCCTGGCGGGGTCCACCACCGGTGCGAAGCCCGTGAGGACCCCGTCCTCCTCGAGACGGTCGAGGCGGGCGTGCACCGCGCTGCGGGACAGGTGCAGCTGCGCGGCCAGCGCGGTGATGGAGCGCCGTCCGTCCTCGCGCAGCGCCGCCAGCAGCTGGTGATCCGTGGGATCCAGCGGACCGGACATCCTGCCCTCCTGGTGCCGAAGCTACAGCGATATGTCGTCCTGAGACGGCGTACATCAACTATATGTCGTCGATCGTGGGTCTCCAACGCTACACGTTGTTTCGGGACCTACGGTGCCGTCCTGTTCGTCGCCCGGGAGCGGCGTCGTGGGCCGGGGGACCGCGCCGCTACGCGCCGGGGGACGTCCCCCAGCAGCTGCGCGATCGGAGGTCAGTACGGTGACGGAGCAGGGTGCCGGCGTGCCGCCGGGCGGGTGGGAGGCCTCGGACAGCCGCCTGCTCGGTGGTTTCGATCCGTCCCCCGAGCAGTCGCAGGCGTTGCTGTCTGCCGCCTGGCAGCTGATCTCTGCGCTCGCGTCGGGTGACCCGGGTCGTGACGTGCTCGGTCACCCGCGTGGTGGGGAACTCGCTGCCACGCTGCTGGCCCAACGACCCGCCGCAGCGCCGGCGCCGATGGACGACGCCCTCGCCACCATCGGCGAGATCCTCGCCACCGGCGTGGACAACGCCGCACCCGGCGAGCTCGCCTACATCCCCGGCTCCGGCCTGCTCGCCGCGGCGGTGGGGGACCTGATCGCCGGGGTCGCCAACCGCTACACGGGGTTGGCCGGGTTCACCCCTGCCGCGGTGGCCCTCGAGCAGGGGCTGCTCCGCTGGCTCACGGAGCTGTTCGGGTTGCCGGCAACCTCCCAGGGGCTGCTGCTCTCGGGCGGGTCCGCCGCGAACCTGACCGCCCTGGTGACCGCGCGGGACGCGCACGCGCCGGGACGGCCCGAGGCCGCCTGCGTGTACGTGGGCCAGCACGCCCACGCCTCGGTCCGCAAGGCCGCCAGGATCGCCGGCCTGCGTCCCGAGCACGTCCGTGTGTGCACCTCCCAGGACGGGTTGCGGCTCGACCCCGAGGCGGTGCGCATCGCCATCAAGCAGGACGTGGCCGACGGTCTGGTCCCGACCGCCGTGGTCGGCGCTGCCGGCACCACCAACACCGGGGCGGTCGACCCGTTGGCCGAGTTGGCCGCCGTGGCAGCGGAACAGGGGGTGTGGTTCCACGTCGACGCGGCCTACGGCGGCTTCTTCCAGCTGACCGTGCGGGGCCGGGGACGACTGGCGGGCATCGAGGCCGCGGACTCCATCACCCTCGATCCGCACAAGTCGCTGTTCCTGCCCTTCGGGACCGGTGCGCTGCTCGTACGCGACCGGGACCACCTCGCCGCCACCTTCGCCGAGGATGCGGACTACCTGCGTGATCACGACGAGGACCCGGACGCCCTGCCGGATTTCAGCGCCATCAGCCCGGAGCTGACCCGGGAGTGGCGTGGGCTGCGGCTGTGGCTCCCCCTCGCCCTCCACGGCACCGACGCCTTCACCGCCGCCCTGGACCGTGCCCTGGACCTGGCGGAATGGGCTGCTGCGCAGCTGGCGAGCACACCCGGCGTCGAGGTGGTGTCCTCCCCGGAGCTGTCGATCCTCACCTTCCGGCTGGCGGGCGACGATCAGCGCCAGGACCGGGCGCTCTCGCGCATCCACGCCGACGGCCACGTGCGGCTGTCCAGCACGGTCATCGATGGCCGGGTGGTGCTGCGCCTGGCGGTGCTCTCCCACCGCACGACCGCCGACACTGTGGCACACGCCGTCGAGCTGATCCGCGCCGCGGCACGGCAACCGGACTGAGCCCCCCATCAGGGCGTGCGGCACCGCTGCGCACGGCCCGCGGCGGCGCGTCACGCCGCCGCGGCGGCAGCCTCAGGGCAGCTGCCCGGCGAAGGCCAGCGCGCGGCGGACCAGACGGCCGTGCCCGGAGGACATCTCACCGGCGATCGAGGGGTCAACGGCCTCGGCAGGGGAGACCCACGCCAGGTCGAGGGCGTCCTGTGCGGGCGCACACTCGCCGTCACAGGGCACGAGGTAGCCGAGGGCGACGGCGTGCTGGCGCGGGTCGTGGAAGGCGGAGCGTCCCGGCTCCGGGAAGTACTCCGCGACGGTGAAGGGAGCGACCCCCGTGGGCAGCCGCGGTCCGGCGTCCGGGCCGAGGTCCTTGCTCAGGTGGCGCCAGAGCGCGTCACGCAACGACTCCCCGAACAGCACCCGGCCGGACACCACCGCGCGCGAGATCGCGCCGTCGGCCTGGGCGCGCAGCAGCAGGCCGACCTTGGTGATGGCACCGAGGTGGTCGACACGGACCGGCACCGCCTCGACGTAGACGATGGGTACCTCGCCACGGACGGCCTCCAGGCGTTCCTCGGACAGCCAGCGGGGATCGGACGCCACGGTGTCGTTGCTGGCCATCGTGGTGGGCTCCTGGCGATCGTCGGGCGGTGTGCGGCGGCGGGAGGGTGCCACGGCGCGACGCCCACCGCGCGCCGGTCCGGTCGGTGGGCTGCCACGACCAACGCCGCGGCGCTCGGCCGCGGCGTCGGCGAAGGGCGTGTCGGCGGTCCAGGCGCGCGGCCGTGGTGCCGTGGGGATCAGCGCTCGTAGGTGCCGATCACCCGGTTCTGCTCGATGATGTCCTCACCGTACGCGTCGAGGAACTCCCGGCGCGACGGCGCGCCCTCGACCGTGCGGGCGAGCGCGTAGATCCAGAAGTAGTAGTGGTGCACCCCGTGGCCGTCGGGTGGCTGCGGCCCGCCGTAGCCCGTCGCTCCGAAGTCGTTCGGCCCCGGTCGGTACAGCCGGTCCGCATCCGCGGGCAGTTCGGTGACGTCGGCGGGGATGCCGTACAGCGTCCAGTGCGTGAAGCCGTCCGGTAGCGGCGCGTCGGGGTCGTGACAGACGAGCGCGAGCTCCACGGCCTCGTCAGGCACGCCGTCGATGAGGAAGGAGGGCGCCTCGTTCTCACGGTCGTTGGCGTGCCGGTCCTCGAGGGGGCCGCCGGGCGTGAACTCACGGCTCGAGATGGCCAGGTCCTGGATGTTCAGTCCCACGGTGGGTCTCCTCCCGATGCGGTATGCGGGCAAAGTCGGTGACGCCGTCGAACCTAGGCGAGCCACCGTCACCGTGCCCGGTCGAAGGGCCGAGGCCGGGTGGTCAGCGGCCCGGACCGAGCGCTTGACTGCGCGGGTGCGTCGCGGCCCCGCTGCGCCCGCGAACCGGAGGAGCCGCACGTGCAGGGACAGCATCGAGGGCCCCCTCGTGCGTCGACCGCGGCGACGCTGTTGGCGGCGAGCACCCTGACCATCATGGCACCGACGATCGTCGCTCCGGCGCTGCCGTCGATCGCCAGGGCCTTCGCGGATGCGCCCGCGGTCGACGTGGCGGTGCCGCTGGTGCTGACCCTGCCCGCCCTGGTCATCGCGGTCACCGCCGGGGCGGTCGGTGTGGTGGTGGATCGCCGGGGTCGTCGTCCGGTGCTGCTGGCCGGCATCCTGCTCTACGGGGCGATGGGCGGCACGGGGCTGGTCGTGGGCACCTTGCCGCTGCTGCTGGCCGGCAGGGTCGGGCTGGGCGTGGCGGTGGCGATGGTGCTCACCGCCGTCACCACCCTGATCGCCGACCTGTACGACGGCGTCGCCCGGGCCCGGATGCTCGCGCGACAGGCCGCGGCCATGGGGGTGTCGGGGACGGTGTTCACCGCCACCAGCGGTGTGCTGGCCGCGTCCTCCTGGCGGCTGTCCTTCCTGCTCTACCCTCTGGCATGGCTGCTGCTGCCCCTGGTCCTGCGGGCGGTACCGACACCGCCGCGCCCCACGGGTCCGATCGGTGCGCCGAGTGCGCGACCAGCACCGGTGGTGTCGGGGCCGGGCACCGTGACGACCCCGGGCTGGGAGGCCGGCGGTGCCGGCCCCCGCGGGGTCGAGCACCGCGGCGCACGTGCGGCCGTGGTGGTGGTCGCCGTGAGCATCACGCTGCTGCTCGGGGTCCAGGTGCTCTTCTACCTGCTGCCCGTGCAGTTGCCCTTCGTGCTGGAGGAGGTGTTCGGGCTCGGGCCCGCCCGGACCGGGCTGTTGGTCGCGATCCCGCCACTGGCCTACGCCGGTGCGTCCCTGTTGGCCACGCGGTTGGCCACGGACCGGCGCCGCGCCTCCGTGGTGGCGGCGGCTGCCGCCGTGACCGGCACCGGCTACCTCGCCATCGGCACCGCGACGACGCTGTGGGTCGTGGCGATGGGCCTGGTGGTCGGCGGGGCCGGCCTGGGGCTGATCGTGCCGAACCTGGTGGCCTGGGTGGCGCAGGACGCGCCACCGCACCTGCGTGGCCGGCTGGTCGGCGTGATGACCAGCGCGCTGTTCCTCGGGCAGTTCCTCTCACCGCTGCTGTGGAGCCCCGCCGTGTCCCGGTTCGGACGGCAGGGCGCGCTCACCCTGGCGGCTGCGGTGTTGGTGGCGGTGGCCCCGGTCGCCCTCACCCTCGACGCGCTGCGGAGGGTGAGGACGCAGTGACGCTGCACCACCGAGCGGGCGGCTAGTAGAGGAACATCGGCTTCCCCGCGACCTGGCGCAGCTTCGGCTTGAAGGCCTCGCTGTCGTAGAGGGCGTCCACGTCCACCCGGCGGGCACCGTCCCCCGTGGCGGTGATCGGCACGTTGGTGTAGGTGCCGCTGCGCAGGGCGACCATACGGCCCTTCTGGCCCTCGACCGCGAGGTCTGCCGCCATGACCGCGTAGTTGGTGGCCACCATCAGGTCCAGGGAGTCAGGCCGCCCCGACCGCATCAGGTAGCCGAGCTGCTGGACGATGATGTCCTCGCCGGTCAGCTCCTTGATCATCTCGCCGGTGCGCTGGCCGATGCCGCCGAGCTTGCGGTGGCCGAAGGCGTCCTCCTCGCCGGAGAGGTAGATGTCCCCGCCGGTGTAGGTCGCTCCCTCGGAGACGGTGACCATCGCGTAGTTGGAGGGACTCTGCCGCTTGTCCTCCATCAGCAGCGCGGACAGGCGCTCGGGGTCGAAGGGCACCTCGGAGATCACGGCGCGGTCCACGGAGGCGAGGTAGGCCGCGATCAGGGAGGTCTCACCGGAGTACCGGCCGAACAGTTCCACCACGGCGATGCGCTCGTGGGAGCCGGTGGAGGTCCGCAGCTGGTGGATGAACTCCACCGAGCGGGTGACCGCGGTCGAGAAACCGATGCAGTAGTCGGTGCCGTGGACGTCGTTGTCCATGGTCTTCGGGATCGCGATGACCGGGAAGCCCTCCTCGTGCAGCCGTAGCGCGTAGGAGAGGGTGTCGTCACCGCCGATCGGGATCATCGCGTCGATGTTGAGGTGCTCGAGGACCCGGATCGTGTGGTCGGTGAAGTCGTGGGGGCCGTCACCGAGCGCCTGCTCCTTCAGGAAGTGCGGCACCTCACCGTCGCGCACCCGCTGGGGGTTGGTCCGCGAGGTGTGGAGGAAGGTCCCGCCGGTACGGTCGATGACGCGGACCCGGTTCCTGTCGAGGTCGATGACGCACCGCTCGTTGGAGCCCTCGGGGTCGTCGATGTCGTACTCGAGGAGCCCGGCCCAGCCACGCCGGAAGCCGACGACCTCGTGGCCGTCGTAGATGACGCGGTCGACGACCGCCTTGATGCAGGGGTTGAGGCCGGGGACGTCGCCGCCGCCGGTCAGGATGCCGATCCTCACGAGGGTTCCTCCAGGGTGGACGTTCGCTCCACGACGCTAGCGCGCCCGGCCACCGTGCGGAGGTGGAGTGCACCGTCCGTAGGCTGGCGGTCCCTGGCCCCTGTCGCCCGCCCGCGGACGCCGCTGCCGGTGCGGACGCCGAGGGCAGACCGACAGCGAGGGGTGACGTGTCAGGCGCGATGGGCACGGTGCTGGCAGCCGCCGGCATCGTCGGGGTCGTGGGTGTGCTGCTGGCGGCCTTCGCCGGGGGCATCGCTCAGGGCACGGTCGGGTTCGGGGCGGCCTTCGCGACGGTGCCGGCGCTGGCGCTGACCGTGCCGGAACTGCTTCCCGGTGCGATGCTGGTTGCCGCGCTGCCGCTGTCGTTGCTGATGGCGTGGCTGGAGCGACGACACCTCGACACGGGCATGGCCCGCCGGCTGATCATCGGCCGGCTCCCCGGGCTCGCTCTGGGCACCGCGGTGGTCGTGATCGTGGACGTACGGTGGCTGACCGCGATCGTGGCTGCCATCCTGCTGGCTGCGGTGGCCGCATCGGCCGTGGGCTGGCACGTGGCGGTGACCCCGCGGCGTGAGCTGGCGGCAGGCGTGGCGTCAGGCTTCACCGGTGCGGCCACGGCGCTCGGTGGACCACCGCTGGCCATCCTCTACCGCCACCACGACCCGGGGGTGCTGCGACCCACGCTGTCAGCGGTGTGGGCCGTGGGGATCGTGCTGACCCTGTCGGGGCTGGCCGTCGCGGGCAGCTTCACCGGCGCCCAGGCGACGGCCGGTGCGGGGTTGGCCGTGCTGCTGCTGTTCGGCCTGGTGGCAGGGCGGGCGGTCGTCCGCCGGGTGCCGGCGGAGCGGATCAGCACGGCGATCCTGGGCTGGGCCGCGGTCGGCGGGACAGCAGCGCTCGTCCGGGCGATCGCTGGTTGAGCGTGGACCCGCGATGGTGCGCGTCCTTGCCGGACACCGTGCGGAGCGCGGACGACACGAGGACGCCCCGGTGTCCGTTGCAGGACTCCCGGGGCGTCGCGTCGCGTCCCACGTTCCTCTCGGTGCGGGACCCGGCTCCCCGTCCCGGACGTCCGGACCGCGAGGCCAGGACGGCGGGGCGGCGACCACCCGGGCGAGCCCGGGCGGCAGGTCCGGCCGTGCGGCCAGACCCGGCCGTCGGTGGCTGGTCCGCCGTGTCCGAGCACGGCGATCTCCTCCACCTCGGCGTCCGACGTGCCGCCACCTCGCGGTGGCGAACCGTACGGTGACACCGTCGCGGACCTCGGGACCGCGGGGGCCCCTCCGTTCGCCGCCGTACCACGCTCCCCGACCGCTTCGCAGCGGCCGGATCGATCGGTACCACGACCCGACGCTCCTCGCGGAGCGTCGTTCCGCTGGGACGTCCCGCTGCGTCGGTGCGTCCCGTCCCATCCGGGCGGTGCAGCGCCCGGATCGGATGACGGTCGATCTCGCGATCGGCCGCCCGGTGGCCTCCCCCTCGCGGGGTCGTCCCACCGCGACCTCGGCACGTGCCCGATCGTCGCGCTGGTGGGCCGGAGCCCGCCACCTGCACCTGGTCGTCGCTGCACGCGACTCCCGGGTGGCTGACCGGGGATCCGCAGTCCGTTCCCGGCCGGCGAGCAGCACACTACGCCGACGACGACGGTGCTGTCCAGGGGTGGTGTCCAGTTCACAGGATGGGCACAGGATGTCCACCGCTCGTCCCCAGTCCGTCCCCAGATCCTGCGTCGTTGCGCGCACACGGGGCTGGTCACGGCGCGCTGTGGATGCGCGCTCGTCGTGGTGGCGAGCAGTAGCATCCCGGTCCCGCGAGCGGTGAGGAACCGGGTGCCGAACCCCTTCGATGACCTCTCCGTCGGCTCCCACGCGCTGTCCGCGAGCGCCAATCCCTTCCGGCCGGGGATGGGCCGGATCCCGCCCGACTTCGGTGGCCGGGAGGACGCGTTGCTGCGGGCGCGCATCGTGGTGGAGCAGCTGTCCGCCGGGGTGGCCCCGGAGTTCGTGCTCTACCGCGGTGTCCGGGGGGTGGGCAAGACCGCGCTGCTGGCCTTCGTCCGGCAGCGTGCCCGCCAGCTCGGGCTCGCGACCATCCACGTCGAAGCCGACCGCGATGACACCGAGTTGGCGCGGGCCACCGACGTCCTGCTGCGGGGGGTCGGCGAGCTGGCCCCGGGTTCCGGACCACCGGGCCTCGAGGGACTGGCGGTGGTGCGCGCAGGTGCGGACGGACCCCGGCTGCGCAGCGCGGCCGATCCCGGGGCGTTCGAGACCCTGGTGGAGGACCTCGCCGTGCTGGCCGCCCGGACGCAGCGCGGCGTCCTGCTGACGATCGATGAGGTCCACGAGGCCGGGGACGTCCTGCTCGGCCCGTTGCTGCGGGCCGCGCACCGCGCAGCGCAGGATGACCGTCCGCTGGGCGTCCTGCTGTCGGGGCTGCCCACCGCGGCGGAGAACCTCTTCGACGAGGGCCAGACCTACACCGAGCGGCTGGCCCGTGTCGATCTCGGGCTGCTGGACGCCGCGGGCACC
This sequence comes from Nitriliruptoraceae bacterium, assembly GCA_003565155.1. Lineage (GTDB taxonomy): Bacteria > Actinomycetota > Nitriliruptoria > Nitriliruptorales > Nitriliruptoraceae > T1Sed10-7. Next base: position 43,041 of record PXDB01000049.1, on the reverse strand, counting down.
GCGGAGGCGATCCGCCGCCCCTTCGCCCGCGTCGCCGACGCGAGCGTGGATGACGCGGTCGTCCACGAGGTCCACGCGGCCTCCGGCGGCTACCCCTGGTTCGTGCAGCTGTGGGGCGAGGCTCTGTGGGATCTCGCGACGGACCCGGGTCGGATCGAGCTGCCCGTCGCCCGGGCCGCCGGCGCCCGGGTGCGGGTGCGGGTGGATGACTTCTACGCCACGCGGTGGCGGCGGGTGCCTTCGGGGCGGGCGCGGCAGTTGGTACAGGCCTTGGCCGAGCAGGGTGGACAGGCCGCGATGGGAGACCTCCTCGAGGTGGTGGACATCACCCACCAGGCGGCCTCCCCGGCACGGCGTGCCCTCCTCGACCTCGGCATCTGCTGGGCACCCGGCCGTGGGCGCCTGGCCTTCAGCGTGCCGGGCTTCGAGCGGTGGGTGCTGTCCACGCAGCCCATCGACGCGTGACACCGGGTGGTGCCGTGGGTGCCGCTGCCGGCCTCCCGCACCCTGCCCGCGCAGCACTAGCCTGCGGTCGATGGACCCGATCCCTCAGCCCCGCTTCGAACACCTGGTGGGTGCGGCGTTGGACGCCGTGCCGGAGCAGCTGTGGTCCCGCTTCGACAACGTGGTGGTGCTGGTGGAGGACGCCCACGAGGAGGAACCCGACCTCCTCGGGATCTACGAGGGCGTCCCGCTCACCGAGCGCGAGGAGTACAGCGGCGCCACCCCGGACGTGATCCGGATCTTCCGGCTACCGCTCTGCGCGGTCGCCGAGGACGATGCGGACCTCATCGAAGAGGTCTACGTCACCGTGGTCCACGAGTTCGCCCATCACCTCGGCATCGATGACGATCGACTGCACGAGCTCGGCTGGGCCTGATACCACGGCCACCCCCACGGCCCACCACACACGTCCCCCTCGAGACCACGCACCCCATGACCCGGAGGACCCCGGTGACCGACGCGCCCGCCAACGCCCCCACGAAGCCGCACTGCCTCGGTGTCCTGACCAGCGGCGGCGATGCCGCCGGCATGAACGCCGCCGTGCGTGCCGTCGTCCGCACGGCGCTCGCCCTGGACATCCAGCCCTACCTCATCCACGAGGGCTACGTCGGCATGGTCGAGGGTGGCGACGCGATCCTCAAGGCCGGTTCCTCGGACGTCGGTGGGATCCTGCACCGCGGTGGCACCGCCATCGGGACCGCCCGCAGCGAGGAGTTCCGCACCCGCGACGGCCGCCGCAAGGCCGCGCTCAACCTCGTCACGCGCGGCATCACCGCGCTGGTGGTGATCGGCGGGGACGGCTCGCTCACCGGTGCCAACCTGCTGTCCAGCGAGTGGCCGGAGCTGCTGGGGGAGCTCGTGGAAGCCGGCCAGCTCGAGCAGGAGACCGCGGACAGCCATCCGGTGCTCCAGCTGGTTGGCATCGTGGGCTCCATCGACAACGACATGTTCGGCACCGACATGACCGTCGGGACCGACTCCGCCCTGCACCGCATCACCGAGGCCCTGGACGCGCTGCACTCCACCGCCTCGAGCCACCAGCGTTCCTTCGTCATCGAGGTGATGGGGCGCAACTGCGGCTACCTCGCCCTGATGTCGGCCCTGGCCACCGGCGCCCAGTGGGTTTTCATCCCTGAGCGCCCCCCGCAGACCGCCAGCTGGGAGGAGGCACTGCGGCGCACCGTGGCCACGGGGCGTCAGTACGGCCGGCGCCAGAACATCGTCGTGGTGGCCGAGGGGGCCCGTGACCGCTACGGGGTCTCGATCACCTCCGAGCGGGTCCGCGACATCCTGGCCGAGGGGCTCGGTGAGGACACCCGCGTCACGATCCTCGGCCACGTGCAGCGCGGCGGGTCGCCGAGTGCCTTCGACCGGGTCCTGGCCTCCCGCTGCGGCTACCACGCCGTCCAGGAGCTCGCCGCCGGCAGCGCGGCGCAGGAGGCGCAGCTGGTCGGCATCCGCGAGAACCGGATCGTGACCTCGCCGCTGATGGACGCGGTGGAGCGCACCCGGTCCGTCGCGGGGCTGCTGAAGGAGAAGCGCTACGACGAGGCGATGCAGCTGCGTGGCCCGGGGTTCGTCGAGGCCTACGAGACGATGCGCACCCTGGTGCGCGGGCGCCCACGCACCCACGAGGAGGGCGGGGAGTCCAGGCGGATCGCCATCGTCCACGGCGGGGGTCTGGCACCAGGGATGAACACCGGGGTGCGTGCCGCGGTGCGCTACATCCTCGACCGTGGTCACGTCGCGCTGGGGGTCAAGGGCGGCTTCCCGGGACTGCGTGACGGTCACGTGGAGGAGCTCGACTGGATGTCGGTGCACGGCTGGGTCTCCCACGGCGGGGCGGATCTCGGCACCAAGCGGTGCACCCCCGGCCGGACCGACCTCGAGGGCATCGCACGGGCCATCACCGAGCACCGCATCGACGGGCTGCTGATGCTCGGCACCTTCGACGGCTACGTCACGGCCGAGGCACTCCACCAGGCGCGCAAGCGCCACCCGGAGCTCGACCTGCCCATCGTGTGCCTGCCGATGACCATCTCCAACGACATCCCCGCCACGGAGTTCACCATCGGCGCCGACACGGCCCTGAACGCCATCGTGGAGGACGTGGACAAGATCAAGCAGTCGGCCGTGGCTTCCACCCGGGTGTTCGTGGTGGAGGTCATGGGCAAGGAGTCGGGCTACCTCGCCCTGGCCGGTGGCCTGGCCACAGGGGCGGAGTTCGTCTACACCCCGGAGGAGGGGATCACCCTCGACCTGCTCAAGGACGACGTGGAACGCCTCACCGAGCGGTTCCGTGGCGGTCAGCGGCTGGGGGTGATCATCCGCGGAGAGGGTGCCGACGATGTGTACACCACGCCCTTCCTGTGGGCGCTGTTCGAGAAGGAGGGCGGCGGGCTGTTCGACGTCCGCCAGTCGATCCTCGGCCACGTCCAGCAGGGTGGGGACCCGAGCCCCTTCGACCGCATCCAGGCCACCCGTTTCGCGGTGCGGTGCGTGGACCACATGCTGTCGACCCTGGAGAGCGAGGCGCCGGAGAGCGCGATGTGCGGGCTGGTCCAGGGCAGGATCACCTTCACGCCCCTGTCGCGGTTCCGGGAGATGCTGGACCCCGACGGTGGGCGACGCCCCGCGGAGCAGGCGTGGTACGACCACCTGCGCCCCATCGCCACGACCATGTCGGGCCTGGACCGAGGGCAGCTGTGAACCCCGCGAGGACCCGTCCGGGGTCGATCTCCGCGGTGCGCGGTGTCGGTCCGCCATCACTGCGCGTGGTGGGCCCATCGCTGCGCAGCGCCGCCGGCTCGCCGTGGGCACCGGCCATCACCTAGCGTGGTGACGGTCCCGCGGTGTCGGGGTGTCGAGGTCAAGGACGCAGCGATGAGGAGGTTCCACGTGCGTGATCGACGTCGTGGTCGTACGGACCGACGCGCGGTGCTCGTGGTCGTGGCCGCGCTGCTGCTCGCCGCCTGCGGGACCGAGGACCCCGAGGGGGTGGCCGTCGCGACCTCGGAGCCGGAGGAGGTCGCGGAGGAGGAGCCGGAGGAGGAGCCGGAGGAGCCGGAGGAGCACGACGAGGACACGGACGTGGCGTCCGAGGACGGCGACGACGCGACCCAGGAGTCGGCCGAGGGCGACGGGGAGTCGGATGACGCTGTGGAGGAGGAGCCCGCGGCGCTCGGTGCCTGCGATCTCGCCACGACCCAGGGTGGCACACCCGTGGACGCCGACGAGTACGAGCGACTGACCCTGGAGGCCAACTTCGAGCTCGAGCTGCTGGTCGCCGACATGGCGGCCGACCTCGATGAGCTGCTGTCGGGGGTGAGCGACGGCCCGACCCTGGAGGGCCAGCTCGACGAGCACCGCGAGGCGTACGCGGCCGCTGTCGAGCCGCTGCGTGACGTGGCACCTCCCGACGGCGCCGAGGAGTGGCACGAGCGGGCGATGGCCAGCTTCGACGACGTGTGCACCGCCATCGAGGACGGCCTCGCCGGCAGCGAGAAGGGTGAGGACGAACGTTTCGAGGCCTTCGTCGAGGCGCTCACCGAGTTCCCGTCTCTGGGCAACGGACTCCACGCCAACGCGGCCTGCGGGCCCTTCGAGAGCTGCTGAGGAGTGCCGACGCCGAGGTGGCACGGGCGGTGGTGCACGGGAGCAGCCGCCCGCCGCAGGGGAGGCCAACACCATGCACCGCACCGAGCTACGGGTGGCCGGGTCCAGGATCGAGCTGGTCCAGGGCGACATCACCGCGCAACCTGACCTCGACGCGGTGGTCAACGCCGCGAACGCCGAGCTCCAGCCCGGAGGCGGCGTCGCGGGTGCCATCCACCGGGCCGCGGGACGCCGGCTGGCCGCGGCGTGCCGTCCCCTGGCACCCATCGCTCCGGGTGAGGTGGTGGCCACCGACGCCTTCCGCCTCCCGAACCGGCGGGTCCTCCACGCCCTCGGCCCCGTGTACGGCCGCGACGAGCCGGCGGCTGAGCTGCTCGCCGCCTGCTACCGCGGTGCCCTCGACCTCGCTGCCCGGGAGGGGCTGGACAGCGTCGGCTTCCCGGCCATCTCCACCGGGGTGTTCGGCTACCCCGCCACGGCAGCTGCCGAGGTCGCCCTGACCACCGTCCACCAGGCGCTGGTCGGCGGTGTGGGCGTGCGTCTCGTACGGTTCGTCCTGTTCTCGGCAGACGATCTCGACGTCCACGCACGGGCCCTGGCCACGTTGCCGGACGGCTGAGGCTGCTGCGGGTGACCGGACCGCGCGGGAAGGCAGCCGGATGTCCTCACGGAAGATGACCCTCGATCTGCACCCGGTGTTCAACCAGGGGCGCGCCATCGACCAGGCGCTGCGGGAGGCGATGGACGAGGCCGAGGCCCGCAAGCTCAAGGAGCTGGAGATCATCACCGGCAAGGGCAGCGGCGCCCTGCGCAAGCGCGTGCTGCGGTTCCTGGACCGCAAGGACATGCGTGACCGCTACCACCGGATCGACAAGGACCCCGGCAACCACGGGCGGATCTTCGTGTACTTCCGCTTCGCCCGCGGCCAGTGATCCCCGCGGGTCAGCCCGACAGCTCGCCGACGAGGTTGGCCAGCATCGCATCGCACGCCGCCAGCTGAGCCGTGGCGATCCACTCGTCGGGACGGTGTGCCTGCTCGATGGACCCCGGTCCGCACACCACCGTGGAGATCCCCGCGGCCTGGAGGTGGCCCCCGTCGGTGGCGAAGGGCACGGAGCTCGCGGGCGTGGTGCTGCCGGTCAGACGGCGGACCAGCGCCTCGGCGGGCCCGTCCGTCTCAGGTGCCAGGGCGCGGGCGGCCGCGTCGGCCCGGAAGGTGACCGTGCCCTGTCCCGTGGTGGCACGCAGGTCCTCGAGCACCACCTCGGTGGCGTAGCGCTCCACCTCGGCGACCAGGTCGTCGCTGTCGTCGGCGGGGACAGGGCGGTACTCCCAGGTCAGCTCGGCGCGACGCGGCACGATGTTGATCGCCTGACCGGCGTGCAGGGTCGCGACGTTGAAGGTGGTGTAGGGCGGGTCGAAGCTCGGATCGGCGGCGGCCTCACGGTGACGGCGGGCCAGCGCGTCGATGTGGGTCGCGATCCGCGCGGCGGCCACCAGCGCGTTGCTGGCGTGCTGTGGCTGGCTGGAGTGGCCGTCCACGCCCTCGACGATGGTGGTGAAGGCGCGCACGCCCTTGTGCGCCGTGACCGGCTGCAGCAGGCTCGGTTCGCCGACGATCGCCGCCGCTGGGCGTGGCTGGGTGCTGAGCAGCAGCTCCACCGCCGCCGGGGCGCCGACGGTGCCGAGTTCCTCGTCGTAGGTCAGCAGCAGCAGGATCGGGCGGTGCAGCGGCGCCGCGACCATCGCCGGCAGCTGTGCCAGCGCGCTGGCCAGGAACCCCTTCATGTCCGTCACACCGCGACCGATGAGCCGTTCGTCGCGCGCGGTGACCGTGAAGGGGTCGCTGGTCCAGGGTTGGCCCTGGACCGGTACGCAGTCGGTGTGGGCGGCGAGCACCCCCCCGCCCTCCACGGCCGGTCCGATGCGGGCGACGAGGTTGCCGCGGGTCCCGGTCGGATCGAGCTGGCGCGCGTGCGGCACCCCATGCTGGTCGAGGAGCGCCTCGACGTGGGCGAGCAGCGCCAGGTTCGAACCTCCGCTGGTGGTGTCGAAGCCGACGAGTTCCGCGAGGTGACGGAGGGTGTCGCTCACGGCTGCGCTCCCCGCGGCCGGCCCGACCGCCGGTCCGGAGGGGCCGCGGTCGTCGAGGGCACGTGTTCGGCGTGGCGGTACAGCTCCGCGAGGGCGAGGTAGCCGGCCACGTTGCGGCGCGGGACGGGTGGCAGCTCCGCCTCCCGCACCTTGGCCGGGATCCCGAGCGCCAGCGTGCCCGGCGGCACCTCCTGACCCTCACGGACGACGGCGCCCGCGCCGACCACCGCACCCGCGCCGATCCGGGCGCCGTTGAGCACGATCGCCCCCATCCCGATCAGGGCGTCGTCCTCCACCGTGCAGCCGTGCAGGACCACACGGTGCCCGACGGTCACCCGGTCACCGATGGTGGCGGGGACGCCCTCGTCGGTGTGCATGACGGTCATGTCCTGCAGGTTGGTGTCCCGTCCCACGGTGATCCGGGCGCGCTCCGAGCGCAGCACGCAGCCGAACCAGACGGACACCCCCGCAGCCAGCTGGACCTGGCCGGCGACGGTCGCCCCCGGGGCGACGAACGCGGCGGGGTCGATGTCGGGGGTGTGTCCGTCGACGGTGAGGATGCGTGGCAACGCGTTGGCTCCTGCTCGTGGCAACGGCGGTGGAGTCTGCCACCTCCCGCCGGCGCCGGGCGCGCGGGGTCGCGTGGGGTGGCTACGTATGCCACGCTACGCACGGTCGCCGACGAGGGTTGCGGAGGTCCGATGAGCGAGCCGGCCAGTCGGATCGCGACCCTGCTGCGCCGCGCCGATGAGGTCCGCAAGGCCGCGCCCGCGCGACGGGACCCGGCGCCGGCGCGCGCGCAGTTGGCCCGGTTGCTCAGCGAGGCGCGCGGCCATCTGGACGAGGTCGACGACGCGGATCTACGCCTGGAGCTGGCGGGCGCCATCGCCCGGCGGGTCGCCGACCTCGACCACGAGGAGGTGGCCACCCTGCTCGGGCCGAGCCCTGAGGTGGCGGTGGCGCCGACCACCACCGACGATCCGGGCCGGGTCCCGCCGGGCCAGCACCTGACGGCGGGTTTCCCCGTGCTGCACGTCGGCCGCGCACCGGCCTGGGGGGAGGAGGACGTGCGCCTGACGGTGACCGGTCTGGTGACGGAGCGACTGGTCCTCGACCTCGATGAGGTGCGGGCCTTCGGCAGCGTCGAGCGCACCACCGACTTCCACTGCGTGACGACGTGGTCGCGGCTGGACAACACCTGGACCGGGGTGCGCGTGGCCGACGTGCTCGCGCGGGCCGTCCCGAAGCCGGCGGCGACCCACGCCGTGGTCTCGGGGTACCCGGCCTACAGCACGAACCTGTCGCTGGAGGACCTCACCGGCGATGACGTCCTGCTCGCGTGGATGCACGACCGCGAACCGCTGCCCGTCGAGCACGGCGGGCCGCTGCGGCTCGTCGTGCCCCACCTCTACGGGTGGAAGTCGGTCAAGTGGGTCACCGAGATCCGTCTGACCGACCGCGACGTGCGCGGCTACTGGGAGGAGCGCGGGTACCACGACCTGGGTGACCCGTGGCGGGAGCAGCGGTTCCGGGGCGACTGAGCGGCACCCATCGTCCGGCTCAGGCTGCCGTCCGCAGCTGGCGGGCGGCGGTCCGCAGTGCCGCCAGCGTCACCTCGATGGAGGGCCGCATCCGGGAGCTGGTGCGGGTCAGCACCACGATGGAGCGGCTGGCGCGTCGCGGGAGGGCGTGGATCGCCACGCGCTCACGGTGTGGTGCGCTGAGCGCCAGTTCCGGCAGGATCGCGATGCCCACGCCGTCGCCCACCAGGGTCGCGATGGTGGCGAGTCCCTCGAACTCCCAGACCGTGCCGGGTCGCACGCCGGCCGCGTCCATGACGGCATCGAAGGCCGACCGTGACGGCTCCCCGACGGGGGCGCAGATCCAGGGCCCGGGAGCCGCCTCGGCCAGGTTGACCGGTCCCACCTCCTCCGTGAGGGGGTGTCGGCTGTCGGTCACCAGCGCCAGCGGGTCCTCGAGCAGGGTCTCGCGGTGCAGGCGTGCGACGGTGCGTGCGGATGTGGTGCCGTGGTCGTCGATCACCGCCACATCGGCGTCGCGGGCGCGGAGCCGGGCCAGCGCGTCCTGCGGGGGCGCCTGGCGGACGACCACCTCGAGGCCGGGGTGGGTGGCCCGCAGCGCGGCCAAGCTCGGCGCGAAGGCGACCGCCGCCGATGGCACGGCCGCGATACGGACCGGACCGGTGGGGACGCCGGTGTGCGCAGCGAGGTCGACCTCGGCCTGCTCCACGGCCTCGAGGATGCGCGCCGCGTGTGCGGCCAGTCGGCCGCCGAGGACCGTGAGTTCGGCGCTCCGCGCCGTCCGGTCGAGGAGGGCGACACCGGTCTCACGCTCGAGGGTGGACAGCTGCTGGGACACCGCCGAGGGCGAGTACCCCAGGGCCTCGGCCGTCGCGGCGATGCTGCCCTGCTGCGCGAAGTGGTGGAGCAACTGCAGGCGGTGGAGATCAAGCATCGGTTCTCCTTATGCTCACGTTCATCATATCGCGCTTGCGCTGATGCTCGTGGGGGCGCACGGTGCGCAACGTGCCACCCACCGATCCGCCACCGAGGAGCTACAACCGTGGCCGTGTCCGCCACCCTGGCCGTCAACGAAGCCGTCGATCGCGCGCGTCGCGCCGGTCGGTCGGTCCTGCCGCTGGGCTTCGGCGAGGCCGGCCTCCCCGTCCACCCCGCCCTGCGTGAGCGCCTGGCCGGGGCTGCTGGCGCGAACAGCTACGGCCCCGTCGCCGGGATCGAGGCGCTCCGGGAGGCCGCGGCCGGGTACTGGCAGCGTCGGGGGCTGCCGACGGGCGCCGAGCAGGTCGTCGCCGGTCCAGGGAGCAAGCCGCTGCTGTACGGGCTCCTCGGGGCGCTGGACGGTGACGTGGCGCTGCCGCGCCCGAGCTGGGTCAGCTACGCCGCGCAGGCCACCATGCTGCACCACCGCCCGCGGTTCGTGGACACCACACCCGGGCAGGGTGGTGTGCCCGATCCCTTCGCGCTGGCTGCGCTGGCCGGGGCTGCCCGGCGCGAGGGGCGTCCCCTGCGCAGCGTCGTGCTCACCCTGCCCGACAACCCGACCGGCACCCTGGCCGACCGCGACCGGGTAGCCGGCGTGTGCGCCGTCGCGCGCGAGCACGACCTCGTCATCATCTCCGACGAGATCTACCGGGACCTGGTGCACGACCCGGCGGCCCCCTACGTCTCGCCCGCGGAGCTCGCGCCGGAGCGCACGGTCATCACCACGGGGCTGTCGAAGAACCTGGCGCTCGGCGGCTGGCGGCTGGGTGTCACACGCCTACCCGGCAGCGTGATCGGCGAGCAGCTCCGCGGTCACCTGCTGGACATCGCCAGCGAGGTCTGGTCCTCCCCGCCCCACCCGGTCCAGGCGGTCGCGGCCTGGGCCTTCACCGAGCCTGAGGTGCTGCGCGACCACCTCGACGCCAGCCGACGCCTCCACGGCACGGTGGCCCGGGCCGTCGCCGAGGTGTTCGCCGATGCAGGCGCCGAGGTGGCAGGGCCCGCCGGGGGGTTCTACCTCTACCCCGATCTGGAGGCCCACCGTGACGTCCTGGCGGCCCGGTGGGGGGTGACCGACGGGCACGGGTTGGCCCGGGTACTGCTCGAGGAGCTGGACGTGGCCACCCTGCCGGGCGCGGCCTTCGGGGACCACGCCGGTGCGCTGCGCCTGCGTGTGGCCACCAGCCTGCTCTACGGACCCGACGATCTGCGTCGGCAGACGACGCTGATGGACGACGCACCCCTGAGGTTGCCGTGGGTACGTGACGGCATCGGTCAGCTCGAGCGGGCGTTGGCACGGCTGGTCGGCCGCGGCTGAGCCGGCCCGGCGCGACCGGTGACGGTCGCGGTACGAGGTGTCCGCGCCGGTCGTGCGCCCGCGTGCCCGCGCGTGCCCGCGCCGGTCGTGCGCCCGCGTGCCCGCGCGTGCCCGCGCGCAGGCTTCTGGGCGGGGGTTTGCAGCGATGCGACCGCAGGAGGGGCACTTCGCTGCACACCTTCGTCCTGGCCGGGGCCGGCTGGCCCCGGGGCCGGCCGGACCCGGCGCCGGCACGCGCCGGCACGCGCCGGCTGGACCCGGCCCCCGGCCGGGCCACGCCTGCGGGGGCCGGTCCCGACCAGGCCAGCGCCACCACCAGCGCGCGTCGCGCCCTGTGGACCCCGTCACGCCGCGTCTCCGGCCACCGTTAGGGTGGCGTCCCTCGCGCGCCCTGCGCGGTGACGTCGACAGGTCCTGGAGGTCCCCGGTGCGCGTGTTGCACACCAGTGACTGGCAGCTCGGCATGACCCGCCACTTCCTGGCAGGGGAGGCCCAGGCGCGCTTCTCCGAGGCGCGCCTGGAGGCGGTGTCGCGGCTCGGTGCCCTCGCGCAGGAGCAGGACTGCGTCTGCGTGGTCGTCGCTGGTGACGTGTTCGAGACCCGTCACCCCGACGCCCGCACCGTCGCCCGCGTCCTGGAGCGTCTCGCCCGGTTCCCCGTGCCGGTCTACCTGCTGCCGGGCAACCACGACCCGATCGATCCCGGTGCGGTGTGGCACATCGACCCCTTCACGCGGGCCTGCCCTCCGCACGTCGAGGTGCTGGACGATCGTACGCCCCGGTCGCCGGTGGAGGGTCTGGAGATCGTGGGCGCGCCGTGGCCCAACAAGCACCCCGTCGGTGACCTGACCGCGGAGGTGTGCGAGAGCGCACCCGCTGATCACCGCGCGCGGGTCGTGGTCGGGCACGGCGGTGTGGCGGAGGTCAGCGGCGGCTTCGATGCGCCCGGCACCATCGATCTGGGCCGGGTCCGCGCTGCGGTCGCCGAGGGACGCGTCCGCTACGTGGCCCTGGGCGACCGCCACTCCGCCACCCGGGTCGATCCGGAGGGCCACGTCTGGTTCTGCGGTGCACCGGAGCCCACGGACCATGACGAGCTCGACCCGGGGACGGCCCTGGTCGTGGACCTGTCGCAGCCGCAACCGCAGGTGACCCGTCACGAGGTCGGCAGCTGGACCTTCCACCGGCTCACCCGGGCCGTCGACACCGACGCCGACCTCGACGCCCTGGCTGAGCAGCTCGACGCGATCGCCGAGCCGTCGCGCGCCGTGCTCAAGTTGGCGCTGACCGGCACCCTCGACCTGCAGCAGGTGGCGCGGCTCGACACGCTGCTGGCCGACCGGGCGCTGCGATTCGCGGCCCTGGAGCATCCCGAGCGGAACCGCGACATCGCGGTGCGCATGAGCGACGACGACCTGGACGCCCTCGAGCTGTCCGGCTACGCCGCCACCGCCCGGGACGCGCTGCGTGCACGTGCGCGCAGCGCGGGTGACGAGGAGGCGCAGACCGCCACCGACGCGCTGTCGCTGCTGCTCCGCCTGTCCGGCGCGGGGGAGCGACCGTGAGGCTGCACCGCCTGGAGGTCGAGCAGGTCCGCGGGCTCGCGCACGCGGAGGTGGCCTTCGCGACGACCGGCGTGACGGTGATCGAAGCGCCCAACGAGACCGGCAAGACCACCCTGTTCGACGCCCTCGACGTGCTGTTGACGGAGAAGCAGGGCACGCGGCGCCAGCGTGTCCGCGACCTCCAGCCCCGTGGTGAGGACGTGGCCAGCCGCATCACCGCGGAGTTGACGCTGGGGCCCCACCATCTCACGGTCACCAAGCAGTACAACCGTGACCGCGCCACGCAGCTGACGATCCACGCCCCGGACCGCCGGCAGCTCACCGGCGATGAGGCGCACGACCAGCTCAGACGCCTCCTCGAGGAGCACACCGATCTGCAGCTGTGGGATGCGCTGCGCTTCCGGCAGGGGCGCAGTCTCGACCCGGTGACGCTGTCGGGCACAGGTGCGTTGACCCGGCGGTTGGACGCCAGTGCGGGCGCCGGTGACGGGGCGGGGGATGACGCGCTCTACGACCGTGTGCTGGCGGAGGCGGGCCGCTACTTCACCGCCCGGGCCGCCAAGCCGACGCGCCTGCTGACCGACGCCGACGACGCGGTCGCCGAGGTGGAGGAGGAGCTGGCCCGACTACGTGGGATCCAGCAGCGCCTCGATGCTGCGAGCGAGCGCAGCACCCAGCTCGCCGCGGACCGTCGCCGGCTGGAGCGGCGGCGGGCGGAGCTGGAGCCCGAGCTCGCTCGGCGGCAGCATGCGGCCCGGGAGGTCACCGCCCTCAGGACCCGGCTGGTCGCTGCCGAAGCGGAGCTGCGGACGGCCCGGCTGCAGGAGCAGCAGGCCAGGGACGAGGTCGAGGCCCGTGACGACCTCGCCGAAGCCGCCGCCACCGCCGCGCGCGACGCGGAGAAGGCAGCGGCCGACGCCGCGGCAGCGGACGCGCAGGTCGCGACCCTCGAGGAGCGGGCGGGGCAGCTCGCGGCGGAGGTCGCCGCCGCGGAGGAGGCGCTGCGGGTCGCGCGCGTCCACCACACCCACGCCCGCACCGGCGCGGACCTGGAGACGGCACGCGAGCAGCTGCGGGATGCCCGGGACCGCGCTGCGCGGGTCGACGCGGCCATCGCCGCCGCACGGCAGGCAGAGGCGGCCCTCGCGGCGACGACCTACAGCCAGACGCGCCACGCTGCGGTCCGCAACGCGGCCGACCGCGTCCGGTTGGCGACGGCCCAGCTCGGGGCCGCGGCGCCGGCGGTGACGGTGTCCGCGCACCGCGACCTGCGTCTGCGCACCGAGGTGGTCGGTACGGCCGCGGCGCCCGAGGACGGCACCCGCCCGGACGACCACACGACCCTCGCCGCGGGCGGCCGCAGCGAACACCGCGTCCCCGACCGTCTCGTCCTGCGGATCGACGATGTCGCCACCATCGAGGTGGTGGCGGGGAGCTCCTTGGAGGACCGTCGGACGGAGCTGGCGGCGGCGCAGGAGGAGCTCGCGGGTGCGTGCGACCGGTTGGGCGTGGACGACCCGGCCGCCGCCGACGCGCTCGCCGATGCGGTGGCGGAGCATGAGCGGGCGATCGCGGCACGCGATGCCGTGCTGCAACGCGAGCTCGACGAGGGGGGACGGGACGGTCTGGCCGCACGCATCCGGGCCCTCGAGGACCGGGTGAGCGCGTTGACGGACCGGCTCTCGGTCAGCGCGGCGGCGGAGGAGGAGTTGCCACGGCTGGAGCTCGACGCTGCTGGTGGCGTGGAACAGCTCGACCGGCTGGCGGCGCAGGAACGCGACGCGGAGGAGGCGCTCGCCACGCGCCGTGTGGAGCACCAGGCACGGCAGCAGGCGCTGGAGACGGCGCGCGAGACCGCTGCCGCGGCACGCGCCACGCAGACGGCTGCGACAGACACCGCCGAGCGGGCCGCCGCGCGGCTGGCATCCGCCCGAGCGGTCGCCGGGGACGAGCAGCTCCAGACGGCGCGTGCCGCGGCCACCGCCGCGACCCGGGAGGCGGCTGCGGCCGTGGAGCAGCATCGCGCGGCACTCGAGGCGCTGGACGCCGACGGCGTCGACCGGGCCGTTGACAACGCGCAGACGCAGCTCGACACCGTTCGCGACCACCTCGTTCGCTGCCAGGAGGAGGCGGCGGCGGTCACGGCCACCATGGAGGCCCACGGTGGTCTCGGTGTCGGGGAGGCCATCCAGGAGGCCGAAGCGGAACTGACCCGGCGCAGCCGTGACCGCGACGGCCTGTGGCGCCGCGCCCGGGCAGCGTCCGCGCTGAAGGAGACCCTCGAGCAGGCGCGTGAGGCGGCCTACGCCGCGTACCGGGCACCTCTGGCGGACCGGATCGTCGCCGCGGGCCGGCTGGTCTTCGGTCCTGACCTCGACGTGGAGCTCGACGAGGATCTGCGGGTCGTGTCACGCACCCTCGGTGGCACCACGCTGGAGTTCGCGCAGCTGTCCGCGGGCGCCCGGGAGCAGCTCGCGATCCTGAGCGCGCTGGCGGCCGCGGACCTCGCAGGGGAGGACGGCGTGCCCCTGGTGCTCGACGACACGCTCGGCTACACCGACCCGGACCGGCTGGAACGCCTCGGCGGCGTCCTCGGCCGGATCAGCGGCCCGCAGGTGGTGGTCCTGACCTGCGTCGCCAGCAGGTTCGAGGCGATCAGGGGTGCGCGGGTCATCTCGCTGCGGTGACGGTCCTCGCATCGCCCGGGGCTGGTCCGCTCACGGGTCCCTGCCGAGCCCCGGGCTGGTCCGTCCACGGCCGGAGGGCTGGCCTGTTCGCGGGACACCGGCAGCGGGATCCCTGCGTGCAGGCCGGCCCCCGGCCGGTCAGGCAGCCCCGGCAACCGGCCCCAGCCGCCAGTTCGCGCGACCGCTCTGATCCAGCCCGGCGAACCGGACCGTCACCCGCGTCCCGACCTGCCAGGGGCCCGAGGTCGTCGTCAGCCCGTAGGCGTCGACGGTCAGCGACCCGCGCTGCTTGGGCGGCAGGTCCAGGGCCCGCTCTGCGGTGACGAAGCCCGTCACGCCGAGACGGGGGAGGCGGATGCGCAGGCCGTTGGCGGTCACCCCGGTGACGGTGGCCGGTTCCGGATCGTCGAGGAAGCCGCGATCGAGCAACCGGCTCCAGAGCTCCGCCCGCTCGCGGGCCTGGAGGTACTTGACCGCCCCGGCTCGGGCGTCCAGCCAGTTCGCCAACGACGCCAGCTCCGCGGCAGCGTGCGGCGGCGACTCGTCGGCCAGCGCGGCCCGGATCTGGCGGTGCACCACCAGATCGGCGTAGCGCCGGATCGGCGAGGTGAAGTGCGTGTAGGCGGCCGAGGCCAACCCGGTGTGGGCGGACGGGTCCGGCTCGTAGGACGCGCGGGCGGTCGAGGAGGCGGCGACCGACACCAGCAGGTCGCGCTCGGCGTGGCGGCCGGCCGCGTCGGCGACGTCGATGGCGGCGATCAGCTCCGAGACCACCACATCCGGGTCAGCCTCCGCATCAGCCAGCGAGGGCACCTCGGCCCCGGCCAGCTCCACCGCGGCCCGCAGGCGGGCGAGCCGCTCGTCGGCCAGGCCGGCGTGCGCCCGGTACAACGCGGGGACCTTGCGCGCGACCAGCCAGCCGGCCACCGCCTCGTTGGCCGCCACCATCAGCCGTTCCACCTGTCGGTAGGCCTCGGCATGCGGGGTGGCGGCGATCGTGGCCAGACGCCCGTCGACCAGGGCCGGTTCGACCTCGGCGTCCTCGAACAGCTCCTCGAAGGTGGCGCGCGAGTCCCGCTCGACGCCGAGTCGACGTGAGGCCTCCACGGCCGCGGTCAGCACCTCGTCGGCGGTCTGCGCGGCCGTGCCCGCCTCCGCGTGGATGGCGGTGGCGTCACCTTCCAGCCACGATTCCAGGGCCTGGTAGGACAGTTTGGCGACGGAGCGCACGGCCGCTGCCTCGACCGTGACGTCCGTGAGGGTTCCGTCGGGCAGCACACCGAAACGGGCGGAGATGGCCCAGCGGTCCTCCTCGGGTAGCAGTGACAGCGTGCCCTCGGACAACGCCGGGTCGAGCATCGGGGCGTTGTCCCCCACGGCGAGGTAGGCCGTGGAGGCCATGACCCGTGCGTAGCGGTCAGCCGGGGAGTCGATCCCGATCGCGCGGGCCACGTCGGCGATGTGGACGGCCACCTGCACCGGGGCGTCCGCCTGGCCATCCCAGGTGGCGGCGACGGCGTCGTCCACGTCACGGGTGTCCGCGCTGTCGATGGTCACGCACGGCTCATCGCGTCGCTCCTGCCAGGGCGCGTCCACCCCGGGGAGGGGCCCGGTCGGGTCGAGGCCGGCGGCGCCACCCCGGGACCCGCCGGCGAGCAGCCCGACGATACGGGTGTGGAGCGTCTCCGCATCTGCGACGTCCAGACCCGCCGCTGCGGGTCCGCCCGGGATGAGCGCCGGGGCGGCACGACCGAGCGCCACCACGACGCTCGCCGCCCGGATCGCCTGGGGCGAGCCGACGACGTAGGGTCCGGCGACCAGGGCACGCCCGAGGGCGGAACCGTCCTCCCGGGTCCCGAGCAGGACCACGATCTGGCGCCCGACGGCCTGCTGCACACGGTCGGTCACCGAGGTGTCGAGGTCGACCCAGCCGGTCCCGAGCGCAGGGTCCGGCTCGAGAACGAGTCGACCCGGTCCCCGCTGCACGGTCCCGACCAGCATCCGTCGCGGCCGGGACCGGACCTGCACCGACCGTGCGCTCGCGCCCTTGTCATCGATCTCCACCTCGACGTCGAGGAGGTCGTCGGCGATCAGGCCCTTCGCGGTCGGCGGCGGAACGAAGATGCGGTCGATCTCCGCTGTGCGGCCGTTCTCGTCGGTGACGGTGACCGCGATCTCGGTTCGTTGGTCCTCGGCGACGGGGTCGGCGAAGCCGAAGCCGCGGGGATGGGGGCGGAAGCGGGCAGTGGTGGGCAACCGGGACGCTCGTCTCGTGGATCGGGAGGGCGGCGCAGTCTGTCACCACACCCTGGGTGCCGCCCAACCGGGGCGAAGCTCCGCAGCGGCTCGGCCGCGGATGCGCGCTCGCCGCGCGCGCGGCGTTCATCGGGCGCCCTGGCCAGGCGGGCGCGTCAGCACGCGGGACGCTGCAGAGCAGCGAGGAGCGCTGCGGCGAGGTCCGCGTCCGCGCCGAGTTCGTCGGGCAGCTGGCAGAGCCGGGCCCAGCGGATGGTCGCATCCCCGGGCGGCGCCGTCAGGTGCAGTTCCAGGGCCACGACCCGGCCGTCGGCAGCCGCCGCCACCGCGTGACGGCACAGCGCTCCCGCCGCGTCGTCACGGTCGTGGAAGGCGACCAGCGCGAGCACCCAGGAGGGCACCGGGACGGTGAGGGTGGCCGCGGCGAGCTCGATCGGTTCCAGGGTCACCAGCTCCCAGCCGGTGACCGTTGGCGGACCCGCTCGGTCCTCCTCCGGGGCGCTGCCCTGGGGCAGACCCATCACCTCGATCGCGGCGCGCTCCAGGTCGCCGATGGCGTCGATACCCGCCCGACGCGTGCGTTCCTCGTCCACGGCGAGCTCGGCCTGCGTTGCCACGAGCTCCAGCAGCCGCACACCGTCGATGTCGGCGAGCACGGCCCGTGCCGCCCGGGCGTCCGCGGCAGCTGCGGAGCGCAGGAGCGCGTCGACGGTGGTGGGTGCATCGTCGTGGGACACGGGAGCTCCTGGGTCGCGGACCCCGGCATCCTGCCCGACCGCTGCGACAGGTCGTGGGAGGTCGCGCGGGTGCGGTGCGTGTCGCTCGATCCCGGGCCGCAGGTCCGGGTCGAAGGGCCGGTCACCCGGTGGTGTCCGCGATGGTCACCAGCGCCGCGTGCCGATGGCATCATCGCGGTGCGGCGTCACCGTCCGGTGGCGCGCCACCGAGCCCCGTCGGACGTGCCCCGCGCGGCCGCCTCCGACGCCAGCGAGGACCCTGACCGGTGCCGAGCCACTCCGAAGACCCCACCGCCGCAGCGACCGTCCCGGCCCACGCGTCCGTCCCGTCCCGCCGGCGATGGCCGGTGGTCGTGCTGGCCGTGCTGTTGGTCCTGGCCGTCGGCGCCGGTGTCACCGCGGCGCTGATCGCCGTGGATCAGCGCGAGTCGGCGGCGGCCTGGCAGGAGCGTGCCGAGGCTGTGGAGCAGCAGCGTGATGAGGTAGCCGAGGAGCGTGCGGCGGTGGCGGCGCAACTCGATGACGCCGTCGACGCACTCACCACCTCGGAGTCGGATGTCGTCCGCCTGGAGGACCGGGTGCGCAGCCTGGCCGAGGAGAAGGCCAGGGCGGAGGACACCGCCACCACCGTCTCGGTGGAACGGGACGTGTTCATCGAGCTGTCCGAGCGGGTGTCGGAGGCCACCGCCGCCCTGGACAGCTGCGTCTCGCGGTTGTTCGCGCTCCAGGAGGACTCCGTTGCGGCCTTCAACGCCGCGGCCGCTGGACAGGACGTGGACGTGGACGACCTGAACGACCGGGCGGCCGAGGTCCGCGGGTTCTGCACCGAGGCGCGCGGTGCTGTGGCCCAGGCGCAGGCTGCGGCCGATCAGCTCCGACGCTCGTGACCGGTTCGCCGCGACAGGGATCGGTGCAGCGGGAACCGCTGCGGTCGATGCGCGCGTTGCCGCCGGCGGCGTCGCGCCGGCGGCAGCGCATCGTCCAGGCGGGGATGGCGGCGCTCGCGGCGTTGCTGGTGACCGCGTGCGTCGAGCCACCGGTGGAGCCGCTGACCGAGCCGTCGCCCGCGCCGTCGGCGACGCAGCAGGCGGAGCAGGAGCTCCCCGAGCCGGCGGCCACGTCGCTGCGGCGTCAGGCCCTGGAGGTCACCGTGCGGGTCCGCTCCCTCGGGTGCGAGCAGTTCGGGCTCGGTTCCGGGTTCGTGCTGCCGGACGGTGTGGTGGTGACCAACCGCCACGTCATCGAGCAGCCGCGTGAGGTCACGATCAACACCTGGGACGGCCGTTCCCTGCCCGTCAGCGTGACGGGCGTGGCCGCCGACTCCGACCTCGCCCTGCTCCGGTTGGCCCAGGAAGCCGACCTGCCCGTCGCCGAGTTGCGGGCCGACCCGGTGTCCACCGGTGCGGAGGTACTGGTCGTCGGCTACCCGGGGGGTGGCCCGGCCGAGGTGGCCGAGGGCCGCATCCTCGGGTCCGTCGACGGCACCGTCCTCGGCGAACCCGCCGAGGTGCTGCGCGTCGAGGTGGACGTCGCCCAGGGCAGCTCCGGCGGCCCGGTCTTCGACGACGACGGTCGGGTCGTCGGGGTGGTCTTCGCCATCGAGGTCGATGCCGGTGTGGCGTTGGCCGTCCCGGTGGAGACCCTCCTGGAGCGGCTGGACGCCGACGGGCTCATCCCTCCCGACCCCTGCTGAGCGGACCGCGGTCAGCTGCGGACGTCGTCCGCCGGTGTCAGCGTCCACTGGGGCAGCGGCCAGGACAGTGCCTCGAGCAGCCGGGTGACCCGCAGGGCGACCGCCGCTGCGGTGGTGTGGCGGTCCCGGCCGGGTGGGACCGTGCTGGTGAGCGCGGTCGTCGAGGTGCGTCGCCGACGCGTCCACACCCCTTCCAGCGGCGCGCGTTCCAGGGCCCGCCGCGCGCGCCGCGCACCCCCGACCACCTCGATGCCGACGACGGGCTCCGCAAGATCGCTGGTGGTGTTCGCCACCGCCAGGGTGGCGGTGAGGTCGGTGGCGAGCACGCTGGCGACCCCGTTCAGGAGCGAGCCCGGCGCACGACTGGAGGCGCGCACCGGGTGTAGCGGCCCGGCGTGTGGGCGTGCCAGCGCGCTGGCCAGCAGGTCGGTGTCGAGCCGGAGCCGACCGTGCGGGATGGTGCGCGCGCTGTCCAACCGGGAGAGTTCCGCCTGGCTCGGCGCGAAGGGCCCGGCCGCCGGCGGCCGGGACGGCCGCCCACCCAGCACCGGTGGCGCCTGGGTGTCCTCGGCGGCCAGACGCTCGTACGCCCGCTGCAGGGCGTGGAACACCCGGGCGTCGCCTCCACGGTCGGGATGGTGCTGGCGCGCCTGTCGGCGGTAGGCGCGCTTGACCTGCCCGGGGGAGCAGGGCAGGGCGACCCCCAGCGTGCGGGCAGCTTCCTCGCGGGAGAGCTCGTCCGTCACCGTGCTGGGCCTCGTGGTCGCCGTCGTCCCGCGCTCCCCGTCCGGGCAGCAGCCGTGCGGTGGTCAGGGTAGGGCGCACCGCTCGCCCGCAGTTCGGCCGCGCGTGACGGACGGATCGGCGGCACCCCCGTCGTCCTGGCCGGTGCGCTCACGTCGCACCCGGCTGCGTGCGTCACACCCGCCCGGCGGTGGAGTGGAGGACCGGTCGGGGGTTGGAGTCGAAGGAGGCGAAGGCGTCATGGTCCACCGTGCGGGCCGCGGCGAGCACCTGTTCGGCGTTCCGGCGCGACACCGTGGAGAGCACCATGTCGACCGGTCCGTCCCGTCCCCGACCGGTGAACACCGTGGCTGCGAAGCCCGCACGGCGGATGGCGTCAGCCACCCGGGTGCCGTCCACGACGGTGACCCCGTCCTCGTCCAGCTGCGTTGCCGGCACGTACACCCGGACGGTGGTGGAGCCGACCTTCAGCCGTTCGATCAACGACACCCCGATCGCGGTGCCGGTCGCCACCCCCACCACGAAGCCGGCGACGCGTGCGGGTGAGGTGTCAGCGAAGACGATGCCCGCGGCCGACAACCACACCCCGGCCTCCGCGCCGGCGACCGCGGCGGCCGCCCAGCGCTTCGACTGGACCACCAGCACGGTCCGCACCGTGGTCAACGTGACGTCGGTCGCCCGTAACGCAGCGACCGCCAGCGCCGGCCACAGCAGCGACCACACTGCCACGACCTGCTCGAGCACCTGCTCCACGTCCCTGCCTGTTCTCCTCGCCGTCCCCGTCACAGCGCACGGTCGGCCACCCTCGTCAGCGGTGCAGCACTCCGGATGGCCGTCCGGACGGTGGCTCAGCGATCCGGGCCGCGGCCGAGCACGGCAGCTAACGTTCCGGTGACCTGAGCGGGAGCGGCGTGGTGGGCGACAGCGGGGCGACGACGGCCGAGCACGCGGCCCTGGCACGACGGCTGTGGGGACGCCTCGAGGCCGTCCACACCCTCGCCTACTTCGCCCCGGAAGTGCACCGCGCGCACGCCGACCTCGGCCTGCCCGACCGTGTGGTGGGGTACGTGGCCGGGCGCAGCGCCCCCTTCGGACCGGTCGGACCCGAGGTGGTGACCGCGGCCTTCCACGGCTTCCAACCCGCGGTCATCGCCCACGCCCTTCCCGGTGCGTGGCAGATCGCTGCGCCACAGGAGATCCTGGCGGCCACGGACGGTGCGCTCCTTACGGTGCTGCACACCGTGCTCGGGGACGCCCCGGAGCTCTCCCGCGCGGCGGAGCTGGCACGGGAAGCCGCACTGCTGCACCCGACCCTGGGACGGCCGCTGGCCGCGGCCTGGTCCTCGCTGCCCTGGGCGAGCACGCCGGCGTTGGTGCTGTGGCAGGCCGCGACCCGGATCCGGGAGTCGCGCGGTGACGGCCACGTCGCGCTGCTGGTGGAGGCGGAGCTCGACGGCGTCGAGGCCCACCTCACCACCCGCGGCGACACCCCGAAGCTGCGGAAGATCCTCGGCGCCACCCGCGGGATCCCCGAGCCGATGTGGGACGCGGCCGCGGACCGGCTCCGTGCCCGTGGCGTGCTCGATGGCGAGGGGGCGTTGACCGCGCACGGTCGGGCGCTGCGGGACCGGCTCGAGCGCCGCACCGACGAGCTCGCCGCACCTCCATGGTCCGCGCTCGGTTCGGCATCCTGCGCAGCGCTGCTCGCGGCCCTGGATCCGCTCGTCGCCCGCATCCTCGACGCCGACATCCTGCCCGGCGTGGTGGCCCGCAACGCGGTGGACGGGGGGTAGGCCGGGCTCCGGCGGGGCGTCGCGGTCAGCCCCGTACCCGGGTGAAGGCGCTGAGGGTGGTGACGGCGAGCTGGCCGAGCTCCGGCAGGGCGTAGCCGCCCTCCTGTACCAGGACCGTGGGCCGCTGGAGCCGACCGAGCAGGGCGCCAGCCCGGGCGAGTCCGTCGTCGGTCACCTCGAGCTGCCCCAGCGGGTCCTCGGCGGCGACGTCCAGGCCCAGCGACACCACCACCGACGCGGGATCGAAGGCGGTGACGAGCTCGCACGCGACCTCCACCGCGCGGAGGAAGCCGGCGTCGCCGGTCCCCGGCGCCAGCGGCAGGTTGCGGGTCGTTCCCTGTCCCGGTCCCGCACCCAGCTCGTCGGTGGCGCCGGAGAAGAAGGGGTACTGGTGGTCGGGATCGGTGTGCATCGACAGGTAGAGGACGTCGCCGGCGGTCCAGAACACGTCCTGGGTGCCGTTGCCGTGGTGGACGTCCACGTCGATGATGGCGACCGTCCCCGAGCCCCGCAGCCGCTGTGCTGCTGCGGCCGCGTGGTTGAGCAGGCAGAAGCCACCGAAGTAGCTGGGGCCGGCGTGGTGCCCTGGCGGCCGGGTCAGGGCGTACGCGGCGGACGCACCGGCGAGCACGAGGTCCGCGGCGGTGCAGGCCAGGTCCACGGCCGCCCGCGCTGCGGCGTAGGACCCGGCGACCAGCGGGGTCGCCGTGTCGGTGCAGTACCAGCCCAGGGCGCCCAGCGGGGACCGCGGGCGGCGGCCACCGCCGGCCCAGGCCGGTGACCGGAAGGTGTCGGCGATCATCACCTCCGGACCGCCGGCCTCCCGCCAGGCCGTGTAGGCACCGCGGAGGTAGGCCACCATCTCCGGGTCGTGGACGCCGTCGAGTACCTCGTCGTCGTGCCGGCGCGACAGCTGCGTGGCGAAGCCCGCCGCCACCAGCGCGGCGTGGATCACCTCGACGCGGGCGGGCCGTTCGGGGACCGGCGCCACCGTGCGGCCGGCGTTCAGCTCGTAGGCGGGGTCGTGCCCGCGGTGGGTGTCGTCGACGAGCACGGGCAGCACGACGGATCCCGCTCCTGTGTCGAGGTGGTCGGTGACGGTAGGCCGTCGGGCCGGTGCACGGCTGCGCGGCCGTCCGGTGGGGCGTAGACTGCGAAACGTTCGCACCAGCTGCTTCCCCTCCGTCACGACCCGTGGACCCCATGTCAGCCACGACCGCACCGCCCATCGACCTCGGTTCCCTCGAGCTGGGGCTGGAGTCGGCGGCCTCCACGCCCGCGATCGCGCTGGAGGATGTCGCCGCGGGGTACGGGCGGCGCCGGGTCCTGAGCGGGCTGTCGCTCACCGTGGAGCGGGGCGAACTGGTGGGCATCGTCGGTCCGTCGGGTTCCGGCAAGAGCACCCTGCTGCGGCTGCTGACCGCCGGCGCGGACCTCCACCGCGGCCGTGTCGAGGTCCTGGGCGCGTCGGTCCGCCGTCGCCCGCCGGCCCGGGTGGGCTACGTGCCACAGCTGGACAACGTGGAGCGCGAGTTCCCGATCGACGTGCTCGAGGTCGTGCTGCTCGGTGACGCCGCCAGCAGCCGACGCCTGCCCTGGTTCACGCGCGCCGAGCGGGCACGTGCCGGTGAGCTGCTCGACCGCCTCGGGCTCGTCGGCCTGCATCGACGGCGGCTCGCCGACCTCTCCGGGGGCCAGCAGCAGCGCGCCTTCGTGGCGCGGGCGCTGTACCGCCGCAGCGAGCTGCTGCTGCTGGACGAACCCACGAGCGGGGTCGACCCCACGACCCGACTCGACGTGCTCGAGGTCCTCGCCGAACTGCACCGGGCCGGTCTCACGGTCCTGCTGACGACCCACGATCTGAACGCCGTGGCCGCGCACCTGCCCCGGGTGGTGTGCCTCCACGGCCGGATCACGGCGGACGGGCGACCGGAACGGGTGCTCACCCCGGAGGTGCTCGAGGCGACCTACGGCGGCCGTATGCAGGTCCTGCACGACGGCGGACGGGTCGTGGTGGTGGACGCCGCGCCGGTCGGCCTCGGCGGGCCTGGGCGGCAGCCGGACCCGTGGCGTGAGGACGGGCTCGCGTCGTGACCGAGTGGGTGCTGCTGCCCCTGGACTACGCGTTCTTCACCCGGGCCCTGCTGGCGGGGGTCCTCGTCGGCGCCATGAGCGGCGCCCTGTCGACCTTCGTCGTCCTGCGCCGGATGAGCTACATCGGGCACGGGCTGGCGCACAGCGTGCTGGGCGGGGTCGCCGTCGGGTTGGCCCTGGGGTTGGACCTGTACGTCGGTGCGATCGCAGCGACCGTCCTGTCCGCGCTGTTGATCGACGCGGTCGCCCGGCAACGCGGGCTGCACGCCGACGCGGCCATCGGCATCGTCACCACCTCGATCTTCGCCATCGGCGTGGCGGTGCTGGCGCTCGTGCCGACGCGGCTGAACGTCGAGGCGGTCCTGTTCGGCAACCTGCTCGGCGTCAACCGGACCGATGTCGCGGTGGCGGGCGCCGTCGGCCTCGCCTTCGCCGCGCTGCTCCTCCTGCTGTTCAAGTCCCTGGTGTTCACCACCTTCGACACCGAGGTGGCACGGGTCCACGGGGTGCGGACCGGGGCGATGGAGCTGACCTTCAGCCTGATCACCGCAGCCGTGGTGGTGGCCTCCGTCCGGGTGCTCGGGGTGCTGCTGATCGCCGCGGCGGTGGTGATCCCCGGCGCCACGGCCCGGCTGCTGACGCGATCGGTGGGGCGGATGCTGGTGGTCAGCACCCTGCTCGGGGTCGCTGCGGCCGTCCTCGGGCTGTACCTCTCCTTCCACCTCGACGTCCCCAGCGGACCGTCCATCGTGCTGACGGGTGCGCTGGCCTTCACCGTGGTGGCGCTGGTCAGCGGCATCACCACCCGACTGGGACTGCGTGCGGCGCGTCGACGCCCCTCCCCGTCCGAGCTCCAGGCCCGGGCCACCACGCAGGACGGCGACCAGGCCGGGCGCACCGCGACGGCGGCGATGGACGCCGCAGACGGCGCGCCGCCCTCTCCACGTCGGTAAGCTGCGAGTCGTTCGCAGTAGGTGCCGGTCCGCCGCACCGTGATGCCCGACACGGAGCAACCGATGTCCTCCGCCCGCGCCCGCCGTCGCCTCATGCCCGCCTTCCTGGTCGGGCTCGCCGTGCTGCTCGCCGCCTGCGGCCAGGTCGAGGACGACACCGCCGTCGACGCCGCGGAGGCCGACGACGACGTCGTGGCAGAGGAGGGGAGCCCCGAGGACGATGCTGACACCGCGGCAGATGCTGCCGACGACGCGGACGTGGAGCCGGCGCTCCACGTGGTCGCGACGGTCGCACCGGTCGCGGATCTGGTGGCCCAGGTGGGCGGCGAGCGGGTGTCGGTGGAACCGCTGGTGCCCGCAGGAGCCGACGCCCACACCTACGAGCCGCGGCCGAGCGACGTCATCACCCTGGCGGGTGCGGATCTCTACCTCGGTATCGGTCTGGCGCTGAACGACGGTGCGCTGCGCATGGCGGAGGAGCACCTGCCCTCCGACTCGCGGATGGTCCTGCTGGGTGAGGACGCGCTGGAGGACGCCGACCTGGTCTTCGACCACAGCCACGACCACGGGCACTCCCACGGTGACGATGACCACGGGCACTCCCACGACGACGATGACCACGGGCACAGTCACGACGATAACGACCACGGGCACAGCCACGACGACGACCACGGGCACAGCCACGACGACGGCGAGGGCGAGCTCGGTCCCAACCCCCACGTGTGGACCTCGCTGGTGAACACCCGCGCGCTGGTGGAGGGCATCGCCGCGGAGCTCAGCGAGGAGGACCCGGAGGGGGCGACGACCTACACGGCCAACCGGGACGCCTACCTAGATGCGTTGGACACGCTCCACGCGCAGGTCCAGGCGGCCGTGGACACGATCCCCGAGTCGGCCCGCAGCCTGGTGACCTACCACGACGCCTGGACCTACTTCGCGCGGGACTACGGCCTCGAGTACGAGACGGCGGTGCAGCCCACGGATTTCACCGACCCCTCGGCCTCCGAGGTGCGCGACGTGATCGACCTGATCAACGACCGTGACGTGCCGGCGGTGTTCGGCAGCGAGGAGTTCCCGACCCCGGTCCTCGAAGCCATCGCGGAGGAGACCGGGGCGCGCTACGTCGACGGGCTCGCCGACGACGTCCTGCCGGGCGCGCCGGGCGA
Organism: Nitriliruptoraceae bacterium; assembly: GCA_003565155.1. Taxonomy (GTDB): domain Bacteria; phylum Actinomycetota; class Nitriliruptoria; order Nitriliruptorales; family Nitriliruptoraceae; genus T1Sed10-7. The sequence goes on along the minus strand of PXDB01000049.1, from coordinate 17,301 downwards.
CCCGGAGCACTCCTACCTCGAGCTCATGCGACGCAACGCCGTCGCCATCGTCGAGGGACTCGGCGGCGAGGCGACCGCGCTCCGGTAGCCGCCCACGCGGCCGCCGTCACTCGGGCGTCGGCCCCCACAGATCGTCGACGTCGAGATCCGCCTCGCGCTGCTGCCACCACCACACACCCGCGCCGGCACCGGCGATACCCGTGACCAGGAGCAGCCAGCGGCCCAGACCACCGCCGTCCTCCTCCTCGGCCACCTCGATCCGCTCCGCCCGCGCCAGGACCTTCGCGAGGGCCTCGGCCTGTGCCTCGAGGTCGCGCTCCTCGGCCTTGGCGGCGCGCCGTCGTCCGAGGAGCACCACCACGCCGGTCACAGCGGCCAGGCCACCGCCGACGCTGATGGCCAGCGACCGGGCACGCTCGGAGACGTCCTCGGCATCGGGCAGCCGGGCCTGCAGCGTCGCCAGGTCCCGCTCGATCCCGGCGCGCAGCTGCGCGGCCTTGGCCTCCGCGTCCTCCACCGACGTCGCGGGTCCGCCGCGGCGGTCGTCCACGGCGGTGGAGACCTCCTCCTTCATCTCCGTGACGGTGTTCTTCGCGCGTTCCGCCTCGGCCTTGTAGCGCTCGACGCGCTCCTCGGCCCGCGCCTTCGCCTGCTCGACGGCAGCGGTCACGCGTTCCTGTGTGCTGCCGCCACCGTCGCCGGTCGTGTCCTCACCTGCCGTGCTCATCGGCCCACCTGCTCGCTCGCCCACGCCTTGGTCGTCTCCACTTCCGCCTTGGTGTGCTCCGGCACCACCGGTCGCTTGAACAGGCGGATGGCCACCAGCAGCAGGATGACCGCCACCAGGGTGTAGATGCCCGTCACGATCAGCCACGCCAGCCAGGGCTCGACCACCAGCATCAGGGCATTGGCACCGGTCACGCCGACGAACGCGAGGATGAACAGCCCGAGCACCGCGCCGAACACCACCAGCCCGACGGCGATGGCCTTCTCGGTGACGATGCGCTTGATCTCGAGCTTCGCGAGCTCGAGCTCGGTCTTGAGCAGGCCCTGGCCGTGGACGAGCAGCGACGCGATCACCTCGGAGGTGTCGCGTTCGTCGCTGGTCCCGGTGGCGGGAGCCCCCTCACTGGGCGGGGTGGTGGACACGGTCGCGCTCCTGACGGATCGGCTGCTGCCGCGATCGCGGTTGTGTGGTGGCGGTCGCCCCCACCCTAGGCCACGTCGCGGGCAGCGGCAGGTCGACCGCCGGCGGCCCGAGGGCAACCGGGACGCTCGGGCGGGCACGTGCAGGGACGCCTCACCTGCGGTGACGGAGCGCAGAGGCGTCTGTAGGTTGCCGGCCGACGATGTCGGTCGACCCGCGATCCCGCGGATGCCGGCACCCACGCCCGACAAGGGGCAGGCAGCATGGCACAGCAGCGCCCCGAGCCGGCCGAGCGTGACCCAGGTGACGCCGAGGTGGATGGGAAGGCCGCCGTGCACCCGGCGGACGAGACCGGCAACGGCCTGGATCGCTCCAACACCATCCGGGCCGGTGTGTTCGGCATCCAGGACGGGGTGGTCAGCAACTTCGGCCTCATCATGGGCGTGGCCGGGGCGAACATCAGCCCGGGTGCCGTCGTGGTCGCCGGCATCGCCGGTGTGGTCTCCGGGGCCGTGTCGATGGGCGCCGGCGAGTACGTCAGCGTGAAGACCCAGGCGGAGATGCTCGCGGCGCACCGGGTGGTCGAGGCGCAGGACAACGTCAGCCCGTACCGGGCGGCGGCGGCCAACGCCGCGTTGTTCGGGACCGGCGGTCTGTTCCCCCTGGTGCCCTTCATCTTCACCACCGGGATCGACGCGGTGCTGATCAGCATCGTGTTGTGCTGCGTCGTGCTGTTCGGTGCGGGGGCCGTGCTGACGCGCCTGACCCGTCGACCGGCCGTGGTGTCCGGTCTGCGGCTGCTGGTCATCGGGGGCGGTGCAGGCCTGATCGGCTACCTCATCGGCACCCTGCTCGGTGGCACCATCGAGGTGTAGCGCCGGTAGCAGACCTGGCCGGCGAGTGCCAGGTCGGTACCCTCGGCACGTCCGCGACCTGGAGGAGGTGTCGGATGGCCGAGGCGGGGGAACGGATCGCACGAGCGGCGATCGACGCCGCGGCAGCCGCCGTCGATGGCGGTGACCCCGTCCAGGTCGAGGTGTCCCTGCCGGCCGAGGTCGCCGGGGTGCCACATCTCGGCGGAGAGCTTGAGGCCGACGATGCCGACCTGGATGACCGCAAGCGCGCGGTGCTCCGGGCCATCGTGACCGAGTACATCGCGCGCGGTGAGCCGGTGGGCTCCAAGCGGGTCGTTGACGTGGCGCGCCTGGCCGTGTCCGCGGCCACGGTGCGCAACGAGATGTCGGCGCTGGAGGCGCGCGGCTACATCGCCCAACCCCACACCTCCGCCGGCCGTGTGCCCACCGACAAGGGCTACCGCCGCTTCGTGGACGACCTGCGCACCGACCCGGCGTTGGACGGGTCCCGACGCGAGCTCGTGCAGGAGCTGCTCGGCAACGCCGCGGACGTCGAGGACCTGCTGGCACGCACCTCCTCGGTGCTCAGCCAGCTGACCCGCCTGGTGTCCCTGGTCATCGCGCCCGCCGTGGACGCGGCACGGCTGAAGCTGTGCGAACTCGTCGGGCTCGGCCCCGGCGCGGGGCTGCTGCTGCTCGTCGCCGACACCGGCCGGGTGGAGAAGCGCTCCGTGGAGCTGCCCGCCGATGCCACCGAGGGGGACCTCGACCGGGTCCGCACGGTGCTGGCGGAGCAGCTCCGCGGTCGACGTCTTGGCGAGGTCCACGCCACCCTCACACGGCTGGTGGAGGATGCGCCGTCGGAGCTGCGGGAGATCCTCCAGGCCGTCGCCGACGCCGCTGCGCCCAGCCTCGCGGAGGACACCGTGCACCACGTGTTCGTGGGTGGGCAGGCCTCGCTCGCCGGCGACGAGACCTTCGAGCGACACCACCTCTCCCGGGTCCTGCAGCTGCTCGAGGAACGCGTCACACTGGCACGGCTGCTGGCCGACGCCACCGCGGACGAGCACCCGACGGTGCGCATCGGGGAGGAGAACGAGGTCGAGGACCTGCGGTCCGCCTCCCTGGTCGCCCAGCGCTACCAACTGGTGACCGCCGGTTCCCTCGGGGTCCTCGGTCCCACGCGGATGGACTACGCGACGGTGCTGGCCACGGTCCGCGCCGTGGCCGACCAGCTCCAGGCGACCCTGACCGACCTGTCCCGCTGAGGCGCAGGACACCGACACCACCCCTGTGACGACCTGTGAGGCACCGTGTCTGACCTCTACGAGCTCCTCGACGTCCCCCGCTCCGCCAGCGAGGACGACCTGAAGCGTGCCTACCGACGCAAGGCCCGCGAACACCACCCGGACGCCGGTGGTGATGCGGACACCTTCAAGGCGGTGACCCACGCCTACCAGGTGCTCTCCGACCCGCAGCGCCGATCCCGTTACGACCGGTTCGGCGATGACGGCACCAGCAACGGGCGTGCGAGCGCGGGTGACCCCTTCGGCTTCGGGGCGGGGGGCTTCGGCGGCATCGACGACGTCATCGACGCCTTCTTCGGCCAGTCCGCCGGGTTCCGCTCCGGCGGTGCTGGCCGCGGCCGGCGGCAGCAGCCCGGTCGCGACGTCCTCGTGGTGGTGGAGCTCACCCTCGAGGAGGTGGTGACCGGTGTCGCCCGCGACGTCGAGGTCGACGTCCCGAGGGCCTGCGAGACCTGCGCCGGCAGCGGCGCCGCCGACGGCAGCGGCCCCACCGGCTGCACCACCTGCGGGGGTGCGGGCCAGGTCCAGCGCGTGGTGCGCACGGCCTTCGGACAGCTCGCAACGGCGGCGCCGTGCGAGGCCTGCCGGGGTACCGGCCGCACCGTCGGCGACCCCTGCACGGACTGCGCGGGGGAGGGGCGCCGCCAGACGAGCCGGACCCTGAGGGTGGACATCCCCGCGGGGCTCGAGGACGACGACCGTATCCCCGTGCGCGGGGAGGGCGAGGCCGGCCGGCAGGGCGCGCCGCCCGGCGATCTGTACGTCCAGATCCGGGTCGCCGAGCACGAGGTGTTCGAGCGCGACGGCCGGACCCTGGCGGCCGAGGTCACCGTCTCGGTATCCCAGGCCGCACTCGGCACCACCCTGACCGTCCCCACCGTCGACGGCGAGGACGTCGAGGTCCCGGTGCCGGCGGGCACGCAGCCCGGTGACGTGCTGACGGTGCGTCGCGCGGGCGTGCCGATGCGCGGCGGTGGACGGCGCGGCGACATGGCGCTCGTGGTGCGCGTCGAGGTGCCCACCGGTCTCGACGGCCACCAGCGTGCGCTGCTGACCGAGCTGGCGGAGGCCCGGGGGGAGGAGCTGGACGCCCGCGGGCGTGGTCCGCTCTCCCGGCTGCGTGACGCCTTCCAGCGCTGAGGCCGTGCCAGCGCCGTGAGCCGTACGCCCTTCGTCCACCTCGACACCTCCCTCGACGCCGGAGCGGCGGGGGCCTGGTTCCCGCTGTCCGCCGCGGAACGTTCCCACCTAGAGCGGGTGCTCCGGCTGCGCGTCGGTGCGCCGATCGAGGTGGCGGACGGCGACGGCTGGACCGCCACCGGTTCGCTCGGCGAGGCTGGTGTCCAGCTGACCGCTGACGCACGGCTGGTCCCACCCCGCCACCCCCGGCTGATCCTCGCCCAGGCCCTGCCCAAGGGACGGAAGCTCGACGAGGTGCTGCGTCAGGCGACCGAGCTCGGGGTGGACGAGATCCGGGTGCTGACCACGGCAAGGTCGGTCCCGCGGCTGACCGGTCCACGCGCGTCCAAGGCGCGTGCGCGCTGGGAAGCGGTCGTGCGGGCTGCGAGCGAGCAGGCGCGCCGCCCGAGGCGACCGCTGGTCAGTGGACCGGCGCGACTGGACCGCTCCATCGCCGAGGAGGAACTCGTCCTGGTGGCACACCCCGCTACACCCGGTCTCCCGCGGATCGCCGAGTCCCTGGTCGGTGTCCCTGCCGTGGTGCTGGCCGTGGGACCGGAAGGCGGCTTCACCGACGACGAGGTGGCCGACGCGGTCACCGCTGGCGCGCTGGCGGTCGGGCTCGGTACGACGGTGCTCAGGACCGAACACGCGGGTCCGGCCGGCATCGCGGTGCTCTCGGCAGCGCTCGGCCGCTGGGGGTGAGCCCCGCCCGGCTGCGCGGTCGCGACGCGCTCATCCCGCTTTACGCTGGGTCACGATGCTTCCTGACGGAGCGTGGTCGATGTATCGTGGAGGGTGAAGTGGCTGGGAGCCCGGGTCCGGAGCGTCGATGACGGCCGGTCAGGCCCCGGTCGCACACCACCAACCTCGCACCCTCCCCGCGCCGGGTGCGACCGAGATCCATCGAGAACGCCATGTCTGCTGATGAGGGACGGTACGCCGCGCTGCTAGGTGAGCGGCTCCGGCGGGTTCGTCAGCAGCAGGGACTGTCGCTGCACGAGGTCGAGCACCGCAGCGAAGGCGTCCTGAAAGCGTCCGTCGTGGGGGCCTACGAGCGCGGTGAGCGGGCGGTGTCCATCTCCCGCCTGCAGCGGCTGGCCATCTTCTACCGGGTGCCGGTGTCCGAGCTGCTGCCGCCGGAGGTATCGGGCCTCCCGGTGCTGACCGACCGGGGACCGGAGCTGGTCATCGACCTGACGGCGCTCGAGCGAGAGACGGAGATCGAGCCGGCGGTGCGCCGCTACGCCGCCGCGATCCAGGCGCGCCGCGGTGACTACAACGGTCGGGTGCTGACGATCCGCAGCGGTGACCTGGAGCTCCTCGCTGCCGTGCTCGACGCCGCGCCGGAGGAGCTACGCGAGCGGTTGGCTGCGGTCGGCGTGGTGCGCTGAGGTCGCGACCGGGCCACGGGAGCTACCCTGGCCGAGATCCGCGCCCGGCGCCGCCGACGCCTCGCCGGCGCACCCTGCCCCACCCCGGTCCCCGTCGAGGAGTCACCCGCACCCGTGGCGAGTCTGCCTGCGAGTACCGCCCGCACCGCACCCGAGGACGCCCCCGCCGCCCACACCGTTGGCGGCGAGCGCGCCAGCACCGGCGACGGGGTCGGCGCCATCAAGGTCCTCGTCCCCGGCGAGCACGCCATGGTGTCGCTGCTGGGGACGCGTGATGAGCTCCTACGGACCATCGAGGACGCCTTCCACGCCTCGATCCACGTCCGTGGCAACGAGATCGCCATCCGCTCCGAGGACCCCGCCGAGACCGGCCGGGTCGCCCGGCTGTTCGAGGAGCTCGTCCTGCTGCTCGATCGCGGCCACGCGATCGACCGTGGGACGGTGCGCCAGACGGTGCGCATGATCCGTGACGACGCCGACGAGCGCCCCTCGGAGGTGCTGTCCGAGGCGCTCATCACCCATCGCGGACGCACGATCCGGGCCAAGACCCTGGGTCAGAAACGCTACCTCGACGCCATCCGGGAGAACACGGTCACCTTCGGGATCGGACCGGCCGGTACCGGCAAGACCTACCTGGCGATGGGGGCCGCGGTGCAGGCGCTGCGCGCCAAGCAGGTCAACCGCCTGATCCTGACCCGACCGGCGGTGGAGGCCGGCGAGCGGCTGGGCTTCCTGCCAGGGACCCTGCACGAGAAGATCGACCCGTACCTCAAGCCGCTGTGGGACGCCCTCCACGAGATGATGGAGGCGGAGGAGCTCGTCAACCACGTCGACCGCGGCACCATCGAGATCGCACCCCTGGCCTACATGCGGGGACGCACGCTCAACGACGCGTTCATCGTCCTCGACGAGGCGCAGAACACCTCACCCGAGCAGATGAAGATGTTCCTCACCCGCATCGGCTTCAACTCCAAGGCCGTGGTCACGGGTGACGTCAGCCAGGTGGATCTGCCGACCGGGACCAGATCCGGGCTCAGGATCGTCGGCGAGATCCTCGACGGCATCGACGGGGTGGCCTTCGCGCGGCTGCGGTCCGGGGACGTGGTGCGCCACCACATCGTGCAGCGCATCGTCGAGGCGTACGAGGCCTACGACGAAGCGTCGCTGCGCACGGGCGCCGCAGCTGCCGACAGCCGCGCCGCCACCAGCGACGCCGCCACCAGCGACGACGCCACCGACGGGGGTGGGTGAGCGTGTCGGTCGAGCTGGCTGACGAGCAGCAGCGCGCCGTCGATGCCGAGGATCTCGTCTCCCTCGCCCGTCACGTGCTCGCCGAACGCCACGTGCCGGACGACATGGCGGGGACCCTGCTGCTGGTGGACCGGGAGACCATGACCCAGCTCAACGCCGACCACCTCGGCGAGCGCGGAGCGACGGATGTGCTGGCGTTCCCGATCGACGCTGTCGGGGAGTCGCCCTCGGGCGTGCCCGCGGTGCTCGGCGATGTCGTCCTCTGCCCCGAGGTGGCCGCGGAACAGGCGCCGCGGTTCGACCGCTCCGCCCACGACGAACTGCGCCTGTTGACCGTGCACGGGCTCCTGCACCTGCTCGGCATGGACCACGCGGAGGAGGCGGAGGAGCGCGAGATGTTCGCGCTCACCGAGCAGCTGTTGGTCAGCCACCGGCGGGGAACCGCACCGCGGTGAACGCCGACCCCGTGCCCCTGGTCCTGCTCGCGCTCGTTCTCCTCGTGGTCATCACCGCCTGGCTCGCGGCCGTTGAGACCGTGGCGACGCGCATGAACGTGGTGCGGGCGCTGCGGCTGGTGGAGGAACGCGAGGACGTGCCCGCCCGCACCGCGGCGTTGCTGTGGCTGACCGAGCACCGGGCCCGCACCCTCGACGCCATCCTGCTCGCGACGGTGGGTGCCCGGGTGACCACGGCGGCGCTGGCGACCTGGTTGGTCCTGGACCTCGGCGGGGGCGGGTTCGCGGTCGTGGGCGCGATGGTGGTGGTGGTCGTGGTCAGCCTGGTGCTCGGCGAGGCCGTGCCCCGCACCCTGGTGCTCCGTCACCTCGACACCGCCGGGCTGGTGCTGGCGCGCGGCGGCCGGACCGTGGTGCGGCTGCTGGGGCCGGCCACCTCGGTGGTGGTCGGGGTGGGCCGGGCGCTGGTCCCGCGGCGTCATGAGGTCTCGGGGCCGCACGCCGGCGATGACGAGCTGCGCGAGCTCACCGAGGACGAGCAGGAGGAGGACGACGAGCTCGAGCCCGAGGAGCGGGCGATGATCCGCTCGATCTTCGAGCTCGGGGACACCCTGGTCCGCGAGGTGATGGTGCCCCGGCCCGACGTGGTGAGCGTGCCCGACGGTGCGCCGCTCGCCGAGGTGGTCGGCGTGGCGGTGGACGGCGGCTACTCCCGCCTTCCGGTGCACGCGCCGCCCGACACCGGACGGATCGTCGGCGTGGTGTACGCCAAGGACCTGCTCCGCCGTCTGGCGACCGAGCCGACGCGGGACGGCTGGGCGGACCTGACCCGACCACCCACCTTCGTCCCCGAGACCAAGGGGTGCGACGAGCTGCTGCGGGAGCTGCAGGCGGACGCGGTCCATCTGGCGCTGGTCGTGGACGAGTACGGGGAGTTCGTGGGGCTGGTCACCATCGAGGACGTGCTCGAGGAGATCGTCGGCGAGATCGTCGACGAGCATGATCAGGAGGAACCGCTCGTCGAGCCGTTGCAGGACGGGCGGTATCTGATCGATGCACGTCTCGGGGTGGACGACCTCAACGAGCTGCTCGACCTCTCCCTGCCCGAGGAGGGCTGGGACACCGTGGGTGGGCTGGTGTTCGGCACGCTCGGTCGGGTCCCGGTCACCGATGAGCGCATCGAGCTGGAGGGCACCGCGATCGAGGTGCTCCAGCTCCAGGGCCGCCGGGTCGCCAAGGTGCGCATCACGCCGGCCGCCACCGCTCGGCGGACGGCCGCGGTTGCGGACGGCACGGACCCATCGGCAGCGGTCGGTCAGGACGGCGACCCGTCCACGGTCACGTCGATGGACGCCGAGGTCGCCGGCGGCGATGGGGCACGAGGTCCCGCGGATCGGGGACCTTGAGCCGCACGAAGCCTGCGGCGCTGCTCTTAACGTCTCGGCTGATGTCCGAGCGTGCCCGTACCGCGCGCTACCTGAGAGGTGTCCGATGGCAGCAACCACCGTGTCGACCGCGAGCACCAAGGGTGCCGCGCCCGAGGGCGAGCAGGTCCCCGGGCCCGAGATCGCGACGCTGGACGGCAACGAGGCCGCCGCCAACGTGGCCTACCGCTGTTCGGAGACCGTCGCCATCTACCCCATCACCCCGTCGTCACCGATGGGGGAGTTCGCCGATGCCTGGGCGTCCGCCGGGCAACCCAACCTCTGGGGTGCGGTGCCCTCGGTGGTGGAGATGCAGTCGGAGGGTGGTGCCGCCGGTGCGCTGCACGGGGCGGTGCAGACGGGTTCGCTCGGGACCTCCTTCACCTCCTCCCAGGGGCTGCTGCTGTGGCTGCCCAACATGTTCAAGATCGCCGGGGAACTGACCCCGGCGGTCCTGCACGTGGCGGCCCGCACCGTGGCGACCCACGCCCTGTCGATCTTCGGTGATCACTCGGATGTGATGGCGGCCCGCTCCACGGGCTGGACGATGCTGGTGTCCAACTCGCCCCAGGAAGCCCAGGACATGGCGGCCGTGGCCCACGCGGCCACGCTGTCCACCCGGCTCCCCGTCATGCACTTCTTCGACGGTTTCCGCACCTCCCACGAGCTCAACCGTGTGCAGCTGCTGCCCGACGACGCGCTGCGGGCGCTGATGCCCGACGAGGACATCCTGCTGCACCGCGAGCGCGCCCTGGATCCTGACCGTCCGTCGCTGCGCGGCTCGGCCCAGAACCCGGACGTGTTCTTCCAGGCGCGCGAAGCGGCCAACACCTTCTACGACGCGGTGCCCGGTGCCGTCCAGGACGTGATGGAGGCGTTCGCCGCCCAGACGGGGCGGCGCTACCAGCTCGTCGAGTACCACGGCGCCCCCGATGCGGAGCGTGTCGTGGTCCTCATGGGCTCGGGTGTCGGACCGGTGCGCGAGGTGGTCGACCACCTCGTCTCGGAGGGGGAGAAGGTCGCTGCCGTGGTCGTGCGGCTGTTCCGGCCCTTCCCCGTGGAGGCGTTCCTCGCTGCGGTGCCCGACACCGCCACGCGCATCGCCGTGCTCGACCGCACCAAGGAGCCGGGCGCCACGGGTGAGCCGCTGCTCCAGGACGTGATCACGGCGCTCGCCGACGCGGTCGCCACCGGTGGCCGTGACGCGATGCCGGACGTGATCGGCGGGCGGTACGGGCTGTCCAGCAAGGAGTTCACCCCGGCGATGGTCGCCGCGGTGTACACCGAGCTGACCAAGGAGGACCCCAAGCGTCGTTTCACCGTCGGCATCAAGGACGACGTCACCCACCTCTCCCTCGACATCGACAAGGGCTTCGCGCTGCCGCGGCTGGACAAGGACCTCGCCGCCATCTTCCACGGCCTCGGCTCCGACGGCACCGTCGGTGCGGCGAAGAACACCACCAAGATCCTGGCCGAGGGCACCGGGCGCTACAGCCAGGCCTACTTCGTCTACGACTCCAAGAAGTCCGGCGCGGTCACCGCCTCCCACCTGCGGGTCTCCGAGGCACCGATCGACGCCACCTACCTCGTCGAGCAGGCGGACATCGTCGCGGTGCACCAGTTCGGGCTGCTCTCCAAGCTCGAGGTCCTGCGCGAGGCCCGCCAGGGCGGGATCCTGCTGCTCAACGCCCCCTTCGCGCCCGAGGAGGTGTGGGACCGCCTGCCCCACGACGTGCAGGAGACCATCATCGAGCGCGAGCTCGAGCTGCACGTGATCGACGGGCACGGCATCGCCCGCTCCGTGGGGCTGGGCGGCCGGATCAACACGGTCATGCAGGCCGCCTTCTTCCTCGTCACCGAGGTGCTGCCCCGTGAGGAAGCCCTGGAGGCGATCCGCGACGCGGTGAAGAAGACCTACGGCAGCTTCGGGGAGAAGGTGGTCAACCGCAACCTCGACGGTGTCGAGGCGGCGACCACCGCGATCCACCGGGTGGACGTGCCGGCCGAGGCGACCTCCTCCCTGGTGCGACCCGACCCCATCGCCCGGGCGCTGGAGCTCACCCCGATGGAGGAGGGCGATGTCCCGGAGTTCGTGGAGCGGGTCACCGCACGGCTGCTGGCCGGCGAGGGCGAGCTGCTGCCCGTCTCCGCCCTGCCCGTCGACGGGGCCTTCCCCACCGGCACGGCGCGCTACGAGAAGCGCTCCATCGCGCCGGAGATCCCCACCTGGGACCCCGACATCTGCATCGACTGCGGTAAGTGCGCCATCGTGTGCCCCCACGCCGCGATCCAGATCAAGGTGTTCGACCCCGAGGAGCTCGAGGGCACGCCCGAGAGCTACCTGTCGAAGCCCTTCAAGGACCGTGGCCTGCAGGGCATGCAGCTCACCGTCCAGGTCGCGCCCGACGACTGCACCGGGTGCAGCGTCTGCGTGGAGACCTGCCCCGCCGTCAGCCGGTCCGACGTCGGCCACAAGGCGATCGACATGACGCCGGTGGACGAGGTGATCGCCAGCGGCAACGGTGAGGGGGACCGCACGGTGCTGGAGGTCGAACGCGAGCGGTTCACGGCCTTCCAGGCCCTTCCCTACCCGGACCGTGCGGAGATCCGCAACGACACCGTCAAGCACACCCAGACCCTGCAGCCGCTGTTCGAGTTCTCCGGTGCCTGCGCCGGCTGTGGTGAGACCCCCTACATCAAGCTGATGAGCCAGCTGTTCGGGGACCGTTCCATCATCGCCAACGCGACCGGCTGCTCCTCGATCTACGGCGGCAACCTGCCGACCACCCCCTACGGCACCGACGCCGCGGGGCGGGGGCCGGCCTGGTCCAACTCGCTGTTCGAGGACAACGCGGAGTTCGGGCTCGGGATCCGGGTCGCGGTCGACGAGGCCCGCTCCCTGGCGATCCACCTCCTGCACGAGCTCGCGGGTGACATCGGCGACGACCTCGTCGCCCAGATCGCGACCGCCGAGCAGGAGGACGAGGCCGGCCTGGCTGCCCAGCGCGAACGGGTCGCGGAGCTGGTCCGTCGCCTGGAGGGCGTCACCGGCGAACGTGCCATGGCCGCCCGCCACCTCGCGGCGATCGCCAGCTCCCTGGTCCGCCGTGACGTGTGGATCATCGGTGGTGACGGCTGGGCCTACGACATCGGCTTCGGCGGGCTGGACCACGTGCTGTCCAGCGGCGCGGACGTCAACGTGCTGGTCCTCGACACCGAGGTGTACTCCAACACCGGCGGGCAGGCATCGAAGTCCACCAGCCGCGGTGCGGTGGCGAAGTTCGCCACCGCCGGCAAGCCCGGGCCGAAGAAGGACCTCGGGCTGCTGGCGATCCAGTACGGCCACGTCTACGTGGCACGGATCGCCATGGGCGCGAACGAGATGCAGACCCTGAAGGCCATGCGCGAGGCCGAGGCGTGGCCCGGGCCGTCGTTGCTGCTCGCCTACTCCACCTGCATCGCCCACGGTGTGGACATGAAGGACTCGATGCACCGGATGGACCTGGCCGTCAAGACCGGGTACTGGCCGCTGTTCCGCTACCACCCGGGCGAGGCGGAGGACGCGCAGCCCATGAAGCTGGACTCCAAGGCCCCCAAGCAGCCGGTGAGCGACTTCCTGTCCACCGAGGGCCGCTTCGGTGTGCTGGCGCGCTCGCACCCCGAACGCGCGAAGGAGCTCGCCGCCCTGGCCCAGGCCGACGTGGACGAGCGGTGGCGGTACTACGAGCAGCTGGCCGGACTGGAGCGCACGGTGCCGCCGGTGACCATGGACGGTGCGCAACCCGACGAGGAAGACGGCGACGCCGCCGGGGAGGAGTCCTGATGACCAGCTGGACCGACGACGACGCACCTCCGGGACCGGGCCACGTGGTCCCGAGCGGGCCCGAGTTCGAGGGCGAGGTGGACCTGTCGGTCGACTACCTCGGGATGCGCCTGCGCAGCCCCCTGGTGGCCTCGGCCGGCCCCTTCACCGGGGATCTGCCGTCCCTGAAGGCCCTGGATGCCGCCGGCATCGGCGCCGTGGTGCTCCCCAGCCTGTTCGAGGAGCAGCTCGAGCACGAGTCGGGGCAGTTCGAGGCGCTGTCGCAGTACGGCAGCGACGCCAACCCCGAGGCACCCGCCGGCTACGTCCCCAACCTCGATGACTACAACACCGGTGTGGCGCGCTACCTGAACCTGGTGCGTGACGCGAAGAAGGTCACCTCGGTGCCCATCATCGCGAGCCTCAACGGGGTGACCACTGGCGGGTGGACGCGGTACGCCCGCCTGCTCAGCGAGGCCGGTGCGGACGCGATCGAGCTGAACGTCTACCGCGTCGCTGCGGACATCGAGGTGTCGGGTCGCCAGATCGAGCTGGAGACCCTCGCGCTGGTGGAGGCCGTGGCGGGGGCGGCGAGCGTGCCGGTCTCGGTCAAGCTCGGGCCCTCCTACTCGGCCTTCGGCAACCTGGCGCGGCAGCTCGCTGACGCCGGAGCGGCAGGGCTGGTGCTGTTCAACCGCTTCTACCAACCGGACATCAACCTGGAGACGCTGGCGGTGGGGCCGCACCTGGTGCTGTCCACCTCCGACGAGCTCCGCCTGCCGCTGCGCTGGTGCGCGATCCTGCACGGGCGGATCGATGCGTCGCTGGCCGCCACCACCGGCATCCACACCGGTGCGGACCTCGCCAAGGTCCTGCTGGCCGGCGCGAACGTCGGCATGACCCCCTCGGCGCTGCTGCGCGAGGGCCCCGATCACGCGGCCACGATCCTCGGGGAGCTCGAGTCGTGGATGCAGGAGACCGGCTACGGCTCGGTGATGGAGATGACCGGCGCGGTGTCGCAACGCACCGTACGTGACCCCTCGCAGTTCGAGCGGGCCAACTACCTCGACACCTTGACCCGCTACGCCGGGACCTTCCTCCAGTGAGCAGGGCCACGCACCCGAGGGAGCAGCGTCAGGAGCGCACGAGCTAGCACGACCTGCGGGACGCCCGCGTCAGCGGGCGGGAGCGTGGGGAGCCGATCGACGGCCGGCCGGTGCGGGGCCGGCCGTCGATCATGTCCGCGGCGCCGAGCGCCGCGCGGCGATGAGACCGACCGCGACAGGAGCCAGTGGCCCGACCAGGATGGAGGTGGTGTCGATGTTGTACGGCGCGCGCAGCAGCAGCGTCCCGATGGCGGGCACGGAGATGGACCTCGTGACCCTCGGTCGGGGGACACAGCACCTGGTCATCATCCCCGGTCTCGGCGACGGGTTGAAGACCGTCAAACGGATGGCAGCGACCCTGGCGGTGCTGTACCGCGCCTACGCCAAGGACCACCGGATCTCCGTCTTCAGCCGGAAGAACCGTCTGGAGGACGGCTACTCCACCCGGCAGATGGCCGCCGACCTGCGCGTGGGCATGGACACGATCGGGATCACGCGGGCGCACGTGCTGGGTGTGTCCCAGGGCGGCATGATCGCGCAGTTCCTGGCGATCGACCACCCGGAGGTCGTGGACCGGTTGGTCATCGGCGTCTCGGTCGCGCAGCCCAACGCCACGGTGCAGGAGGTGATCGGTGGATGGATCACCATGGCGGAGCGGGGCGACTACCGGGGGCTGACCATCGACTCGATGGAGAAGACCTACCCGGAGCGCAAGGTCAAGCGCTACCGCCCCCTGTACCCGCTCCTGACACGGGTGGGGAGGCCGGCCAGCCTGCGGCGATTCACGATCCAGGCACGTTCCTGCGTCGCACACGATGCTGCCGATGAGCTGTCGAGCATCAGCACGCGCACGCTGGTGATCGGCGATGACGACGACCGGGTCGTCGGTAGGGGCACCAGCGAGGAGCTCGCGGAACTGATCCCGGGCAGCAGCCTGTACCTCACCACAGGTCTCGGGCACGCAGCCTTCCAGGAGCGGGTCTTCAACGAGCAGGTGCTGCGCTTCCTGCGATCGTGACCCGGTGCCGCGGCCGCGACGTTCGGGGACGAGGTTAGGCTGCCGCCCCATCGCCATGGAGCTGGCAGTTGACCGACACCGCGGACGAACCCCGGGAGCAGGACGCCTCTCCTGAGGGGCTGGTGCGGCGTGCACGCACGGTCCGAGCCCGCGCCTACGCGCCCTACTCCGGGTTCCACGTCGGCGCGGTGGTGCTGACGGTGTCGGGTGCCACCTTCGAGGGTGTGAACGTGGAGAACGTCTCCTACCGGCTGACGACCTGTGCGGAGCAGACCGCTCTGGCGGCGATGTGCGCCGCGGGTGCGCGTGAGGAGGTCGTGGCCGTCGCTGTCGCCGGGGACGGTGACGCCCCCTGCACCCCCTGTGGTGCCTGCCGGCAGACCATCGCGGAGTTCGGCCCACGCGCCGTGGTCCACGCCACGGGTGCCCGGGGCCCCGTGCACTCCCATCGCATCGACGTCCTGCTGCCGGACGCCTTCACCCCGGCGCGGCTCGCGGCGGGCGCGCAGGCCGCACCCGCACCGACCGCCGCTGCCAGCCTGGACGACCCACCCGCCGCTGCGGGCACGGAGGAGGTGCCCCGTGGAGGAGCGTGAGCTGGACGTCGCGTCGATCCTGGCCGGGCTCGACGACCCCGTGCCCGAGGGCCACCGCAGCGGGCTGATCGCGCTGGTCGGCCGGCCGAACACGGGCAAGTCGACCCTGCTGAACCACCTCGTCGGGAGCAAGGTCGCCATCGTCACACCCGTGCCGGGGACCACCCGTAACGCCATCCGCGGGGTGCTGACGCGGGAGGAGGCGCAGCTGGTGTTCCTCGACACCCCCGGCCTGGCCAAGCCCCGCACCCTGCTGACCCGGCGGCTGAACGAGCTGGTGCGGGACACCTGGGCCGGGGTGGACCTGTTGTGCTTCGTCGCGGACGTCGCCGCGGGGATCGGCGAGGGTGACGCGTTCCTCGCCCGCGAGCTCGCCGACACCTCCACACCCGTGGTGGCCGTGGCGAACAAGACCGACCGCGTACGGCCCAAGGAGCGGATGCTGCCCGAGCTGGTCCGCCTGGAGGAGCTCGGGGCGCCGCTGGGCGGCTTCGCGGACATCGTGCCGGTGTCGGCTGCCACCGGCGACAACCTCGACCGGCTGGTCGAGGTGCTCGTGTCCCATCTCCCGGAGGGGCCGAGGCTGTTCGCTGCCGGCAAGGTCTCCGACCAGCCGGAGCGCCAGCTGGCCGCGGAGATCGTGCGGGAGAAGCTGATCGGGGTGGTGACCGAGGAGCTCCCGCACTCCATCGCCGTCACCGTCGACGAGGTGGCACCCGACCCCGAACGTGACGACCTCCTTCGGGTGGACGCCGTGATCCACGTCGAGCGGGAGTCCCAGAAGCCGATCGTCATCGGCCGGGGTGGCGCACACCTGAAGGCGGCGGCCACCGCGGCACGTCGCGAGCTCGAGATCCTCTTCGGCGCGAAGGTGTTCCTCTCCACCCACGTCCGTGTCGCCAAGGAGTGGCAGCGCGACCCGAAGCAGTTGGGCCGCCTCGGGTACTGACGTCGCGCACGCCGGGGCACCGTCCGGTCAGCCGCGGCCGTTCGGCCGCTGACGTTCGACCGGAGCCGGACAGGGCGCCGCTGTCGCTCCTGTGGGACCGTGAGAACGTGCGCTGCGCGACGTCCGCGCCGCCGATGCTCCCAGGAGGACCACCGTGAAGCTCCGCTCCCGACTGCTGCCGCTGCTGGCGGCCGGCGCGCTCGTCGCTGCCGCCTGCGCCGATGACGAGGCGCTGACCGGCGACCCCGACGAAGGTGTCGCTGAGGTCGACGAGGACGTCGACGCCGAGGAAGAGATCGATGACGACGTGGTCGAGGATGAGGCCACCGAGGACGAGGAGGCCGACGACGATCCAGCGGAGGACGCGGCCGGGGCCGACGCACCCATCGGCGTGACCACCACCGGCATCGAGGTGGCGGACGCCGACCTCGGGGCCCACATCGTCACCGCCGAGGGGATGACCACCTACGGCGCCATCGACCAGCTGGACGCCGACCTCGTCTGCGTCGGCGACTGCGCACAGGTGTGGCAGCCGGTCCTGGTCGACGGTGAACCGGAGGTGGGTGACGGTGTCGACGCCGAGGTGACCACCGTCGAGCGTGAGGACGGCGGCCTACAGATCGTCGTCAACGGCTCCCCGTTGCACACCTTCGTCGTCGACGCGGAGGCCGGTGACGTGCGCGGGCAGGCCAGCGCCGATCGCTGGTTCGTGGTCAGCGCCACGGGTGAACTGGTCGACGCCCCCGACCCCGAGGACGTCGACGAGGCGGGCGAGGAGGACGCCTGAGGCGCGCGTCCCGGCCTTCGTGGTCGGCGGCC
>PXDB01000086.1 GCA_003565155.1 Nitriliruptoraceae bacterium | reverse complement strand
CGACGAACCCGGGCGGGCAGTTCAGGCCCGTGCCCACCGCCGTCCCGCCGAGGGCCAGCTCGTAGACGGAGTCGAGCGCCTTCTCCACCCTGGCGATGCCCAGCTCGATCTGGCGTGCGTACCCGCCGAACTCCTGCCCCAGGGTCACCGGCGTCGCGTCCATCAGGTGGGTACGGCCGGACTTGACCACCCCGGCCCACTCGGCCTGCTTGTCCCGGAGCGCCGCGGCGAGGTGCTCGAGCGCCGGGATGACCTCGTTCTTGGCGACCCGCGCCACGGCCACGTGGACCGAGGTCGGGAAGGTGTCGTTGGAGGACTGCGAGGCGTTGACGTGGTCGTTGGGGTGCACCTTCGTGGAGGCGAGGTCCTCGCCGAGCAGTTGCTTGGCCCGGTTGGCCACCACCTCGTTGACGTTCATGTTGGTGGAGGTGCCGGAGCCGGTCTGGAAGGTGTCCACGGGGAAGTGGACGTCGAGGTCGCCGTTGATGACCTCGTCAGCGGCGCGGCGGATGGCGTCGGCGACCTCCGCGTCGACGACACCCGACTCCTCGTTGGCGGTGGCCGCGGCCCACTTCAGCATCGCGTGGGCGTGCACCACATCGAGGGGGACGGGGATACCGGAGACGGGGAAGTTCTCCACGGCGCGCTGCGTGGAGGCGCCCCACAGCGCGTCGATGGGGATCTGCATCTCGCCCATCGTGTCCTTGGCGGTACGGAACTGCTCGCTCATGGGTGGCTCCTGTCGAGGTCTTCACGGGTTCGCCCGGTGGTCGGCGGCGCCGCAGGGCGCAACGGTGCCGATCCCGCGTCCGGGCCCGACGCTAGTGAGTGCGGCGCGTCGAGGGGGTGTCCGGCCTGCCAGGGGCGCGGCGGACCGGCACGGGTGCGCTCTAGGCTCGCGCGTCACCGCAAGACGACCGCATGCCGGCTGGTGCAACGGATCGCGATCTGCCCGCCCACGGGCCCCGGCATCGCCCCGTGCATCGGCCAACACCGCGGCCAACACCGCGGCCAACACCGTGACCAACGCCTCGGCGAACGCGTCGGCGAACGCGTCGGCAACAAGGGAGCGCCCGTGCCGCCTCCGAGCACTCCGTCAGCGCACTCGTCCCTCGTGGGCATCGATGCGGTCCGTGCCGCCGCGGACCGTCTCCGAGGGGTGATCCACGACACACCGGTGCAGCGGTCACGGGCCGTCAGCGAGCAGGTCGGGGCGGAGGTGTGGCTGAAGTGCGAGAACCTGCAGCGCACGGGCTCCTTCAAGCTGCGTGGTGCCTACAACCGCATCGCGCAGCTCACCGGGGAGGAGCGTGCCCGCGGGGTGGTGTGCGCATCCGCGGGCAACCACGCGCAGGGGGTGGCACTCGCCGCGGGGCTGCAGGGGGTCACCTCGACGGTGTTCATGCCGACCGAGGCGCCGTTGCCGAAACTGGATGCGACCCTCGGGTACGGCGCCGACGTCCGCACCGTCGGCGACAGCTTCGACGACGCGTTGGCAGCCGCCGAGGTGTTCACCGCCGACAGCGACGCAGTCTTCGTGCACCCCTTCGACCACCCGGACGTGATCGCGGGGCAGGGGACGCTGGGCCTCGAGCTGATCGAGCAGGTCCCGAGCTTCGCGACGGTGGTGGTGTGCCTCGGTGGCGGCGGGTTGCTGTCGGGTGTGGCCGTGGCGCTGCGCGCGCTGCGTCCTGACGTGCGCATCGTCGGGGTCCAGGCCGCCGGGTGCGCCTCCTTCACGCCGTCGTTGGATGCGGGCCGGCCCCTGGCGCTGCCGGCCACCTCGACCATCGCCGATGGCATCGCGGTGAAGCGACCCGGCGAGTTGACCCTGGCCCACGTGCGGGCCCTGGTCGACGACGTGGTCACCGTCAGCGACGACGAGATGGCCAGCGCCGTGGTCCTGTTGCTCGAGCGCGCCAAGCTCGTGGTCGAGCCGGCAGGCGCCGCCGCGGTTGCGGCGCTGCTGGCTGGCCGGATCACGGGGCAGGGGCCGATCGTGGCCACGCTGTCGGGTGGCAACATCGATCCCCTGGTGCTCCAGCATCTGGTGACCGGTGGGCTCGCATCCGTGGGCCGGTACGCGACGCTGCGCACGCGGGTCAACGACACCCCCGGCGCGCTGTCGCGGCTGCTCGCGCTGGTGGCCGCGCAGCGGGCCAACGTGGTCGGGGTGGCCCACCACCGGCTCGAGCACCGGTTGGAGCTTGGCCAGGTCGAGGTGGTGCTGGAGCTCGAGACCCGCGGCCGCGAGCACGTCGCCGACCTGGCCAGGACACTGGAGGCCGAGGGCTATCCGATCAGCGGGGCGGACTGAGCTCGCAGATCGCAGACGGCGTCGTCACGGCTACCGGTAGGGTGGAGGGCGATCCGTCGGGTTGGGGAGGCCGCAGGTGGACCAAGGACCGCCAGGCCCGCCGCCTCCTCCCCCTGCCGAGGATGGACCTCCGCCGCCGCCGCCGGCAGGCGGTGCGCCGTCCTCCGCTGCCGGCGGCGCGCTGCCACCGCAGCCATCCAGCGGGGTGTCGCCGTCAGCCGGCGACACGGCCGCGTCGACCGACGTCGGGGACGGGCAGACGCCTCCGCGACGGCGTCGCTGGCCGCTCCGACTCGCCCTCGTGGCGGTCCTGCTCGCGATCCCCGCCGGCATCTACCTGCTCAGCCAGCTCGACGACGACGCGGCCGATGCGGTGGCGGAGGACACGCGTGCTGACGACGGTGACGAGGCGGCACCCGGTGATCGGCCGCCGGACGACGACGGTGATGGCGACCCCGCGGATCGCGACGCGGCGCCCGACGGCGACCCCGGTGCCGGTGAGGACGTCGACCCCGACCCAGACGACGGGACGGACGGTGCGGACAACGGCGACAGCGACGCCGAGGTGGCACCCCTCGACCCTGACCCGCTGACCGGGCCGGACCTGCTGTGGGGCCAGCTGCTGCTCGACATCGACGCCTCCGAACGGGCGATGATCGCGTTCCAGGAGGACCTCAGCCAGGCGTTCGCGGCACCCGGCGTGCCGGAGGACGCACTGACCGCCGCCAGCGAGGTGGCCACCGAACGGCGCGAGCAACTGCTGGAGGTGCGCGAACGGCTCGCGGGCACGGTCGACGACGACGCCGCCGACGAGGTCCGCGCGCGCTACGTCGTCCACCTCGACTCGTGGGAGGCCTTCATGGCGGCTGTCGAGGAGGACCCGTTGGTGGTGCTCGAACAGCGCGAACGGGGCTTCACCGTCGACATCAACGCGACCGCCGACGCCTTCGCCCGCGCGCTCGAGGAGGAGCTGCCCACCGACGTGGACGCCGAGGTGACGCGGTTCGCGGACGACATCCTGGACCGCGGGTTCCGCGGTTTCGGCACCGCCCAGGTGTGAGGCGCCCGCGATCCGTCGTCAGGCCGGCTGCGGGCTGCGGCCGACCAGCTCCGCCACCTCGACGAGGATGTCGGTCAGGGCGAAATCCTTCGGGGTGAACACCGCCGCGATGCCCTGGGCGCGCAGCTGCTCGGCGTCGGTGGTCGGGATGATCCCCCCGACGACCACAGGGATGTCCGCTCCCTCGGCGCGCAGCCCCTCCACCACCTGCGGTACGAGGGCGAGGTGCGAGCCGGACAGGATGGACAGCCCGACCACGTGCACGTCCTCGTCGACCGCAGCGCGCACGATCTGGGCTGGGGTGAGCCGGATGCCCTCGTAGATCACCTCCATGCCCAGGTCGCGGGCGCGGATCGCGACCTGCTCGGCGCCGTTGGAGTGGCCGTCCAGGCCGGGCTTGCCCACCAGGATCCGCAGGCGTCGGCCGATGCGCGCTTCGACGGCACGCACCCGCTGCCGCCCGGCCTCCAGCGTGCCCGCAGCGCCGGTCCCGCCGCCGGTACCCGCACCGCCTCCGGGGGGCACCGACGCCTCGCCAACCCCCGTGGGGCCGCGGTACTGACCGAAGGTCTCCCGCAGCACCTCGGACCACTCCCCGGTGGTCACCCCTGCCTTCGCGCACGCGATCGAGGCCGGCATCAGGTTCTCGTCCGTGGTCGCCGCACGGCGCAGCTCCTCGAGGGCGCCTGCCACCTCGGCGTCGTCCCGCTGGGCGCGCCACGACTCGAGCCGGTCGAGCTGGGCGGCCTCGGCCGCCGGGTCGACCTTGAGGAAGCCGCCGTCGGCGTCGATGAGCGGTGACGGTTCCGCGGTGGTGTGCGCGTTGACACCGACCACGGTGCGCTCGCCGGTCTCGATGGCGCGCAGCCGCTCGGCGTTGGAGGCGACCAGTTCCGCCTTCATGAAGGGCACGGCCTGCATCGCGCCGCCGCGGGCCAGCACCTCGTCGAGGAGCTCCGTGGCGCCGTCGACCAGCGCAGCGACCTTGGCCTCCATCACGTGACTGCCGGCGAACAGGTCCCCGTTCTCCAGCAGGTCGGTCTCCAGCGCCAGCACCTGCTGCATCCTGAGGGAGAGCTGCTGGTCCCAGGGGCGGGGCAGGCCGAGCGCCTCGTTCCACGCCGGGAGCTGCACGGCCCGGGCGCGAGCGTCGCGGGACAGGGTCACCCCGAGCATCTCGATCAGGATGCGCGTGATGTTGTTCTCCGGCTGCTGCTCCGTGAGGCCGAG
Source organism: Nitriliruptoraceae bacterium (assembly GCA_003565155.1). Taxonomy (GTDB): domain Bacteria; phylum Actinomycetota; class Nitriliruptoria; order Nitriliruptorales; family Nitriliruptoraceae; genus T1Sed10-7. Next base: position 61,456 of record PXDB01000086.1, on the reverse strand, counting down.
GGAGTTGACCTGCACGCCGTAGCGGAAGCGCTTCTGCTTGGCGTCGGTGACGCCGTAGCGCTCGGTGACGATCCGGTCCCACAGCTCGACGAAGGCGCGCATCTTCGCGACCTCCTCGATGAACCGGATGCCGGCGTTGACGAAGAAGGAGATGCGGGCGACGACCTTGCCGAACTCCTCCTCCGGCACCTGCCCGCGCTCACGTACCGCGTCGAGCACGGCGATCGCGTTGGCCAGGGCGAAGGCCAGCTCCTGCACCGGGGTCGCCCCCGCTTCCTGCAGGTGGTAGCTGCAGATGTTGATCGGGTTCCACCTCGGCACGTGGGTGACCGTGTGCGCGATGACGTCGGTGGTCAGCCGCATCGAGGGTTCGGGCGGGAAGGCGTAGGTGCCGCGGGAGAGGTACTCCTTGAGGATGTCGTTCTGGGTGGTCCCTGCCAGCTGGCTGGTGTCGGCACCCTGCTCCTCGGCGACCGCGATGTAGAGCGACAGCAGCCACATCGCGGTGGCGTTGATGGTCATCGAGGTGTTCATCCGCTCCAGCGGGATCTGGTCGAACAGCTGGCGCATGTCGCCGAGGTGGCTGATGGGCACGCCGACCTTGCCGACCTCGCCGCGGGCCAGGATGTGGTCGGCGTCGTAGCCGGTCTGGGTGGGCAGGTCGAAGGCGACGCTGAGCCCCGTCTGCCCCTTGGCGAGGTTGGAGCGGTAGAGCTCGTTGGAGGCCTGCGCGGAGGAGTGACCGGAGTAGGTGCGCATCAGCCAGGGGCGGTCGGGCTCGGCGAGCAGGCCGGCGCTGCCGGTCTCCGGCGGGGCGTCGTGCCCCGTGCGTGGCCGGTCGCCAGGAGCGGTCCGGTGTGCGTCCCGCTGTGCGTCAGGGGCGGTCCGGTGTGCGTCCCGCTGTGCGTCAGGGCCGTTGGTGGCGCGGTCCGTGCCGGTCACGACGTGCTCTCCCGTCCGGGCCGAGAGGCCCTCCCGGCGCGCTCCGCAGTACCGCCGAAGGGTAGCTGCAAGGGCCTTGGCAACCCCGGTCGGACGCTGCACGTGGGTGTCCGTCGACGCGAGTGTCTCCAGAGCAGGGACCGTCGTGCGGTCGTGCGGCCGCAGGGCTCAGGCGCGCTCGATGGCCACCGACGGGGGTTCGCAGCGAAGCGACCGTCACGAGGTCGATCGGCTGCAAACCCCGGTGCTGGCGGGGTGCTGTGCGCGGCCTTCCCGGTCGACCGTGCTGCTCGCCGCACGGCCTGCTCGGTGGCAGCGACCACGTGCCGTGGTTAGCGTGGGGTCGCCGACCTCGAAGGGTGACCAGGCGAGCGGCAGCCACGGACCCCCCGGCTTCGGAGAGGGAGATCGATGAGTGGGAGCAGCGTGCTGCCCGCCGTCGTCCGCGGTCGCGGGTCGTCCACGCTGCTCGCCGGTGTGGTCGCGGCCACCCTGCTGCTACCGGAGATCGGGGCTGTGCTGCCGGCGTCCGGACCGCCCGCTTCCGAGGCGACGACCCTTGACGATCTCGACGAGGCCGAGGAACGCGTCGACGACCTGACGGTGGAGCGCGACGCCGCCGTCGACCGCTACGAGTCGACCTGGGCCAGGATCGAGGCGACCCGCGAGGAACTCGCCGACCTGGAGCGTGAAGCCCACGACCTGGAAGCCGAGGTGGAGGACACCCTCGAGGCGTTGGAGAACCGGGCCCGGACCGCCTTCAAGCGGGGTCCTCTGGAGTCCATCGAGGTGCTGTTCTCCTCGGCCGGCCCGCAGGTCGCCTTGGAGCGCGTGGCGCTGCTCGACGCGCTGCAACGCCGTGACCGGGTCGGCGTTGAGGTTGCGGACGCTGCCCAGGTCGCCCTGCGGCAGACCGAAGCGCTGATCGGTGCCCGTGAGGCGGAACTGGTGTCGCTTCAGGAGGATCTCGAGGCCGATGCCGCGGCGCTGCAGGCCGACCTCGACGAGGCTGCCGCGGAGGCGGAGGAGATCCGCTCCCTGGTGTCGCGCCAGCGTCGGATCGACCGTGGACCCCAACAGGGCATCTACTCCTGCATCTTCGACCAGGGTGTGTTCCGGTTCCGCGACACCTGGGGTGCACCCCGCAGCGGTGGGCGTCGCCACCGGGGGACCGACGTGTTCGCGGCCTATCGGGCGCCCGTCTACGCCATCACGTCGGGCACGATCCAGCGGCACTCGCAGTCCCCGCTGGGTGGTATCGGGCTCTACCTGCGCGGCGACGATGGCAACGTCTACTACTACGCCCACCTCGACTCGATCGATCCGAGCGCCTCGGTCGGGGCCCGGGTGACCGCTGGCGAGTTGGTCGCCCGCAACGGCTACACCGGCAACGCCTCGCGCTCAGCGCCGCACGTCCACTTCGAACTGCACCCCGGTGGGGGCTCCGCGATCAACCCCTACCCGTGGTTGGCGGCTGCCTGCTTCTAGCAGCTGCCGATCCCGGAGCCGAGGTGCCAGGCGTTGCCGACGCGCGTTCGTGCGGACCAGACAGCACACCACGGTCACCTCGGCCACCAGCGCGAGGAACGCGGCGTGAACGACCACGACGGCTGGAGGTTCGCGATCGCCGTCTCGCCGCCGACCCGCTGTCCACCTCTCACGGGGTCCTGGCGAGGGATGACGGGCATGACCGTGCTCGGCAGCGGGGGCCACGGGCATGACCGTGCTCGGCAGCGGGGGCCACGGGCATGACCGTGCTCGGCAGCGGGGCCCACGCGCGTGCTGGGCAGGGGTTGGGCCGAAGGTCGTCGGGGGACCACCGGTGGTGATCAGCGCCTTCCCGTACCCGGTGCGGCGAAGGTCTGCAGCCGTGCGACCGTCTCGTGGTCCTTTCGCTGCAGAGCTCCCGGGTGGGGGTGGGTCGGATGTGCGCCGGGCCGACCTACGCTGCGTGCACCTGCCCCGAAGGCCACCGCCCATGCCAGAGCGCACCATCATCGAGCCCTTCCGCATCAAGTCGGTCGAGCCCCTGCGCTTCACCACGCGCGCGGAACGCGAGCAGGCGCTCGCGGCCGCCGGCTACAACCTGTTCACCCTCGACGCCGACGACGTGCTGATCGACCTGCTCACCGACTCCGGCACGGGCGCGATGTCCTCGGAGCAGTGGGCCGCGATCATGCGGGGCGACGAGTCCTACGCCGGGGCCAGGTCCTTCGAGCGTTTCCACGCCGTGGTCGGTGAACTCACCGGCTTCGACCACATCATCCCGACCCACCAGGGCCGGGCCGCCGAGCGGATCCTGTTCGGCGCCATGGTCAGCGATCGTGACGTGGTGCCGAACAACACCCACTTCGACACCACCCGTGCGAACGTGGAGTTCCAGGGCGCCGAGGCCCGCGACCTCGTCTGCCCGGAGGGGCGCGACCTCCAACTCGACGCACCCTTCAAGGGCAACATCGACCTCGACGCCCTCGAGCGCACCCTCGCCCAGGAGGGCGACCGCGTCCCCCTGGTCCTGGTCACCATCACCAACAACTCGGGCGGGGGGCAGCCCGTCAGCCTTGCGAACCTGCGCGCCGTCCGTGCCCTGTGCGACCGCTTCGACACGCCGCTGATCCTCGACGCCTGCCGGTTCGCGGAGAACGCCTGGTTCGTCCACGAGCGCGAGGACGGCCAGCAGCACCGCACCCCGCGCGAGATCGCCGAGGAGGCCTTCCGGCTCGCCGACGGTTGCACGATCAGCCTGAAGAAGGACGGGCTGGCCAACATCGGTGGACTCCTCGCTCTCAACGACGCCGAGGTGGCGGCCCGCTGCCGGGACGACCTCATCCTGACCGAGGGGTTCCCCACCTACGGGGGTCTCGCCGGCCGTGACCTCGACGCCCTGGCGGTCGGCCTCGAGGAGGTCACCGACCCCGACTACCTGCGCTACCGGGTCCGCACCGCCGCCTACCTCGCCGAGAAGTCGTGGGAGGCGGGGGTGCCCACGGTTCGCCCGCCGGGTGGCCACGCCGTCTACCTCGACGCCGGCGCACTGCTGACGCACCTGCCCCAGTCCGTGCTCCCGGCCCAGGCCCTGGCCTGCGAGCTCTACCTCGAGGGCGGGGTCCGTGGGGTGGAGATCGGGACGCTGATGTTCGGTCGCCCCGGTGTGGATGGCGCCGCCGACGAGGTCGCACCGCACGAACTGGTCCGCCTCGCCCTGCCACGGCGCACCTACACCCAGTCCCACATCGACTACGTGGCCGAGGTGATCGCCGCCGTCGCCGCCCGCGCCGACCGGATCCCCGGCTACCGCATCGTCGAGCAGCCGAGGTGGCTGCGCCACTTCACCGCTCGGCTCGAACCCGCGACGGACTGACCCGGCCCCGCCACAGGCATCGCTGGCCCGCTGCAGGACCATGAGCGCGTCCGACCCTCCACCACCGTCCAGGAGCCGCTGTGAACCTTGCGCTGCCCGCCGCCGTCCTCGCCGGCTGCCTCATCGCGATCCAGTCGGCGATCATCGGTGCTGCCGGGGAACGGCTCAACCCGCTGGTCGCCTCGACATGGGTCCACGTCGGCGGGCTCGCGCTCGGCGTGCTGATCCTGGTGGTCAGCCCCCGGCTCGGGTTCCAGTTCGAGGTGGTGCGCGAGGTGCCGTGGGTGCTCCTCGGTGGGGTGGCGGGGCTGCTGTTGGTCACCGGTATCGCCGTGGCGGTGTCAGGCCTCGGGCTGGCCTCCACCCTGGCGGTGGTCACCGGGGTGCAGCTGGCCGTGGGTTTCGCCCTGGAGTCGACGGGTGTGCTCGGCCGGACGATCCCGCTCGATCCCGTCCGGATCGTCGGTGCGCTGCTGCTGGTCGCCGGCGCGTACCTCGTGGTCAGCCGCGGGGCCGCCGCGAGCTGACCCGCGCAGCGGCGTGACGCGTCCGTCGGAACCTCGTTGCGGCCGGCCGTGGGCGCGGTCGGCTCCTTCGCCGGTGCGGTGGTGGCCACCCGGGCTGTAGACCCGTTAGCGTCGCGTGGCCCTGCCGCCCCTTCCGGCCCGGCCAGCCCCTGTTCCTGCGACGAGGCACACGACCGTGGATGCACCCCCCGTCACCGAGACCCCGCCAGTGCCCCTGACCTCGCCCGCGGTGCCACCGGAGCGCCTCCTGCTCGGACCCGGGCCCTCACCCGTGCACGCCGATGTGCTCGCGGCCCAGGCCCGCGGGATGGTCGGCCACCTCGACCCGTGGTTCCTCGAGGTCACCGACCAGCTGGCGGCGATGCTCCGCCAGGTGCTGCGCACGGACAACCGTCTGACCTACGCGGTGTCCGGCACCGGCAGCGCCGGGATGGAGACCGCGGTGGTCAACATCGTGCAACCCGGCGACACCATGATCGTCGGGGTCAACGGGGTCTTCGGCGGCCGCATCGCTGATACCGCCCGTAGGGCGGGCGCCGAGGTGGTGACCCTGGAGCAGCCCTGGGGTCGCACCATCCCGCCCGACCAGGTCGCCGAGGCCGTGGCCGCGCACCCGGAGGCCCGCGCGGTGGCCCTGGTCCACGCCGAGACCTCCACCGGGGCCCACCAGCCCCTGGAGGAGATCGGGACGATGCTCGTCGACACGCCCACCCTGCTGCTGGTCGACACCGTGACCAGCCTGGCCGGGGTCCCCGTGGAGGTCGATGCGTGGCACCTCGACGTCGTCTACTCCGGCACGCAGAAGTGCCTGTCGGTGCCGCCCGGTCTCGCGCCGATCACCTTCAGTCGCAAGGCGGAGGCGGTCATCGACAGCCGCGCTGGTGCCGTGCGGTCCTGGTACCTCGACGTGACCGCTATCCAGCGGTACTGGGGCGCGGAGCGCGCCTACCACCACACCCCGCCCATCTCGAGCCTCCTGGGCCTGCACGAGGGCCTCAGGCGGGTGCTGGCCGAGGGACTGGAGACCCGGTGGGCCCGCCACGCCGAGGTGGGCCACCTCTTCCAGGAGCACATCGAGGACCGTGACGCGGTGCTGCTCGCCGAGGAGGGCCACCGGCTCCCGCAGCTGACCACCCTTGCGTGGCCGGAGGGGGTCGACGAGGCGGCGCTACGCCGCCGTCTGCTCACCGAGCACGGCATCGAGGTGGGCGGCGGGCTGGGCCCCTTCGCGGGACGCGCCTGGCGGGTCGGCCTGATGGGTGAGGGCGCCAGCCACGGCAACGTCGACCGCCTCCTCGACGCGGTGGACGCGCTCCTGGAGGGCTGATCGAGCGTCGTGCCGGCCCGCGGCGCAGGAGCGCCGATGCCGCCCGGGGCGGGGGAGCGCTGCCGCGGTCTACCCTCGAACCTATGCGCGGCGAACAACGGCTGAGCTGGCGATGGCGGGTGATCGCGGTCCTGGTGATCGCCTTCGTCCGCGTGCTGCGGTGGCGCATCGACGTCCAGGGTCTCGCGCACGTCCCGCGTCGAGGTGGTGCGGTGCTGGCCTTCAACCACCACAGCTACCTCGACTTCGTGATGGTGGGCTGGCCGGTGGTCCGCACGCTGCGCCGGCCCCTGCGCTTCCTGGCGAAGCGGGAGATCTGGTCCAGCAGGAAGGTGGGGTGGATCGTGCGTTGGGCAGGTGCGATCCCTGTGGACCGCGGCTCCGCGTCGGCGCGCAACGACGCCTATGCGGCCGCTGTTGCCGCCCTCGAACGCGGTGATCTGGTCGCCGTGGCGCCGGAGCAGACGATCTCGCCCTCACTGGAGCTCCTGCCGCTGCGCACGGGTGCCGTGCGGATGGCGCAGCAGGCGGGTGTGCCGGTGGTCCCAGTGGCGGGGTGGGGAACCCACCGTGCGCTGACGAAGGGGGCGCCGAAACACCTCCCGCGCAAGCTGCCGGTCACGGTGCGGTTCGGGCCGCCGCTGGAGGTCACCCCGGACGCCGACCCGGTTGCCGCGACCGCCGAGCTGACCGACCGGCTCGAGGGCCTGCTCCATCACGTCCAGGACACCTACCCCGACGGCGCGCCTCCCGGCGCGCGGTGGGTGCCCGCCCGGCTCGGTGGTGCAGCGCCGCCCCACGCCGAGGTGCTGCGCGACCATCTGCGCCGGGAGCAGGGCTGGTCAGCCCCGCCAGGAAGCGACGGCGGCGCAGGGCCGCCGTCGAGGTGAGACGTCCAACCCCACCCCGGGCCGACCGTCCAAGCCTCGGTTTCCGCCTGATCGCGTGGCTGGCCATCGCCTGCGTCCGTCTGGCGCGCTGGCGGCTGCGCACCCACGGCCTCGCGTACGTGCCGGAGCGGGACGGGGCGGTGATCTCCTTCGCGCACACCAGCCACGTCGACTTCATGGTGACCGGGTTGGACATCTACCGCCGGCTCGGCCGTCCGGTGCACATCCTGGCCCGCGCAGACCTGTGGCAGCAGCGGCGGTTCCGCTGGATCGTCCGCTTCGCGGGTGCGGTGCCCGTGGAACGTGAGACCCGCGAGGGTCGTGCGGCATCCCTGGAGGCGGCCGTCGAGGTGCTCCAGCGCGGCGGACTGGTGATGGTCGCGCCCGAGACGAGGATCTCCACCACCTTCGAGGTGCAGCCGATGCGCACGGGCGCGGCGCGGATGGCCCAGCAGGCCCGCGTTCCACTGCTACCCAGTGCCAGCTGGGGCAGCCACCGGTTGGTCACCACGGGCTACCCCTTCAACGTGCGTCGCGCATGGGCCATCCCCGTGGAGGTCGCCTTCGCACCACCCATCGAGGTGGGGGAGGACGACGATGTCATCGCGGTCACCGCCGAGCTCCAGCAGACCACCGAGCACCTGCTGGACCGGCTGCAACGCCACTACCCCGACGGGACCCCTGCGGGTGCCTGGTGGGTACCGGCGCGCCTCGGCGGCGGTGCACCCCCTCCGTGAGCTCGCAGCCGTCCGCGGGGCGCGCGTTGGACGAACGCCCCTCGGGAGGCGATGATGCACACGGTCCGGGGACGGTTCCGCGACCGCACCCTGGAGGGCAGCAGGACATGGCACGAGCAGGCGCGGGCGGGCCGACAGCCCAGGAGGACCCGCGGCGAGGTGGTGCGTCAGCACGCGGTGCACGTCGGGGGCGCGGCGCGCCACGCCCGTCCGACCCGCGCCCGAGCCTCGCGTATCGGTTCGCTGCCTGGCTCGCCTTCACGGTGATGCGCCTCCAACGGTGGCGGATCCGGGTCCAGGGCCTCGAACACCTGCCGCGACACGGTGGCGTGGTCATCGCCGCCAACCACACCTCCTTCTGGGACTTCTTCACCACCGGCTGGCTGCCCTACCACGCCTGGAACCGTCCGATCCGCATCCTCGCGAAGGCGTCGTTGTTCCGTGCCCGCGGGTTCGGCTGGTTCATGCGCCGCGCGGAGCACATCCCGGTGCATCGTGGCTCGGGGGGTGCCGCGCTGCGCAGCGCGATCGAAGCCCTGGAGCGCGGCGAGTTGGTGCTCGTCCTGCCCGAGCAGACGATCTCACCGTCCCTGGAGCTGTTGCCCTTCAAGCCGGGTGCTATCCGGATGGCGGCTGCGGCCGGTGTGCCCGTCGTGCCGGCCGTCTCCTGGGGCTCCCACCGTTTCCACACCGTCGGCCGTCGACCGCGGTGGTCCTGGCGGTTACCCGTGACGGTGCGCTACGGGGAGCCGCTGCACCCCACCCCGGGCGACGATCCGGAGGAGTTGACCGCGGTGCTGCGCCAGCGCGTCGCGACGCTGCTCGACGAGGTCCAGCGCACCTACCCCGACGGGACACCGGAGGGCGCGTGGTGGGTGCCCGCCCGGCTCGGCGGCGGCGCCCCCGAGCCGGAGGAGGCTGACGCCTTCCTGCGAGCCCTCGCGGAGCGCTGGCAGCGCCCCGGGCCAGCGGGGCAGGCCAAAGCCGTGCGTGACACCGCGTTCAGCGACTCCATCGAGGAGGTCGTCGCCGAGGTTGCCGAGGACACCGGCAACGGCGACGATGAGGACCGGGAACAGCGCGAGGAGGCGTCCTGACAGCGGACGATGCCGACGGGGCTCAGGCGGACCGGATCCCCGGACTGGAGCCGGTGCCGCCGCGTCGGTGGCTGCTGGTCGCCGCCGGGGTCGTCGGCGCGCTGCTGGTGGGAGCGGCGGTCAGCGCGGTGGTCCCACGCACCCTCGATGAGGGCACGACCCGGACGGCGGCCTCCTGGCAGGTCACGGTCACCCCCGGGGTGGTGGCACCCCGGTTCACCGCGGTACATGACGGTGCGGAGGCGGTGGCGGAGGGGACCCGGTGGCCCGGCTCGCTCCAGGCCGAGGTGCTGGCGTTCGAGGATCCCGTGACCGGCGCGTCGGCGTTCACGGCGGTGGTGGGTTCCGCACCGCTGGGTGCCGACTCGGTGCGGATCACCACGACGGAGCGGGGGGTGCGGGAGTCGACGGTCCGCCTGCTCGGCTGGCACCGCGTCCACGCCGAGGCCTTCGACGGGGACGTGGACATCATCGAGGTGGCGGCGATCGGCAGCGGCGGCGAGGTCATCGCCGTCCTCGACGGTGACGACCCGGCCTGAGCGCTGGCCGCCGGGGCTGGCCACCGGTCGGGTGGGGGTGTCAGCCCTGCCGGGCGGCGATCGCCTCGGCACGGGTGACGGTCAGCTGCGCCTGCTCGACGTGCAGGGCCTCGATCAGCTTGCCGCCGACGGTCACCACGCCGAGGCCCTCGGCCTCCGCGGCCTCGAAGGCGGCGATCACCTCGCGGGCAGCTTCCACCTCGGCGTCGGTGGGGGTGAAGGCGGCGTTACAGGCGTCGAGCTGCTTCGGGTGGATCACGGTCTTGCCGTCGAAGCCGAGCTCCCGGGCCTGGGTGCACTCCGCGGCGAAACCCTCCGCGTCGTCGAGGTCGTTGTACACCCCGTCGATCGCGATCTTGCCCGCGTCGCGCACCGCCAGCAGGCACCAGGTCACGGACGGCAGCAACGGTGCGCGACCCGGGACGTGGGCGGCCCGGAGCTCCTTCGCCAGGTCGTTGGTGCCCAGCACGAACCCGACCAGGCGGTCGGAGGCGTGGACCACCTCGCCGGCGTCCAGCACCGCGCGCGGGGTCTCCAGCATCGCCCACATCGGCACCTCGGCTGGGATGCCGGCCCGGTCCATCGCCGACTCCACGGTGTGCACGTCGGTGACGCTGGACACCTTGGGGATGAGCACCCCGTCCGGTGGCGCGCTCGCGCAGGCCGCGAGGTCGTCGATGAACCAGCCGGTCTCCAGCCCGTTGACCCGGACCAGGACCTCCCGGTGGCCGAAGCCGCCCTCGGCGACCGCGGAGCGGACCTGTTCGCGGGCCGTGGCCTTCGCATCGGGAGCCACGGCGTCCTCGAGGTCCAGGATGAGGCTGTCAGCCGCAAGGGTCCGGGACTTCTCCAGCGCCCGGGCGTTGGCACCGGGCAGGTAGAGCACGGTGCGTCGCGGTCGGGTCAGGTCATCGCTGACGGTGCTCATAGGTCGTAGGCCTCCGCGAGCTCGGGGTCACGTTCCGCCAGGGAGCGGGCGAGGTCCAGCACCACCAGACACTGCTTGTAGGTGGCGTCGTCCTGCATCTTGCCGTCGATCATGACCGCGCCGGAGCCGTCACCCATCTCCTCGACGACCCGCTGGGCCCACGCCACCTCGCTGGCTTCGGGGGAGAACACCCGCTTGGCGATGTCGATCTGCACCGGGTGCAGGCTCCACGCGCCGACGCAGCCGAGCAGGTAGGCGTTGCGGAACTGGTCCTCGCACGCCACCACGTCCTTGATGTCGCCGAAGGGCCCGTAGTAGGGGAGGATCCCCGCCAGCCCGCAGGCGTCCACCATCCGGGCCAGGGTGTAGTGCCACAGGTCCTGCTGGGCGGTGGCGCGACCAGCGGCGTCGATCTCCCCGCCCTCCGGTGGGTCCTGGCGCACCAGGTAGCCGGGATGGCCGCCACCGACCCGGGTGGTCTTCATCCGCCGGTCGGCGGCGAGGTCCGCGGGGCCCAGCGACAGCCCCTGCATCCGGGGTGACGCCAGGCAGATCTCCTCCACGTTGGCCACGCCCCGGGCGGTCTCCAGGATCGCGTGCAGCAGCAGCGGTTCGGTGAGGCCCGCCCGGGCCTCGAGCTGGGCCAGCAGGCGGTCGGCGTAGTGGATGTCCTCCGCCCCCTCGACCTTGGGCAGCATGATCACGTCGAGGGCGTCACCGATCTCGGTGACCAGGGTGATGAGGTCGTCGAGGATCCAGGGGGAGTCGAGGGCGTTGACCCGCGCCCACAGCTGGGTGGTACCCATATCGACGGTGCGTCCGACCTCGACCAGTCCGGCCCGGGCCGCCTCCTTGCGGTCGATCGGGATGGCGTCCTCGAGGTTGCCGAGCAGCACGTCCACCTTGGGTGCGATGTCCGGTGCCTTGGCGACCATCTTCGGGTTGGACGGGTCGAAGAAGTGGATCATCCTCGACGGTCTGAGCGGGACCTCCCGCACGGGGTCCGGTGCCCCGATCGCCAGGGGTTTGAAGACGTCCTTCGGGCTCCGCATCGACCATGCCTCCCAGGGTGAGCGTGCGACCGGCGCCGCTCGGCCCCGAGGCGGCCCGGTCGAGGGACAACCGTAGGCGTCCACCGCACCCGGCAACGAACCGGCAGACACGCCCGACGTGACGGCGACGGGACGCCTGGGCCCCTACCGTGCGCGTCCGCGGCCGCTGTCGCAGCCGCCACCTGCGGCCAGGTCGCGGGCCCCTACCGGTGGCCGGCACCGCTGCCGCCATCCGTGCAGCGGAGGACGTGACCGATGCCGATCAGGGTCATCATCGCCGTCGTCGTGGCGCTGGCCGTCGCGTGGGCGATGCGACGCTGGATCAAGCACAGTGGTCGGGAGACCGTGCGCCGCACCACGCTGGCCGTCGGCCTTGTGCTGCTCGGCATCGTCTTCGGTGCGGCGTCCGCGACCACGGTCAACAACGTGCTCGGGCCCGTCCCCGAGGAGGTCGTCGCCGTCGTCGCCCTGGTCGAGGAGCCGGAGGAGGCTGGTGCGGTGGGCCGGGTGTGTGTGCGGGAACGCGGTGCGACGGTGGAGCCAGGCAGTTTCTCCTGGTGTGCCCGGCTGGCGGCGAACACCCCTGTGGAGGTGCTGGAGGGAGAGCAGGAGGCGGTGCTGCGCTACCTCGAACCGCGTGATGTGGACGAGCGCGTCATCGTCGAGGTCGTCCCGCCGGGGGCCGAGGGCGCCGGTTGAGCCCTACGGCGACCGCCGCAGCTTGCGTTGAGACCCGTCGCCCGACGACGATGCCCTCGGGAGCCTGACCCGGCGCACCCCGCGCCCGGCCGACCGCGTGGCAGCAGCACGCAGCAGGAGGATCACGATGCCGACCGCCGACTTCGGGCGCTTCTTCGACGACTTCGAGGTGGGGGCCGTCTACAAGCACTGGCCCGGCAAGACCATCACGCAGGCGGAGGACATCCTCTTCTGCTCGATCACCATGAACCAGCACCCGCTGCACTCCGACGACAACTACGCCGCCGCGGCCACGCCCCACGGGAAGGCGATGGTGGTCGGCAACCTCGTCTACTCGATCGTGCTCGGCCAGTCGGTACCCGACATCTCCGGACGGGCGATCGCCAACCTGGAGATCGAGTCGCTCAAGCACGCCAACCCGACCTTCCACGGTGACACCATCTACGCGGAGACCGAGGTGCTCGAGGCCCGGGAGTCGCGTTCCAAGCCGGACCGTGGCGTGGTCAAGGTGCGCACCATCGGTTACAACCAGGACGGGGTGATCGTGTGCGAGTTCACCCGCAGCGTGCTGGTTCCCAAGCGCGGTTTCGACTTCGACGGCCAGCCCGGCCGGCCGGAACCGCAGATCGCCGGGGGGTGAGCCGACGTCGCGGCGCGAAGCCGTCCACGCTGCTGGAGGTCCACCGCGAGTCGGGTCCACCGCGGATGACCGTGGTCGTGCACGCTGGACGACGCGTGTGCGACCTCGAGGTGTCGGTCGCCGGGTCCAGCGGCACCATCCGCCACCTGGACGGGTGGCGCCGCGAGGTCACGCACCCGCCGGCCTCGGGGCAGTGGTGGATCGCCGACGAGCGCGGTGCGGAACGCGCGATCGCGTCGCGTGCCGGGCTCGTCGGTGAGCGGTACGTCCTCCAGGTCGCCGGCAGCACGTACCACGTCCTCCCGCAGGCTCGGCGTTGGTGGCGGCGACGGTGGACGGTGCGGGATGCCGACGACCGTGCGCTGCTCGAGGTGGTCCAGCGGCTGTTCACCCGCCCCGTCCACGACCTGATCCCGCGGGCCGGCGATCTCCCTGAGGATCTGCCCTGGGTGGTGGCCTGGCTGCTGGCCGAGCGGCTCAGCCGCGGCCAGTCCGACACCCGGCGGCCCCGGTGGTACCGCCAGCAGGGCTGACCCCGCAGATGTCTGCTGCAACGGCAGCGCGGTGCGGTCCGGGTGCGGGATGTCGTTGCCATCGGTCATGCTGTGGCTCCGGCCGCGGCGTCCGGTGCGGCTCAGCCGGCCGACCCGTCCGCTCCTGCGAACCCCGCCCGGCCCGTAACGACGGCGGTCTCGGACGCCACCACGTCCCTGCCCGGCCCCCACCCCCTGGAGGCAGCGCCATGCCAACCACCACCCCACCGCTGCGCCGTCGCACCCGCGGGGTCCGCGAGCAGGAGGAGGCCGAACGCCTCTCACCGATCGCCGCACGGTCCGCGCAGGCGCGGCCGCGCGAGGTCACGGAACCCGAGGATCCCTACCGCACCGCCTTCGAGCGGGACCGGGACCGGGTGCTGCACGCCAAGGCGTTCCGGCGGCTGAAGCACAAGACCCAGGTGTTCCTCAACCCCGACGGCGACCACTTCGTCACCCGGCTCAGCCACACCCTCCAGGTCGCACAGGTCGGCCGTGCGATCGCGAACGCCCTCGCCCTGAACGAGGCCCTCACCGAGGCGATCTGCCTGGCCCACGACATCGGGCACGCGCCCTTCGGTCACACCGGCGAGGACGCACTGTCACCGTTGCTGGAGGAGGGGTGGCAGCACGCCATCCACGGGGTGCGCATCGTCGAGGTCCTCGAGCCCCTCAACCTCACGCCGGAGGTCCGCGACGGCATCAGCCAGTCCTCCTGGCGCAACGACCCGCCGCCCTTCACCGCCGAGGGCATGGTGTGCCGCTTCGCCGACCGCATCGCCTACCTCGCCCACGATGCGCAGGATGCGCAGCGGGCCGGGGTCCTGGACCCCACCGACCTGCCCGACCACCTCGTCGCCCGCTTCGGGCCGCCGGGGCGCCGCTGGATCGAGTCGATGATCACCCTGCTCGTCGACGCTTCGGTGGAGACAGGGGAGGTCGCGATGCGCGAGGACGACCTCGCGGCGATGCATGAGCTGCGCACCTGGATGTTCGAGAACGTCTACCTCCGCCCCGCGGCACGTGCGCAGGGAGCGCGGGGTGTGAAGGTGATCCAGGACCTCGTGACGTGGTACGAGGCGCATCCGGACGAGGTCCCGGACACCTACCGGGTCGCGGGTGCGTCCGACCTGCGCGCCGCGGTGGACTACGTTGCCGGCATGACCGACCGCTACGCGATCCGCGCCCACGACGAGCGCTTCCGACCCGCAGGCCTCTACTAGATGCCTCCGGTCGTCGAGGCCCGCGGCCTCACCAAGCGCTTCGGCGCGTTCACCGCCGTCGACGGCATCGACGTCGAGGTGGCCCCCGGCGAGGCCTTCGGGTTCCTCGGACCCAACGGGGCGGGGAAGACCTCCGCCATGCGGATGATCGGTGCGGTCTCCCCGGTGACCGAGGGGCACCTGCAGGTGCTCGGCCTGGACCCCGGTAGCCAGGGGGCCGAGCTGCGCGCACGGCTCGGGGTGGTGCCCCAGGAGGACGCCCTCGACCAGGAGCTGACCGTCGCGGAGAACCTCGCGATCTACGGGCGCTACTTCGACCTGCCCCGGGCGGTGATCCGGGAACGGATCGACGAGCTGCTGGAGTTCGTGCAGTTGGCCGAACGGCGCGCCGCCCAGGTCGATCCGCTGTCCGGCGGCATGAAGCGGCGGGTGGTGATCGCCCGTGCGCTGATCAACGACCCGGAGCTGGTGCTGCTCGACGAGCCGACCACCGGGCTCGACCCCCAGGCCCGCCACGTGCTGTGGGACCGGCTGTTCCGCCTCAAGCAGCGTGGCATCACCCTGCTGCTGACCACCCACTACATGGACGAGGCCGAGCAGCTGTGCGACCGGCTGGTGGTCATGGACCGCGGCCGCATCGTGGCCGAGGGTGCCCCCAGCCAGCTGATCCGCGAGCACGCCACCCGTGAGGTGGTGGAGCTGCGCTTCCCACCCGACCACGAGGCCGACGTCGCCACGATCCTGGCCCCCACCGGCCACCGCATCGAGGTGCTGCCCGACCGGACCCTGGTCTACGCCGACGACGGTGACGCGCTGGTCCGTGAGGCCCACGACCGTGGGCTCGAACCCACGGCCGTGCTCACCCGGCGTTCCGGGCTCGAGGACGTGTTCCTCAGGCTGACCGGCCGCCAGCTGGTGGAGTGATGACGACCCCCATCGCGCTCCGGGTGCTGGAGGGCCACGCCCGCTCCTACCGGCACACCTGGCGGGGTACCACCATCGGTGCGGTGGCGACCCCGGTGCTGTTCCTCGCGGCCATGGGGCTGGGGCTCGGGCAGCTCGTGGACGCCGACCCCGAGGGACCCATGGGGGACGTCGGCTACCTCGCCTGGCTGACCCCCGGGCTGCTGGCCGCATCCGCGATGCAGGCCGGCGCCGCGGACGGGACCTTCCCGGTGCTCGGTGGCACGCGCTGGGTCAAGACCTACCACACCGCGGTCGCGAGCCCCGTACGGCCGCGCGACCTCCACCTCGGCAACCTGCTGTGGGCCACGATCCGCATCACCGTGATCGGGACGGTGTTCGTGGTGGTGGCCGCGCTCTTCGGTGCGGTGCCGTTGTCCCGCGGGGTGCTGGCGCTATGGCCGGCGGTGCTCACGGGCGTGGCCTTCTGCGCGGTGCTCAGCGCTGGGGTGGTGCTGCTGGTCCGTGACCAGTTCCTCGCGGGGCTGAACCGTTTCGTGGTGGTGCCGCTGTTCCTGTTCTCCGGCACCTTCTTCCCCGTGGAGCAGCTTCCCGCCGCTGCTGCGGCGGTGGCCCGGGCCCTGCCGCTGTGGCACGGGGTGGAGCTCACCCGGGCGCTGGCCCTTGGCCAGCCGCCCGCGTTCGCCTGGCAGCTCCACCTCGGTGTCGTGGTGGCCCTGCTGGTGGCCGGGATCGCCATCGGTGCCCGCACCTTCGACCGGCGACTCCGGCCATGAGCAGTGCCACGCCGCGCCCGGGTTGCCGTGCAGGGGGCACGCGATGACCACCGTCGACGCGTACCGCAGCAAGGTCATGGCCCTGCGCACCACCCCGCCGCTGCTGCTGGGGCGCTCGGTGCGGCTGGTGGAACGCAACGCCATGGCCAACCGGCGCGCATGGATGATCTTCGTGTCCGGGCTGTTCGAGCCGGTGTTCTACCTGTTCGCCATGGGTGTCGGGGTGGCCGCCCTGGTCGGCGAGGTGGCCGGTCCCGACGGGCAGCTCGTGGCCTACGGGGTGTTCGTCGCGCCGGCGCTGCTCGCGGTCTCGGCGATGAACGGCGGTGCCTACGAGTCCACCTTCAACGTCTTCGCGAAGCTCAAGTGGGGCCGGGTGTACGACGCGGTCCTGGCGACACCGATGACCCCGCGGGACGTGGCCGTCGGGGAGCTGAGCTGGGCCTTGCTGCGCGGCAGCGTGTACGCCGTCGGGTTCCTGCTCGTGGCCTGGCTGGCCGGGCTGGTCGTCTCGCCATGGGCCGTGCTGGCCCTGCCGGCGGCGATGCTGATCGGGTTCACCTTCGCGGGGATCGGCCTGGCCGCCACCAGCATGATGCGCTCCTGGCAGGACTTCGACCTCGTGCAGCTCGTGCTGCTGCCCCTGCTGCTGTTCTCTGCCACCTTCTTCCCGCTGGAGGTCTATCCCGAGGGTGTGCGATGGCTGGTGCTGCTCTCCCCGCTCTACCAGGGTGTCGAGGTGGTGCGTGGGCTGATGCTCGGGGTGTTGTCCTGGACGCTGCTCGCGCACGCTGCGGTGCTGGTGGCACTCGGGTCAGCTGGCCTGGCCGTGGCCATCCGGCGCTTCGACGCCACGCTGCGGTCCTGAATCGCGGGCCGCTACCGTCGCGCCCATGTCCCCCTCACCGGCCCACGCCGCCGATCCGACGCCGCACGTCCGTGACGCTGAGATGGCCGATCTCCCGGCGGTGGCGGCGATCTACACCCACTACGTGCTGCGCACCACGATCACCTTCAACACCGATGTCCGCACCCCCCGCGAGTGGCAGGACCGTTTCCGCGACCACGTGGTCGCCGGTCGGCACCACCTGCTGGTCGCCGAGGTGGCGGGTGCGGTGGCCGGCTTCGTGGAGACCCAACCCTTCCGCCCGAAGCCTGCCTACGACCGTTCCGTTGAACTAAGCGTGTACGTCGCCCCCGACGCCACCGGCGCCGGCGTAGGTGGGGCGCTCTACCGCACGCTGCTCGCCCGGCTGGAGGCGGACGCGGCGGTCCATCGCGCCTACGCCATCGTCGCCCTGCCGAACCAGGGCTCCGAGACCTTCCACCGCCGTCACGGCTTCGCCCTGCGCGGCACCCTCACCGAAGCGGGCCACAAGTTCGGCCGCTACCTCGACGTCGCCTACTACGAACGACCCGTGTGATGCCGGCCCCCACCGCGAGCAGTCCATGACCACCGGAGACCCCTCACGCGAGCCCGACGGCGCACGGCCCGATGGCGCGCACCCTGGCGGCGCGCACCCTGGCGGCGCACGGCCTGGCGGCGCGCACCCTGGCGGCGGACGGCCCAGCGGCCTCCAGCCCGACGGCGAGGGACCGGAGGCTGCACCGAGCCGCGATGATCTCGCCCCCCAGGAGGTCCACGACGCCGTGGGTGGCCTGCCCGCCTTCACCGCGCTGATCGATGCTTTCTACGACCGGGTTGCCGAGGACCCCCTCCTGCGGCCGATGTATCCCGACGACCTTGCGCCCGGCAAGCGCCACCTCGCGCTGTTCTTCGCCCAGTACTGGGGCGGCGGCGAGGTGTACGGCCGCGAGCGCGGGCACCCCCGGCTCAGGATGCGCCACGCCCCCTTCCCCGTCACGCCCGAGGCGGCACTGCGGTGGGCGGAGCTGATGGCCGAAGCTGTCCGCGAACAGCAGTGGCCCGAGCCGGCCAAGGCACACCTGCTGGCCTACGTCGCCCGTGCCACGCCGACGCTGATCAACCGGCTGCCCGAGGAGGTCCGGGAGCTCCCCCAGGACCCACGGTGACCGCCGGTCGGCCTGCCGCGGGCGCACCGGCGGGTGACGAGCCACCTCGGCGTCGGCGCACCCGGTTCGGCCTCGCGGCGCTGCTCGGCGGTGCTGCCGTCGCCCACGTGGTCCGGCCGCGGCTGTTCGAGGCGATGGTGCCCGGCTGGGTCCCGGGCACACCCCGGACCTGGAACCTCGCCAGTGCCGTGGCGGAGGGGGTGTCGGCGGCGCTGCTCGTCGGTCGCAGGACCAGCCACCTCGGCGGGTGGGTCGCTGCCGGGACCTTCACCATGGTGGGTGTCGCCAACGTCCAGGCGGTGGTCGATGGTGGCATGTCGGCCCTACCCGGACGGCTGTCCACCCGCTCGGCTGCGGTGGTGCGCCTGCCGCTGCAGATCCCCCTGATCTGGTGGGCCGTGCAGCTGGCCCGACGCCCACAGCGGCGGCGTTAGGCTCGACCGTGACCGCGCGCCGGCCCCGCCTGGGTCGCGTGCCTGTGGCCTGATCGCCCGGGTGGCGGCCGGTCTGCCGCCACGTCCGCACCGCTCGGTCCGAGCGGCCCCCGGTAACTACACCCCTGGAGCGCAACCGTGAGGATCCTGGTCGCTGACCCCCTGGCCGACGCCGGCGTGGCCGCGCTGGCCGCGGAGCACGACGTCGACGTGCAGACGGGGCTGTCGAAGGAGGAGCTGCTCGGGATCGCCGGTGCGTACCACGGCATCGTCGTCCGCTCCCAGACCACCATCGACGCCGACGTGATCGCCGCTGCGCGGCAGCTGCGGGTCGTCGCGCGCGCCGGGGTCGGCCTCGACAACGTCGATGTGGATGCTGCCACCAAGTCCGGCGTGATCGTGTGCAACGCCCCGCAGTCCAACATCATCTCCGCCGCGGAGCACACCGTCGCCCTCATCCTGGCGTTGGCGCGCAACATCCCTCAGGCCCACAGCGCGCTCACCGACGGGCGGTGGGAGCGCAAGCAGTGGACCGGCACCGAACTGCATGACAAGACCCTGGGTGTCCTCGGGCTCGGCCGGATCGGGACGTTGGTGGCCCAGCGCTGCCACGCGTTGGGCATGCGCCTGCTGGCCTACGACCCCTTCGTCGCCCCCGAGCGGGCGGCGCGGCTCGGCGTGGAGCTGGTGCCCACCGTCGATGAGGTCCTCGCCCGCGGGGACGTGGTCACGATCCACCTGCCCAAGACCCCCGAGACCCTGGGTCTGATCGACGCCGAGCGGCTCAAGCTGATGAAGCCCACGGCACGGTTGATCAACGTCGCCCGGGGCGGGATCGTCGTGGAGGAGGATCTCGCCGAGGCACTGCGGGCGGGCGTGATCGCGGGTGCCGCCGTCGACGTGTTCGCCGCCGAGCCCGCGACGGCGTCGCCGCTGTTCGGGCTGCCCAACGCGATCGTGACCCCCCACCTCGGTGCCTCCACCGAGGAGGCTCAGGACAAGGCCGGCACCCAGGTGGCCGACTTCGTGAACCTGGCGCTGCGGGGGGAGTTCGTGCCGTCGGCGGTGAACGTGCAGGGTGGACCGATCGACGACCGGCTGAAGCCCTACCTGCCGCTCGGCGAGGAGCTCGGGCGGCTGCTCACGGCGCTGGCGTCCATGGGGTTGTCCGGCGAGGTGACCGTGGAGTACCTCGGCGACATCGCGGAAGCGGACGGCCGCACCCTCGGGCTGTCGGTCCTCAAGGGGCTGCTCTCCACGGTGTGCAGCGAGCCGGTGACCTTCGTCAACGCGCCGTTGCTGGCGGAGGAGCGGGGGCTGAACGTCCGCGAGATCTCCGATCCCCACTCCGAGGACTACGTCTCCGTGCTGCGGGTGACGGGGATGGGCCGAGACGGCCGCCCGATCCGGGTGGCCGGGACCGTCCTGCCGGGTGACCGCGAGCGGCTCATCGAGGTGTGGAACACCCCCGTCGACGTCGAGCCCACCAAGCACATGGCCTTCTTCCGCTACGAGGACCGGCCCGGGATCATCGGTGCGGTCGGCACCGGCTTCGGGGAGGCGGGGGTCAACATCGCCGCCGCCCAGGTCGGGCGCAGCGGGGTCGGCGGCGAGGCGATCATGGCGCTCAGCCTCGACAGCGCGGTGCCCGACGAGGTGCTCAACGACATCGTGGCGCGCATCGGCGCGACGGAGGGCCGCTCGATCGTGCTGGTGTGACGCGGTCGGTGCGACGGAGGGCCGCTCGATCGTGCTGGTGTGACGCGGTCGGTGCTGGCGCCGAGGTGGCGGGTCGTGCCGCCGCACCGCGGCGTTCCCTCGGTCGCGCCGTAGCCGGAAGCTGTGGGTCGCCACAACTTGCGGTCGGTTCATCGGTCCGCCAGCAGCCGCGGGCCCATGCAGCTGCCGCGAGTTGTGGTCCACCACAACTCGCGGTCTGCCGTCGGTGTGTGCTCAGCGCGGCCGGAGCGTCAGCACCAGCAGGGCCGTGGCGACGGCGCCGTGCGCGGTCCAGGCCGCGGTCCGCAGCCAGTTCGTCCCGACCAGACGCGCGTGCGCGGCGGCGTCGAAGCCGCCGGACAGCACGCTGTGGGCCGGGACGCTGAAGGAGACGGTGACCAGGACGGGGATCGCTGCCAGCACCGCGGCGGCGTAGACCAGGGCCCGGGGCACGCCGGCCGGCGACGAGACCAGCAGCGCCGCGGTCGTCAGCCCCTGTACCGCCCAGGGCACCAGGATCACCCAGGTGATCCGGGCGGAGTGCGCCGCCTCGTAGGCGGGGAAGCGATCCGCTCCGACCTCGGCGAACAGGGGGTAGTGGACGACCTGGATCGTCCAGATCATCCCTGCCATGAACAACGTGGACACCGCGTGTGCCACGACCACCGGGACCATCGACCGCTCCTCACCGCATCGTGGAGGCTTCGGCGCTCCGGGCGTTCTGGGCCGGGTCCCGACCATGTCGGTTGCCGCGAGCGGGGGCCGCTGGCACGTGTGGGGGCTACCCGTCGTATCCAGCACGCCGGCGGTCGCCGCACGGGGTCAGGGCACCACCTGTTCGGTGCGGAACTCCGGCCGGTCCCAACCTCGGTGCTCGAGCACGTCGGTGAGGTGCTCGACGGCCTCCACCACCTCGACCCGGGTGACGTACAGGGGCGCGAAACCGAAGCGCACCAGGTCCGGCGGCCGGTGGTCCCCGATGACCCCGCGGGTGACCAGTGCCCGGGAGAGTTCCCCGGCGTGCTCGTGGCGGAGCGACACCTGCGCGCCGCGCTCGCCGGCCTCGCGCGGTGTGACCACCTCCACCTCGTTGCCGAGGTGGGCGTCCACCAGTTCGATGAACAGCCCCGTCAGCTCCCCGGCGCGGGCGTCCAGCGTGGCCGTGTCGACCTCCTCGAACACCTCCAGCGCGGTCTCCAGCGCGGCCATGGACAGCACCGGTGGGGAGCCATCCAGGAACCGCTCCGCGCCGGGCGCCGGCTGGTAGCCGAGATCGAAGGCGAAGGGCCGGGCGTGGCCGAACCACCCACGGACCGGGGTCGAGGCCTGCTCGTGCCAACGTGTCGCGATGTAGAGGAACCCGGGCGATCCGGGCCCGCCGTTGCAGTACTTGTAGGTGCAGCCCACGGCCAGGTCCGCACCCCAGTCGTCCAACCGCACGTCCAGAGCCCCCACGGAGTGTGACAGGTCCCACACCGCCAGCGCCCCCGCCGCGTGCGCGGCAGCGGTCTGTGCAGCCGCGTCATGCCGCCGCCCGGAGCGGTAGTCCACGTGGGTGAGGAGCAGAACGGCGACGTCCTCGTCGAGGTGGCGCTCCACCTCGTCGGTGGGCACCACCTTGACCTCAAGGTCGCCGGTGAGTTCCGCGAGGCCGTGCGCCACGTACACATCGGTGGGGAAGTTCGCGTCGTCGGTCAGGATCACCCGGCGGTCCGCCCGCAGGCGGTGGGCGGCCGCCAGCGCCTTGAACAGGTTCGCCGACGTGGAGTCGGTGACGGCGATCTCCTCCGGCTCGGCACCGAGCAGTGGTGCCAACCGCTCGGCGACCCGGCGGGGCATCTCCACCCAACCGGCGTCGTTCCAACTGCGGATCAAGCCGCGTCCCCACTCCGCCTCGACCACACCCTTGAGCCGTTCGGCGACGCAGGGTTGGAGCGCACCGAGGGAGTTCCCATCGAGGTACAGCACGTCGTCGGGCAGCGCGAACCGCCCCCGGAGGTGGTGGAGCGGATCCTCCGCGTCGAGGGCCGCTGCGCTCCTTCGATCCATCACCCCCGCCTCTCCGACGACGCCCGACCGACACCGTAGCCGTGCCACGGCCCCGGTCAGGTGTCCGGGTCGGTCCTTGACATCGACACTGACGTCGATGTCAACTACGGACGACCTCACCAGCGGAGGTCATCACCGCGACACCTCACCACCGGTGCCGCCCCGGCCTCCGCGACGCCCGGCGCGCCCCGCACCCACCCCGCACGCCGCGGCCGCGCCGCCCTGCACCGCACCGCACCACGCGCACCGGACCGGGATCGACCCGGCAACGCCGTGCCCGTCGATGGTTGGAGGACCCGTGACCACCGCCTTCCTGTTCCCCGGCCAGGGATCGCACCGGGCTGGTGCCCTGACAGCCTGGGACGATCACCCCGCCTCCGTCGTCCTCGACGAGGTCGAGGTGGCGCTCGGCCGTGACGTCCGTGCCCTGAGCGACGACCCCGCCACGGGGGGGCGAACCGCCGACGCCCAGCCCGCGATCATGGCCGCCTCGCTGGTCGCGTGGCGCGCGCTGGTCGACACCGGTGTCCGCGCCGACGTCGTGGCGGGGCACTCCCTCGGCGAGTACACCGCGGCCGTGGCCGCGGGCGCGCTCGCGCTGGACGACGGGGCCCGCGTGGTCGCGGAACGCGGACGGGCGATGGGTGCGGCGTGTGCGACCAACCCGGGAACCATGGCGGCGGTGATCAAGCTGCACCCCGACGCGGTCGAGGTGCTCGTCGACGGGATCGACGGGCTGGTGATCGCCAACGACAACGCGCCTGGTCAGGTCGTGGTCGCCGGCGAGCCCCAGGCCGTGGTCGCGGTCCGCGAGCGCGCCAAGGACGCCGGTGGACGCGCGCTACCCCTGAACGTCGAAGGTGCCTTCCACTCCCCGGCGATGGCACCGGCCGTCGACGCTGTCCGCGCGGTCCTCGACGGCGTCGAGATCGTCGATCCGGTGGTCCCGGTGGTCAGCGGCGCCACGGCGCGTGAGATCGACCGCGCTGCCCCTCTCGCTGACGCCCTCGTGGCCGGCATCCTCTCGCCCGTGCGCTGGCGGGAGGTCCAGCTGCGCCTCGTTGAGGTCGGGGTCACCCGGCTCGTCGAGGTCGGACCCGGTGGGGTACTGGCCGGGCTCGCCAAGCGCACGGTGCCGGAGCTCGAGGTCCACACCGTCGCTACGCCCGAGGACCTCGAGGAGGTCGTCCGGGTCCTGCCCGAGGTGGCGGGTGTCCGCTGACGTCGGCCCGGCCCTTCGCGACGCACCGTCGCCGGCGGGCTGGTAGACCCCGCACCGCCCTGCGGGCCGGACCGCCCGGCCACCGAAGATGAGGAGCCCCCGTGAGCGCAACGACCCCCACCCGCGCCGGTGCAGCCGTGCGCGTGGCCGGCCTGGGCGTGCGCCTGCCTGATCGCGTGGTGACCAACGACGACCTCGCCAAGGTGATGGACACCTCCGATGAGTGGATCCGCTCCCGCACGGGCATCCGTCAGCGGCACGTGGCCGCACCGGGGGAGGCCACCTCGGATCTCGCCGCCGCAGCGGCGCGGGCGGCCCTCGACGACGGCGGATTCGAGGTGGCGGACGTCGCGGCCATCGTGGTCGCCACCACCACCCCCGACCACACGGTGCCCGGCACCGCGCCGCTGGTCGCCGCCCGGCTCGGCAGCCAGGCCGCGGCCTTCGACATCAACGCCGCGTGCAGCGGCTTCCTGTACGGCCTGCGGCTCGCCGCCGGCATGACCGCCACTGGTGACGGCGCGGTCCTGGTGATCGGTGCGGAGACCCTGACCCGCATCGTCGACCCGGGCGACCGCAGCGTCGCCGTGCTGTTCGGCGACGGTGCCGGGGCGGTGGTGCTGGTGCCGGACGACGCCGCGAGTTTCGGCCCCTTCAGCCTCGGCGCGGACGGCACACAGCCCTCCATGCTCTGGACCGCCGCCGGTGGCACCCGCCGCCCCTTCGACGCCGTGGTCCTCGAGGAGGGCAGCCACTACCTGACGATGCGGGGCGGTGACGTCTACCGCAACGCCGTGGCGCGCATGGCCCAGGCCTCCCGCGAGGTGCTGGAGCAGGCCGGCCTCAAGGTGAGCGACGTCGACCTGTTCATCGGCCACCAGGCCAACGTGCGCATCCTCGACGCGGTCGCCTCGCGGCTCGGACTCGCCCCCGAACGCAATCACGTGTCGGTGGACCGTCACGGCAACACCTCGGCCGCCTCGATCCCCCTCGCGCTGGCCGACGCCCGCGACCAGGGGCGCCTCCACGACGGCGACACCGTGCTGCTGGCCGCCTTCGGGGCAGGACTGACCTGGGGCGCGGGACTGCTGAGCTGGAAGGGAGCGTCATGAGCACGAGCGTCGCGATCGTCAGCGGGGGCAGCGGCGGCATCGGCGCCGCCACCTGCCGGGCCCTCGCGGCAGCGGGCCACCACGTCCTGGTGGGCTACGGCGGGAACGCCGGCGCCGCCGAGGAGGTCGCCGCCTCCCTGGACGGAACGGGCGCCGACGCCGGCGCGGGCGGGGAGGCCTGCCACCTCGACGTCACCGACGAGGCAAGCGTCGCCGCCGCCGTGGCCCGCGCCACGGAGCTCGGGTCCCTGGCCGTGGTGGTCAACAACGCCGGGATCGCCGACGACGACCTGCTGCTGCGCCTCGACGCGGAGCGCTTCGACCGGACCGTGGAGGTCAACCTACGGGGCGCCTTCCTGCTGTCGAAGGCGGCCGTGCGCCCGATGCTGCGCAACCGCGGCGGGCGGATCATCAACGTGGCCTCCGTGGTGGCGTTGCGCGGCAACACCGGCCAGACCGCCTACGCCGCCTCCAAGGCGGGTCTGATCGGGTTCTCCAAGTCGCTCGCCCGCGAGGTCGCCCGCAAGGCCATCACCGTCAACGTGGTGGCGCCGGGCTTCGTCGCGACCGCGATGACCGCGCAGCTCGATGACGCGGCCCGTCAGGCCCTGACCGAGATGGCTCCCACCGGCAAGCCCGTACCCGCCGAGGAGGTCGCCGCCGCCATCGCCTTCCTCGCGTCACCGGCAGCAGCTTCCATCACCGGAGCGGTCCTGCCCGTGGACGGCGGCGCCGGTATGTGAGCGCGCAGCCCTGCACGAACTGCACGACCCGCCACACCCGCAACCGACCGGCACCCACCAGCACCACCGACGACCTGCACGACCCACAGCGGCCGCGTCCGCGGCCACCGACACACAGGAGCATCACCGTGAGCCAGGAACTGCTCGCCACCTTCACCGAGGTCCTCACCGAGGAGTTCGGCGTCCCCGCCGAGGACATCGCGGCCGACGCGACCTTCGAGGCGCTCGGGCTCGACTCCCTCGACGTCGTCGAGCTGACGCTGGTGCTGGAGGAGAAGACCGGCGTCAAGCTCGAGGACGAGGAACTCGAGGATGTGCGCACCGTCCAGGACGCCATGGACAAGGTCGCGGAGAAGCAGGCGTGACCGAGGTCGTCGTCACGGGACTCGGCATCCTCAGCCCGGCCGGGCGTGGGGTGGAGGAGGCCTGGGCCGGGGTGCTCTCCGGTCGCACCGCCGCGGCACCCGACCCGCAGCTCGAGGAGATGGGGACCCCCGTCACCATCAGCTGCCGGGTGCCGGAGTTCGACGCGGACGCGGAGCTCGGGCGCGGCGCGAAGCGTCGCCTCGACCGCTTCACCCACCTCGCGCTGATCGCGGCCCGTGAGGCCATCGCCCAGGCCGGCCTGGCCGAGGACGGCGAGGAGGCGATCACCGAGGTGGACGCCGACCGCACCGGCGTGCTGCTCGGCTCCGGCATCGGCGGCGCCGAGACCTGGGAGGATGAGTACCCCCGCTACCTCGACAAGGGCCCCGGACGGGTCAGCCCCATGTTCGTGCCGAAGATGCTCTCCAACACCGCCGCAGGGACCATCGCGATCCGCACCCACGCGCGTGGGCCGAACATGACGGTCAACACCGCCTGCGCCGCCGGCGCCTCCGCGCTCCACCTCGGACGTGACCTGCTGCGGGCCGGTGCCGCCGACGTGGTGCTCGCCGGAGGGGTCGAGGCCGGCGTGACCGGCCTGTCGGTCAGCGCCTTCGCCCAGATGGGGGCGCTCACCAAGAACCCCGACGCCGCCACCGCCTCGCGGCCCTTCGACGTGGGAAGGGACGGGTTCGTGATCGGCGAGGCCGCCGGGGTGCTGGTCCTCGAGACCGCCGAGCACGCCGCCGCCCGCGGCGCCACCCCGCTGGCGGTGCTCGCCGGGGCGGGTGCCTCCGCGGACGCCCACCATGCCACCGCACCCCCCGAGGACGGCGGCGGCGCGATCCTCGCGCTGCGACGGGCGGTGGAGGACGCCGGGCTGCCACCCGAGAGGATCGGCCACCACAACGCCCACGGCACCTCCACGCCGCTCAACGACGCGGCCGAGGCTCGGGCGCTGCGCGCGGTGTTCGGTGACCACACCGATGACCTCGTGGTCAGCTCCACCAAGGGGGTCACCGGCCACACCCTCGGTGCAGCCGGCGCGATCGAGGCGATCTTCGCCATCCAGGCCCTGCGGGAGGGGCTCGTCCCGCCGACGGCCAACCTGGTCGAGCAGGACCCGGAGATCGACCTCGACGTGGTCACCGGTGCGCCTCGCGAGGTGTCCTTGGAGGCCGTCCTCTCCGCGTCGATGGGCTTCGGCGGCCAGAACGCCGCCCTGGTCTTCACGCCCGCGTGAGCCGTCCCGACGAACCGGCCGCCGACGGCCCCGAGGGGGGTGCAGCCCACGGGCGTGCGGCCGAGGGCGGCGACGGCGAGGTGGTGCCCACCACCTCGGTGCCGGGGCCGCGCTCGCCGCGGCGGCTGGTGCTGCGCCCGATCCTGCGCAGCTGGCTGCGGGTGCGCTCCCACGGCGCGGAACACGTACCCGAGGAGGGACCGGTGCTGCTGGCCTCTTCGCACCGCTCCCACGCGGACTCCGTGGCGCTGGCGCTGGCGGTGCGCCGGCCGGTGCACTTCCTCGGCGATCTGAAGCTCACGCGCGCGCCGATCATCGGGCCACAGCTCCCGAAGCTCGGGATGGTGCCGCTGCGTCGGGGGGAGGCGGACGCCGCCGCCCTCGACGTGGTCCGTGCCCTGCTCGGCGACGGCCACTGCGTGGTGGTCTACCCCGAGGGCTCCCGCAGCCGTGACAGCCGGGTCCACCGGCTGCGCAGCGGCGTCGCCCGCGTCGCTGCGGAGCTCGAGGTGGACGTGGTGCCGGCCGGCATCGAGGGCATCGAGCGCGTCTGGCCCGTTGACGGCCGGCCCCGGCCCTGGGGCGGCGCGGTCACGGTGCGGTTCGGGCCGGCCTTCCCTCCGCCGGAGGACATCCCCCGAGCCCGTCGGTCCTTCAACCTGCAGCTCCAGGCGCAGCTCGCTGAGCTGTCCCGCTCTGAGCTCGCGACCACCTTCTCCGCCGCCGGTGGCGGGGAGGTGGGCCAGTGACGGCGCTGCTCACCGGCTGCGACCTGGTCGACATCGACCGGCTGTCCGCCGCCATCGACCGTCGCCCGGGTCTCGCTGACCGGGTGTTCACCCCGCGCGAGCGCGCCGACGCGCTGCGGGGCGGTGCCAGGGCGGGCTCCGAGGTGGAGCGCGCCCGGCTCGCCGCGCGTTTCGCCGCCAAGGAGGCCACCCGCAAGGCGCTGGGGGATCTCCGCCTGCCCTTCCACGCCGTCGAGGTCCGCACGGCGGAGAGCGGCGCACCGCAGCTGTTCCTCCACGGCACACCGGCGGGTCTGAGCTGTTCGCTGTCCCACGACGCCGGGATGGCGATGGCCGTCGTCGTCGGTGTCAGGAGCGACGACACCCGCACCGACGACACCCGCACCGACGACCGCACCGCGACGGCCACCGGCACACCCGCCGACACCGCACACCCTTCCGGCACCGTTCCCACCACCTCCTAGGAGTCCATCGTGCTGCTCGCGGACAAGAAGCTGCTGATCACCGGCGTCCTGGACCCGCGCTCCATCGCCTTCTTCGCGGCCAAGGTCGCCCAGGAACAGGGGGCGGAGCTCGTCCTGACCGGGTTCGGACGCGGGATCCGCCTGACCGAGCGTGCCGCCGCCCGGCTGGACCCCAAGCCCGACGTGCTGGAGCTCGACGTGACCCAGCCGGAGCACCTCGCGGCGGTGCGGGCCGATCTCGAGGCACGCTGGGGACGGCTCGACGGGCTCCTGCACGCCATCGGTTTCGCCCCCGGCTCCTGCCTCGACGGCGGGTTCCTGACCGCCCCCTGGGAGGACGTGAGCACCGCCTTCCAGGTGTCCACCTACTCCTACGTGGCCCTGGCCGCGGAACTGCAGGACCTGCTCGCAGTGGGCCCCGGTGCGGTGGTCGGCCTGGACTTCGACGCCCAGGTCGCCTGGCCGGGCTACGACTGGATGGGCGTCGCCAAGGCCGGGCTCGAGTCGGCGAACCGCTACCTCGCCCGGGACCTCGGACCGAAGGGGATCCGCGCCAACCTGGTGGCCGCCGGGCCGCTGCACACGATGGCGGCGCGCTCGATCGGCACCATCGGCGCCTTCGAGCACCTGTGGAGCGAACGCGCGCCGCTGGGCTGGGAGACCCGGGACCCGGAGCCCGTCGGTCGGGCGGTGTGCGCGCTGCTGTCGGACTGGACGCCGGCGATCACCGGCGAGATCGTCCACGTCGACGGAGGGGTGCACGCCATGGGTGGCCCGGTCGCGCCCGTCGCGGCGGAGGGCGCCGGTCCCGACACGGCCGGGTCGCAGGGGGCGTAGCAGGACCGAGCTGCCCGGACGATCGGCTGCGGGCGACCTGTCAGCCGGTCGTGCGGGCACCACGAGGGGTGCCCGCCACCTCGGTGGCTGCTCCCGCTGCGTTCCCGCTGCGTTCCCGTCGAGGCCACCGCACGGCGGTCACTCGTCCTCAGGTGCCGCCTTGACCGCCAGCACGGCGCAGTCGGCATGGAGCAGGATGTCCTGGGCGTTGGAACCGAGGATGAGCTTGCCGACGGGGGAGCGGCGCCGGATGCCGATGACGATCATGTCGGCGTCCTCGTCCTTGGACGCCTGGAGGAGGTCCTCGGCGGGGGCGTTGCCACGGGCGTACTCGATCAGCTGGTAGCGCGCGGGGGACTCCTTCAGCTTGCGCTCGAGCTGCTCGAACTCCTCGCGGTAGCTCATCACCTGCTCGAGCTCGTCGCGTTCACCGCCCCGCATCGAGTGCACGACCAGCAGCTCCCCGTCACGCAGCTCCGCCTCCTGCAACGCGCGGTTGAGTGCTGCCCGGCCCTCGGGGGACCTGAGGAACCCCGCCACGATCTTCATGCCCTGCCTCTCCTCGCTCGCCTGTCCTGCACTCTAGCCACAGCGGTGCGACGGTTCGGAAGGGGCTCGCGCAGCAGTCGTGCCACGCGTTAGGGTCGTGACGGACCGGCCGGGTCGACGCGGATCCGGCCGTGATCGGGGTCGGGTCGCCGCGCACGGTGACCGGGCGGAAGGTCCGATCGGGAGGAGGCCACGTGGGTGAGGACGTGACCGCACCGGCCGCGGATGCGCGCGATCCGGCCAGCCTGCTGCCCCCTGACGAGCCGGTTCGTCTCCTCTCGCCCGACGGCACCTTCCATGCCGATGCGGCGTACCCCGTCGCGCTCAGCGATGCGGAGCTCGTCGCCATCCACCGGGCCATGGTCATCACCCGACGGGTGGACCGGGAGGCCATCAACCTCCAGCGCCAGGGCCAGCTCGGGGTGTACGCCTCGTGCCTCGGCCAGGAGGCCGCCCAGGTCGCCTCCGCGTGGGCGCTGGATGCGCAGGACTGGGTCTTCCCCTCCTACCGCGAGCTCGGCGCGGCCGTCGTACGCGAGGTGGACCCCGCCGACCTCCTCCACCTCTTCCGGGGTACCTGGCTGTCGAACCACGATCCCTACGAGCACCGTTTCGCGCTGCTGTCGATCCCCATCGGCACCCAGGCCCTGCACGCCACCGGTTTCGCGATGGGGGCGCGCTTGGACGCCAACCCGCTGGTGACCATCGTGTACTTCGGGGACGGCGGCACCTCCGAGGGCGATCCCCACGAGGCGATGACCTTCGCCGGTGTCCTGCGGGCCCCGGTGGTGTTCTTCGTCCAGAACAACCAGTACGCGATCTCCGTGCCCCTCGACCAGCAGACGGCGGCCCCCACCCTGGCCCACAAGGCCGTCGGCTACGGGCTGCCCGGCTACCGCTGCGACGGCAACGACCCGCTGGCCACCTTCGCCGTCACCCGGCGTGCGGTGGAGGACGCCCGGGCCGGACACGGCCCCGCGCTGATCGAGGCGCTCACCTACCGGATGGAGGCCCACACAACCTCCGACGACCCCACCCGCTACCGCACCCAGGAGGAGCTCGAGGCGGCGGCACGCACCGATCCGATCGCCCGGATGCGCAACCACCTGCGGCAGAGGGACCTGCTGGACGACGCCACGGAGGCCGGCTTCGAGCAGGAGGCGGACGAGCGGGCGCGGGCGGTCCGCGATGCGATCTACGACGCCCCGCACGGCGACCCGCTGGAGCTGTTCGACCACGTCACCCTCGCTGATCGTGCAGACCTCGCCGCCCAGCGCGAGGAACTGCGCGCCGAGCTGGCCGCCCGGGTGGCAGGGCAGGAGGGCGACGATGGCCCCGGCCCGGCACCGGGCGCAGGGGGTGACGCATGACCGTCACCCTCGCGCAGGCCATCAACCGCGCGCTCACCGACGCCATGGCCGACGACGACCGCGTGCTGGTGTTCGGGGAGGACGTCGGCAAGCTCGGTGGCGTGTTCCGCGTCACCGATGGTCTCCAGACGCGTTTCGGGAGGGAGCGTTGCTTCGACACCCCCCTCGCGGAGTCGGGCATCATCGGCACCGCCATCGGGTTGGCGATGTACGGCTACCGCCCCGTGCCCGAGATGCAGTTCGACGGGTTCAGCTACCCCGCCTTCGAGCAGCTCGTCAGCCACCTCGCCAAGCTACGCAACCGTTCGCGCGGGACGCTGCGCCTGCCGGTCACCGTGCGCATCCCCTACGGCGGCGGCATCGGCGCGGTCGAGCACCACTCGGAGTCCCCCGAGACCTACTGGGTCCACACCGCCGGCCTGACCGTGGTCACCCCCGGCACCCCGGAGGACGGCTACGCCCTGACCCGCGAGGCCATCGCCAGCGACGACCCCGTGATCCTGCTCGAGCCCAAACGCCGGTACTGGATGAAGGCCGACATCGAGCTTCCCGCCACCGCCCCACCCCACACCGAAGCGGTGGTCCGCCGGCCGGGAGAGGACGTGACCATCGTCTGCTACGGGCCGATGGTGCGCACGGCGCTGGAGGCCGCCGAGGCCGCCGAGCAGGAGGGCTGGTCCCTGGAGGTGCTGGACCTCCGCTCGCTGTCACCGATGGACACCGGTTCGATCGTGGCGTCCGTGCAGCGCACGGGGCGCGCCGTGGTGGTCCACGAGGCCTCACGCACCCTCGGGATGGGCGCCGAGGTGGCAGCACGGGTGCAGGAGGCGGCCTTCTACCACCTGGAGGCGCCGGTGCTGCGGGCCACCGGCTTCGACACGCCGTACCCGCCGGCCAAGCTGGAGGGCTACTGGCTGCCGGACGTCGACCGGATCCTGGACCTGGTCGAGCGCAGCCTCGCCTACTGAACCGGGCGACCGCGCCGGCGCCCCGAGACCCCCGCGGCTGACGGACCGAGCGGCCCGACCAACCGAGCGACCGAGGAGGGCACGTGAGCGAGATCCGGGAGTTCACCCTCCCCGACCTCGGCGAGGGGCTGGAGGACGGCGAGCTGGTCCGCTGGCACGTCGAGGTGGGCGACGAGGTGGCCCTCAACGATCGAATCGTCGAGGTGGAGACCGCCAAGGCCGCCGTGGACGTGCCCTCGCCCTTTGCGGGACGGATCGTGGAACGGCTCGGGGAGGTGGGTGACACCGTCGCGGTGGGCACGGTCCTGGTGCGCATCGAGGTCGGTGCGGTCACGCCCCCGACCGGTGGTGACGTCGCGGCGTCCGACGCGACCGACGCCGCGACGCCGGTCGGCGCCGAGACCCCTACCGACGCCTCGCCCGCGGCGGCGCCGGCCAGCGCGCTCGACGCCGACGAGGAACCCCAACCCCTGGTCGGCTACGGACAGGCCGCGGCCGGCACGCGCCGACGCCGGCGTGGACAGGGCCAGCCGGCGGCAGAGGACACCCCCACCACCGCTCCCGCGGCGAAGCCGCTCGCCAAGCCACCGGTCCGCAAGCTCGCGAAGGACCTCGGTGTCGATCTGGCAGCGCTGGCACCGGGCAGCGGGCCGGAGGGCAGCATCACCCGCGCCGAGGTGGAGGCCGCCGCGGCCGCGGCGCAGCCTCCCAGCGACGACGCGGTGCGGGAGTCCGCCGCCGCGCCATCACCCGCCCCGGAGCCGACGGTCGGCGACGCGTCACCGGCCACCGTGCCGGCACTGCACGCGCCGAGCCCGGGCGAGAAGCCCGTCCCCGGCTTCCGGGGGCGCCGTCCCGGCGAGGTGGAGGCCATCCGCGGGGTGCGCAAGCGCATCGTGGAGAAGATGGCAACCTCCCGCCGGGAGATCCCCGCGGCCTCCTGCTCCCGCGACGCCGACCTCACCGCCCTGTGGGGCCTGCGCGACGAGCTGACCGCGCTGGCCAGGGAGCAGGGCTTCGAGGTCAGGGTCACCCCCTTCGCCCTGATCCTGCGCGCCGCGGTCCTGGCCCTCCGCCGGTTCCCGACCCTCAACGCCCGCATCGACCGCGAGGCCGGCGAGATCCACCTCCTCGAGCACATCCACCTCGGCGTCGCCGCCGACACCGACCGAGGGCTGGTGGTCCCCAACATCAAGGACGCCCACACCCGCTCCACCCTGGAGCTGGCGTTGGAGCTCGCACGGCTCGCCGAGGCCGCCCGCACGGGCACGCTCACACCGGGCGAGCTGACGGGCGGGACCTTCACCGTCAACAACTACGGCGCCTTCGGCAACGACGACGGTGACCCCATCATCAACCACCCGGAGGGCGCGATCCTGGGTGTCGGCGCCATCCGGCCGCGACCGTGGGTGGTCGCCGACGCCGACGGGCAGGAGACGATCGGCATCCGCCGGGTGGGGCGTTTCACCCTCGCCTTCGACCACCGCATCTGCGACGGCGGCGAGGCGGGCCGCTTCGTCACCGAGGTCGCCGAGCTCTGCGAGCAGCCCAGCCGGCTGCTGCTGCACCTGTGAGCGGCCGCGAGCGGGGCAACGGCGCCGGCGGTGCGGCCCGCGATGGCACCGCCGCAGCGGCGGCGACGCCGGCCGAGGTCACCCGCCACGACGCCATCGTCATCGGCGGTGGGCCCGGCGGGTACGCGACCGCGTTCCGCGCCGCGGCCCGCGGACTGGACGTCGCGCTGGTCGAGCAGGAGGAGGTGGGCGGGGTGTGCCTGCACCGCGGATGCATCCCCTCCAAGGCGGTCCTGCACGTCGCCGGGGTGTTGGAGGAGGCCAACCGCGCGGAGGTCCTCGGGCTGCGCCTGCGGTCCGACGGGGTGGACGGCGACGGCCTCGACGCCTTCCGCGCCGGGGTGATCCGGCGCCTGCACAAGGGGCTCGACCACCTCGCCGGGGTGCGGACCACGCGCTACCGCGGACGGGGCCGCGTACTGGCGCCGGACGCGGACCCTGCGGCGACCAGCGGTCCCGGCGCCCACCACCTCGTCGAGGTCACCGACGCCGAGGGTGGCGCCCTCCACCTCGACGCGCCCCACGTCGTCGTCGCAACGGGGTCACGACCCCGCCACCTCGACGCGTTGCCGGTGGATGGCGAGATCGTCCAGACCTCCGACGAGGCACTGTGGTTCACCACACCGCCGGAGCGCGCGGTGATCGTCGGTGCCGGCGCGATCGGGGTCGAGTTCGCGTCCATGTGGGCGCCGATGGGGACCCACGTCAGGCTGGTCGAGGCACTGGACCGCATCCTGCCCCTGGAGGATGCGGACAGCTCCGCAGCGCTGGCTGACGCCTACCGGGGCCGGGGCATCGACGTGCACACCTCGGCGCTGGTCCGCGGCGCCATGGTCGAGGGCGGCGTCGCCGAACTGGACGTCGAGGTGGACGGTGACGCGCGGGTGCTGACGGCCGACCGGGTGCTCGTGGCCGTGGGACGCGACCCCAACACCGGCGGGTTGGGCCTGGAGGAGCTCGGCGTGCTCGACGCACGTGGCTACGTGGTGACGGACGCGTGGGGCGCCACCGAGGTCGACGGCCTGTGGGCGGTGGGTGACGTGCGGCCGACCCTGGCGTTGGCCCACGCCGCCTTCGCCGAGGGGCTGACGGTCGGCGACCGACTCGCAGGGGTGGGCGGTGCCACGGCCGTCGACCACACCCACACGCCCCGGGTCACCTACTCCCACCCGGAGGTGGCCTCGGTGGGGCTGACCGAGGCGCAGGCCGTGGAACGCTTCGGCCGTGCGCAGGTGGTGGCAACGACGACCTCGTTGAAGGGCAACGCCAAGGCGATCATCGCCGGCTCGGACGGGCAGGTGAAGGTGGTCCACCTCGCCGGCCAGGCCCCGGTGGGGGCGCCCGGTGACGCCGGGCCCGTGTTGGGTGTGCACGTGGTCGGGCCGCAGGCCACGGAGCTGATCGCCGCCGCGACGCTGGCGACCACCTGGGAGGCGGTACCCGAGGAGCTCGCCGGGATCGCCCACGTGCACCCGTCGCTGTCCGAGGCGATCGGGGAGGCCTACCTGGCTGCGGCGGGTCTGCCGTTGCACGGCACGTGAGGTTGACGCTGGAGCGGCCGGCGTGGCGCGGCGGTGACCGGTGACGTGGGCACCGCAGCAGGAGCTGGACGGCGTCGGTCAGCTGTGGTGGACCGACCTCGCCGACGCGCCCGAGCTCGCGGCCGGGGTCGTGGGGGTGGAGCAGCAGGTTCCGGCCTTCCTCGCCGAGTTGACCGTGGATGCCCGCGCGCGGCTCACCGCGACGGACCCGGCCGGCACCGCCGTGCTGGTGGCGCCGGACGCAGAGGTCGTGGCCGTGGTGCGCTCGGTCCGGCTGGCCTGGGACGGCGCCCGGTCGCGGGCACCCGTCGCTGGGGCGCGTGAGGCGCTGGGTCGGGCCGGTGAGCGGAACGGAACCGGTGTGCGTCGTCGTGATCGGCACCCCGCGGCCCGACCCGGGCCTGGGGGCTCCACGGTGGACGGTGGTGCCGCAGGGAACGACACCGTGGCCGTGCTGGACGTGGTCGTCGCCGAGGCCTGGCGGGGGCGGGGTGTCGGCTCGGCCGTGCTCGGCCAGCTGGACCGCTGGCGCGCCCACCGCGGGGCCGACCGCCTGCTGGTCCTGCTCCGGCCCCACGCGAAGCAGGACTACCCCCTGGTGCCCTTCGCCCGCTACGCGAGCTTCACCACTCCGGCCGGGGAGCCCTTCGATCCCTGGTTGCGTGCCGCGTGGCGTGCCGGCCTGGTGCCGGTCAGCGGCGTCGACCGGTCCTTCATCGCCCGCGCGGCGCTCGACGACTGGCAGCGGTGGCTCGGACGGCCCGTCCCCGGCTCCGGGCCCTACCTCGTGCCGGGTGCGATCAAGCCGGCGATCCTGGAGACCGAGCGCGACGGTGGCGGCTACCGGGAACCGCACCTGTGGGCGGCCCCCGTCGCCGCACTGCAACGCCCGCGTGCAGATGCGGGGGAGGGTGCAGCGGGGCCGGAGGAGGTGCTGATGGATGCCAGCCCGTCAGCGTCCGCGCGATGGATCGATGCGCTCGCCGCCGCCGGCGTCGTCGCCGGCGACCGGAGCCATCGTCAGGTCCGGCGACGGCGATGACGTGGCGTCAGCGCCATCCACCGTCCCCACGCTGTCCCCCCGCCGCTTTGCGCCGTCCCTGCGCCCGCAGCATGCCCGGCTCCGAACGACCGTCATGACCACGTCCCCCACGCCGGCCGAACCCATCCAGCGCACGCCCACCGCGGCGGTCACGCACCCGCTGCTCACGATGCGGTGGGAGGCGCTGACCTACCTGCACTGGGACCTCGATCCGGCCGACGTCGCGGCGCAGCTCCCCTCGGGCCTGGAACCCGACGTCCACGACGGCCGGGCCTGGGTCGGGCTGATCCCCTTCCGCATGGCCGGCATCGGCCTCGGGCCGGGTGGGGCCGCCGTGCGCCGGGCGCTGCCGCGAGGGCTCCCGCTGCCGCAGGGGACCTTCCCGGAGACCAACGTCAGGACCTACGTCGTCGGCCCTGACGGCGGCCGTGGGGTGTACTTCGACTCCCTCGACATCACCCGGCTGGCACCGACGGCCGTTGCCCGCCTCGGCTACCGGCTGCCGTACTGCTGGTCGTCCATGCGGATCGGCGAACGGGGCGAGCACCTGGCCTACCGCTCGGTGCGACGCTGGCCCGCACCGGCGGGTGCCACCAGCCACGCCATCGTCGAGGTCGGCGCGCCGGTGCCCGACGACCGGCGCACGGCGTTGGACGACTTCCTCTCGGCACGCTGGTCGCTGTACGTCGCCACCCCGCGTGGGCACGTGCTGCGCGCCCTGGTCGACCATGGGCCCTGGCCGCTCAGGGCGGCCACGGTACGCCACCTCGACGACGCACTGGTCGCCGCCGCCGGCTACGACGTCGGTGGGCGGCCGCCGGTCCATGTGCGGTACGGCGGGGATGTCGAGGTCG
This sequence comes from Nitriliruptoraceae bacterium, assembly GCA_003565155.1. GTDB lineage: Bacteria > Actinomycetota > Nitriliruptoria > Nitriliruptorales > Nitriliruptoraceae > T1Sed10-7. The sequence goes on along the minus strand of PXDB01000086.1, from coordinate 24,391 downwards.
CCGTGGGCCCGCCCCGACGGGTGGGCTGACCTGCACGCGGCGTGCTCGCCGGTGCGTGGTGTGCTGGCGGCGTGCTCGCTGGTGCGTGGTGTGCTCGCGGGAGCGCCGGTTGGTCGCCCCACAGGTAACCGGTACCGGGAGCGGGACGTGGATGTCCCGTTCCGTCGCCCAACCTGCCTTACTGGGAGGGTTGGGACCTCGTCGGGGACAACCGCGTCCCGCCTCGTCGCCCGATCGACCCTCCCGCGTGCGCCGGCAGCGTGGTGGTCGGGGTGGCTGCTGCCCCGTGCGCGGCGAGTACGGTCGCGGTCGACAGGGCCGCGGCCGGCAGCACCGGTGCGTGTGCCACGTTTGCGACGGGCAGGTCGGACGTGTTCGAACGGCAGCGCAAGGTGCGACGGCTCCGGGTCGTGCTCGCGGTGGTCGCCGGGATGGTGCTGGTGGGCACGGGCGTCCTCGGTGGTGTGGCGACCGCGCTGAACTGGGACGGGCTGCTCACCCCCGGACCGTCCTGGGACGACCGCTACACCATCGAGCGCTACGACCTGGTCGGCACGCTCGCGGAGGATGGGACGTTCGCGGTGACCGAGGACATCACGGTGACCTGGGAGGAGCCCCGTCGTGGCCTTATCCGCGACCTCGACATGGAAGCACCCGACGGCCGCGTGATGGCGGTCACGGGGATCGACGTCACCTCGCGCACACAGGACGACGTGTGGTTCGAGGTGCGTGGTGGCGACCCGGGGACCCGTGAGATCCACCTCGGCGAGGAGGTCGACTTCCGGCCGCTGGGGACCGACCACTACCGCATCACCTACATCTTCGACGGGCTGCTCGTGGAGTGGGATGACCGCGCGACCCTGCGGTGGGACACCTTCGGCGACCAGTGGGACACCCTGATCGAGGAGGCCACCGTCACACTGGAGCTCCCCGAGGGAGAGCACGCGCTCGGCTGCGTCGTCGGCGCGCGGGGTGAGGCCTTCGCCTGCGACGATGCCGGGGCGGGGCCGTCGTGGCGTGCGACGCAGCTGCGGCCGGGACGTGGGGTGACGGTCGAGGCCCGCCTCGATCCCGCCGCCGTCGCCCCCGCTGGTCTCGAGCCGGCCGATCTCGGGGAGTTGGAGGAGTTCGACCGGGTGGCGTTGCAGCGGCTCGGTCTGATCGGCGGCCTGAGCCTGGCTGCGACGTTCCCGCTGCTCGCGAGCTTCGGCGGACCGGTTGCGCGACGTCGCCGTGAACAGGCCCGCGAGCGGGTGGAGACCACCGGGGTCACCTACGTGCCGCCGGCGGGGATCCGGCCGCTGACAGCCGGCTTCCTCGTCAACGGGGAAGCGATCGCAGCCGACGAAGGGCAGCTGTTCGCCGCCTGGCTCCTCGATGCCCAGCAGCGTGGCCTGATCGCCGTCCGCGAGATCGACGATGGGTTCGAGGTCCGCGGGGTCACCTGGATGCCGGACAGCGCGCCGGAGGCCGAGGCGTTGCAGGCGTTGACCGCCGCGCCCGGGAGCGACGGGTGGACGCGCTGGGACGGGCGTACGTCCACGCGGACCCGGCGGCGGTTCGAGAAGGCCTGGCGGGCGCTGCGTGAGCACCACCGTCGCGAGGCCGGCGTCCCGCAGGTCGTGTCGGGGCGGATCGGGCTGGCGGGCGGGCTGCTCGGCCTCACCGGCGTGGTCGTGGGCGGCCTGCTCCTGCTGGTGGCGCCGGCAGCGGCATGGGCGGTCCTTGCTGGGCTGCTGCTGTCGATGGTGGTCGCGGGCTTCGTCGACCGGCAGCTCCGCGCCCCGGTCGCCGAGATCCCCGAACAGCGCCTGGAGCAGTGGCGCCAACTCGAGGGTCTGCGGCGGTTCGTCGACGAGGCCCACGCCGGCCAGATCAGCGGCCTCGCGGACGACCCATCCGTCCCGCTGACCAGCCCCTTCCTCCAGCTGCTCCCCTGGGTGATCGCCTTCGGCAGCGGCGACCGCTGGGCGGAGCGCTTCGAGGTGGAGCTGCGCACGGTCACCGCGCAGCACGGCATGTACGCCCCGGTGCGCACCAGTGACATCAGCACCGTGCGCAGCGCTGCCATGCCCTCGTCCAGCGGCGGGGGTGGCGGCAGCTCCGGCGTGGGCTCCGGCGGCGGGGGCGGCGGGGGCAGCTCCCGTTGAGGGGCGCACCCGTGCCGGCCGCGGAACGATGCCCTTGGTATCGTTCCGCCTCCGGCCGTGGGAGCGACCGGTGGCGGCGGCCGTGCGCGGTCGGTCGCAGGTGACGTCGGGAGGTCGGCTGGTGCTGGACCGGGGTGGCTCTTCGGGCGCGTCGCCGATCCGGGTCATGCGGCACCTCCGGCAGCGGCGGCACGGAGGCGTCGCATCCGGGCTGCTCGTGATCCTCGGCCTGTTCACGCTCGTGGCCTGCACGGGCGGAGACGCCGAGTTCCAGCACACCGTGGAGATGGAGGACAACTTCTTCACCCCGGAGGTGACCCGCATCGACGTCGGTGACGGCGTGCGGTTCCGCAACCGCGGTGTCGTGCCCCACAACGCCATCGACGTCGGTGGGAGCTGGTCCACCGGCGAGGCCGCCGGCGGCGACGCGGCCGACCTGATGGACCCGGACGAGGAGGTCGTCGTCACCTTCGACGAGCCCGGCGTCTACACCTACTACTGCTCGATCCACGCCCCCGACGACGGCTCGGCGGGCATGGCGGCGACCCTGGTGGTCGGTGACGTCGACCTCGAGGACGCCGCCGACGACGCCGCAGCGGACCAGGTGACGGAGTGGACCGGGGTCACCCGGCGCGTGCCGGAGGACCACCCCACGATCCAGAACGCCGTGGACGCCGCTGATCCCGGGGACCTGGTCCTGATCGCGCCGGCGCCCGAGACCCCCGAACACCTCGCCGCCGACGGCCGCTACGCCTACCGGGAGCAGGTCGACGTCACCACGCCCTCGCTCACGATCCGCGGCACCGACCGCAACGCGGTGATCATCGACGGTGAGCACGAGCGCCCCATCGGCATCAACACCGTCGGCGCCGATGGCGTCGCCGTGGAGAACCTGACCGTGCGCAACACCACGGGCAACGGCATCTACTGGACGGGGGTGACCGGCTACCGCGGGTCCTACCTCACCGCCTACAACAACGAGATCTACGGCATCTACGCCTTCGACTCCACCGACGGGCTGTTCGAACACTCCTACGCCAGCGGCTCGAAGGACGCCGGGTTCTACATCGGCCAGTGCGATCCCTGTGACGGCGTCATCACCGACGTGATCGCCGAGCACAACGGCATGGGTTACTCCGGCACCAACGCCTCCGACGTCTACCTCATCGGTTCCGTGTGGCGGCACAACGTCTCCGGGATCGTGCCCAACACCCTGGACTCCCAGCGCCTGCCACCCTTCGGCCGGGTCACCATCGCCGGCAACCTGATCCACGACAACGACAACCGCGAGGCCCCCGCGCTCGGCCTGCAGTGGTCCGCCTTCGGCAACGGTGTCCTGCTCACCGGCGGCATGGACACCCTGGTCACCCGCAACCGCATCCTCGACCACGAGCGTTCCGGGGTCACCGTCGGCCCCAACCTCTCCCGCAACTTCTGGATGAGCGGCGGCAACGTCGTCACCGACAACGTCATCGAGGGCTCCGGCTACGCGGACCTCATCCTGGCTGGCCCGGCCCTCACCGGCAACTGCTTCGCCGGCAACGACCCCGACCGCACCGTGCCCGCCGGGCTCGAGTCCGTCGCGGCCTGCGGGCCGGACGCCACCGCCGGCGCACACGCCGAGGTGGTGGACCCCGACCGCGGCGCCTTCCGGCTGCCCTCCCGCCAGCACCTCGCACCGACGCTGTCCTTCGTCGGACTGGTCGCGGAGAGCGAGTTCGGGCTCCAGCCCGACAACGACCACCGCGACGCGCCCGTCCCCCCGGACCAGGAGCCGATGCCCGGTGGCGCGGACGCGCCGGTGGTACCGGCGGTCGGGGTGTTCGCCGGCTTCGACCTCGACCTGGACGCGATCGAGGTGCCGCCATCACCGGACCCGACGCGGGGCGGCGAGGACGCCGACGCGGGTGACGCCGACGGCGACGGCGCCGAGGTGGCGACGGGACCCGGCGCACCGTCCCGCGACCGCGCGGTGCTGGTGGCGGGGGTGCCCTTCGGCATCGGTGGCTTCTCCACCCTGTACGGGGTGCTCGGCTGGCTCGCCCCCTTCGCGCTGTTCGCCGCGTGGGTGGCACTCGCGCTGATCGACCTGGCGCGACGCGAGGACCTCGCGCGGCCCGCGGTGGTGGCGTGGACCGCCGGTGTGCTGGTGCTGCCCTTCGTGGGCGCACCCGCCTACCTACTGGCGGGTGGTGCGGGGCTACCGCGATGGCTCAGGTGGACGGCGGTGGTGGGTGCCACCGTGGTGCTGGCGGCGCTGCTCGGTGCCGCCGCCGTGATCGGAGGGTTGCTCTGATGGGTGCGTTGCAGGTGGTCATGGGGCTGTACGCCACGGTGCTGCCCTTCGCGGTGCTGGCGGCGTGGATCGCCGTGGCGCTGTGGGACCTCTCACGGCGGGTCCAGGCCGAGGAGGTGGGCCGCGGCGCGGCGGCCGGCTGGGCCGGGGTGGTGCTGGTCGTGCCGGTAGTGGGCGCTGCCGGCTACCTGCTGGCCGGTGCGTCGCTGCCGAGATGGCTGGCCGCGACCTACGTCGCCGGGGGTCTCGTGGCATGGTTGGTGGTGCTCGCCGCCACCTCGGCGCTGGGAGGCGCTGCCTGATGCCCGACGCTGGTGACACGCCGGGGGAGGGTCTGCCCGTTGACGCCGACGCTGCGGATGAGCGTGGCGGCTGTGGCGCCTCCGGCCTGAGCCGCCGCGAGGTGCTGCGTCGCGCCGGGGTCGCCGGCGCGGTCACGCTCGGTGGTGTGGTGCTCGGACGTGAGGCCCTCACCGCCAGCGAGGTGGGGCCCGCCACCGGTTATCCGCACCCATCGACGACCGGAGCCAGCGCCTGGCCGGGACCGCGCGCAGGCGACGTCGCCACCGCTGGTGGCCCGCAACCGCCGACCCTGGCGTGCACCGTCGCTGACCCGGGCACGGGTGCAGCGTCCGCTGCGGCGGCGAGCCCCGACGGCGGTCGGGCCGTGGAGCCCGCGGAGTCGGCCGTCGCGAGCTCGACCGGAGGTCAGCACGGTCGGTACGGGCATGGAGTCGCCGCGCCGACCTCGTTGCGTGCCGACCACCTCGATGCTGTCACCTACCCGCCAGCCGTCGACGGGCGTCCGGGTGTGACCCGTACCTACGACCTGCCGGTGACCGCGCGCCAGGTGGAGGTGGCCGACGGCGCGGTGGTGGAGGCGTGGACCTACGCGGGCAGCGTGCCCGGTCCGATCCTGCGTGCCACCGAGGGGGATCGGCTGCGCATCCGGATGGCCAACCACACCTCCCACGCCCACAACGTCCACCTCCACGGGCGCCACGACCCGGCCATGGACGGGTGGGAGCCGATCCCCCCCGGTTCGGAGTTCACCTACGAGGTGGTGGCGGAACCCTTCGGACTGCACCCCTACCACTGCCACACCGCCCCGATCGCCGAGCACATCGGCCGCGGCCTGTACGGCGCCATGATCATCGACCCCCCTGGTGGACGTCCGCCGGCGCACGAGGTGGTGCTGGTCCTCGGCGGCTGGGACCTCGACGGTGACGGCCGCAACGAGGTGGTGGCCTTCAACGGCGTGGCCGGCGCCTACCACCGCTTCCCGATCCGGGTGCCGGTGGGGGAGCTGGTGCGGGTGTACGTCGTCAACCTGCTGGAGCACGACCCGGTGGCCTCCTTCCACCTCCACGCCCAGACCTTCGACCTGTACCGCTCGGGGACCTCCCTGGAGCCGGACGAGCACACCGACCTCGTGGCGCTGACCCAGGGGGAGCGGGCCATCCTCGAGTTCCGGCTCCCGGAACCGGGGCGCTACATGTTCCACCCGCACCAGTCGCGGCTGGCCGAGCGCGGCGCGATGGGGTGGTTCGCCGCGGTCTGACCGCGGACCGTCACGCCTGTTCGCGTCGACGTGCGCTCTGCGCGTCCTCTCGTTGCGTCACGGCCGATGCTGCCGATGGGGGGCACGACCTCCCACGCAGTGAGCACCTGATCGGCGGCAGGTTGGGAGGCCGACGGCGCGCGCCGTGGGCGACGACCGCGGTCGACGAGGTGGAGGAGCAGCATGGTCTCACGGATCACCGCATGCCCGTGCCGAGACCAACCGGAGGTGGTCGAGGGCGACCACCTCGTGCTGCGGTGTCCGGTCACCCACACCCGGGAGGTCATCGACGAGGTCCTGGAGGCGACGGGTGGCGAGGTCGCGCGGCGTCCGCAGGTCAGGGAGGTGCGCGGCGTCGCGGTGCCCAGCCTGGTGCTGGAGTTGGCCGCAGCGCTGACGACGCCGGAACGCCGTTCCGTGCGATGCCTGGTCGTGCCAAGTGGCTGCACCGCCGTAGGCGCGACCGACGCCGCCCTCGGTGCCTTCGATCTTGAGACCTTCGCGGCCCGGATCCGGTACCGGCACCTCGCGGACATCGCTACGCAGCCGGACCGCTTCCACAGCCGCTACCAGCCGCTGCTCAACCTCGAGACCGGCGAGGTCGTTGCCTACGAGGCGCTGCTCCGAGCCAGCGACGACCACGGCAAGGAGATCCCGGCCGGCGCGCTGTTCGGCGCGGCCGCCGCCGGAGGCTGGACCGACCTGCTGGATCGCATCGGTCGGGAGACCGCCATCAACGACGCGGCGGGCTGGCTCGGGGACCGGCAGCTGTTCATCAACTTCGTACCCACCAGTATCTACCGCCCCGAGGTGTGCCTGGCGACCACCATCGAGGCCGCCCGTCGGGCGGGGATCCCCCTCCAACAGCTGGTGTTCGAGGTGGTGGAGAGCCACCGCACCGACGATCCAGAGCACCTGCTCCGCATCGTCGCCCAGTACCGGGCCAAAGGGGCCAGGGTCGCCCTCGACGACGTCGGCACGGGGTACTCGACCCTGGCGCTGGTGGCGCAGCTGCAGCCGGACGTGGTCAAGATCGACATGGCGCTGGTGCAGCAGCTGCCCGACCCGGTCGCGACCACCATCGTCGGGTCGATCGTGGAGCTGTCCCACGGGCTCGGCGCCCTGGTGATCGCCGAGGGCATCGAGACCGCAGACCAGGCTGCCGCTGTCACCGAGCTCGGTGCCGACATCGGTCAGGGGTGGTTCTACGGACGCCCGGCGCTGCCGGCCGAGCTCCGGCAGGCGTTGACCGCCTGAGGTGCCGCGACCGAGCGCAGGCCACCCGGCCTCGCCCGGTTGCCACTAGGCCCGTCCGAAGAGCCGGGCGAACAGCGCTGCGGCACGGGAGGTGTTGCGGTCCCGGTCATCGCAGGCGCAGCGCTCCTCCTGCGGGACACCGGCCATCACCTGGCTGACGTGCTGGCCGCACCCGGCCCAGGTGGTGTTGCCGCAGGTGTAGCAGTGGGCGCGTCGGCACATGCCGGTGTCTCCTCCGTCGTGTCGGTCGGCGAGCCCCGGGGGCCTGCCGGTCAGGAGCGGCGCTCAGCCCGGCCGCTCGATCTCCTCGGCGGGACCGCTGCGCTCCCACCACGCCAGGCCGGCGATGCCCAGCAGGACCACCCCGATCGCGATCCAGTTGTTGCGGGACAGGCCCCACTCGCCGAGGCCCCACGCGGCCGGGTAGCGCTCCACGGTGTCGATCCTGAGCGCCTCCACCCAGCCGCGCCCGATGCCGTAGCCGATCAGATAGACGAACAGCAGCGACCCGCGCCGCCGCAGCTTGCCGGCCCTGTCCAGCCACAGGAGCACGCCGACCAGACCGGCGTTCCACAGCGACTCGTACAGGAAGGTCGGGTGGAAGGTGGTCCCGGCCGGGTACCCAGCACGCTCCGCCACCGCGTCACGGACCGACAACGCCCACGGCACCTCGGTGGGGCGACCGAACAGTTCCTGGTTGAAGTAGTTCCCCCAACGCCCGATGGCCTGGGCCAGGGGCAGGGCGGGGGCGATCGCGTCCATCATGGCGGGGATGTCGGCCCGCTTGATGCGCAGGTAGAGGATCACCGCCAGAGCGCCGCCGAGCAGGCCACCGAAGAAGGCCAGCCCGCCCTGCCAGATGGCGAGGATGTCCAGGGGTCGTTCGATGAAGGGTGCACCGTGGGCGCCCTCCTCGAGGAACCGCGGGATGACGTAGCCGATCCGTGCTCCCAGGAACCCGCCGAGCAGCGCCAGTAGCCCGGCCTTCTCTCCGGTGTTCGGATCGCCCCCGAGCCGCTCGTAGCGACGGACCATCAGTTGCAGGGCGAGGAAGGCGCCGATGGCGATCAGCACGCCGTACATGCGCAGGTCAAGGGGCCCGAGCTCGATCCCGGGTCGGGGTGGCGACGGGATCTGGGCGAGGGGCAGCAGCAGGGTGGGCACGGTGGCGGCGACCTTGGGGCGGTAGGACGGCGGGCGGGCCGGTTGGACGGCAGCGCGTGACGGTAGCGCTGGTGGAACGCTCCACAGGCCGGCGCTGTTCCCCTCTGTGGTCGCAGACCGCGCCGTGGCGCGCACCGGTCGTCAGGTGCCGCCAGCCGGGGTCCCGGTGGCAACGGCCGTGGCCACCCTCAGCGAACCAGCTGCTCCACCTCGGCGTCGGCGAGCGCATCCGGCCGTGGTGTGCGCCCGATCCCGGGACCCGTGGGAACGGCGAGGTGGCCGTCGCGCAGCTGGAACGGTTCGGTGAGGTCCTCGGCCCAGTAGCGGTCGGATGCCGAGGTGTCGGCGGGCAGGTCGAACCCGGCGCACGCAGCCAGGGCCACGTTGGCGGCCCGGCCGACGCCGGTCTCCAGCATCCCGCCGCACCACACCGGCACGCCCTGGGCGTGGCACACGTCCCGGATCCTGAGCGCCTCGGCCAGCCCGCCGACGCGGCCGAGCTTGATGTTGATCACCTGGCACGCCCCCATCGCGATGGCGTCGGCCGCGTCGGCGGCGTCGTGGATCGACTCGTCCAGGCAGATCGGGGTGCGCCACCCCGGCGCGTGCCGGGCGTGGTCGCGCAGCCGTGCCGTCCCGAAGGGCTGCTCGATCAGCTCGAGGCCCAGCAGGTCGAGGGCGTCCAGGGCGGCGAGGTGGTCAGCGTCGCCGGCGTCGTAGGCGGCGTTGGCGTCCACCTGGAGCGCCACGTCGTCGCCGAACTCCCCCCGCAAGCGCGTCACCGGATGGATGTCGAACCCAGGCTGGATCTTGATCTTGATGCGCAGATAGCCCTCGTCGAGGTAGCCGGCGACCTGGTCGATGAGCTCGTCGATCCCGCCGTCCGGTATACCGACGCTCACGCCCGCGGGCACGCGGTCCCGGACGGCACCGAGGTGGGAGGCCAGGGGCACACCCGCGGCCCGCAGCTGCGCGTCGAGCACCGCCGCCTCGAGGGCCGCCTTCGCCATCCGCTGCCCACGCAGATGGCTCAGTCGTGCCGCGACCTCGCCCGCAGACAGGGAGGACCCGCCGGCGAGGAGGCCCGGCAGGAGGTGGTCGCGCAGGACCAGCGCCGCGCCGTCGGTGAACTCCTCGGAGTACACCGGGGCGGCGGGGGTGACGCACTCGCCCCAGCCGGTCACCTCCCCGTCCGTCCCGGCACGGCCACCGACCACCTCGGCGTCCGCCTGCGCGCCCCCCGGGCTGTCGCCGGCAGCGGCCCGCACCCGCACCAGCAGCACCTCGCGCTCGGTCTGGCGCCCGAAGCTGGTCGTGAACGGGCGGACCAGGGGCAGCCGCACGCGGACCAGGTCGACACCGGTCACCTCGATGGCGGGAACCGCGGCACCGATCCTCGTCGGCACGGCTCACCTCCCTTCCTCCTGGTGTCAGCTCCTCTGGTTCGTGCGCCTGGGCTCCACGCGGGGGCAGGCCCCGCTCCAGCACGCAGACCAACAACGGTGTCGGGTGCTCGCACGGTGTCGCCGACGTGCGCCGCCTGGTGGTCGCAGGACGCGCGCAGCCTGGCAGCCGCAGCCACCCAGGGATGCAGCCAAGCGAACCGTAGTGCGGGTGATGCTCGGCGGAACCCCGGTGCCGCTGTGGTCGTGGTGACGGCCGCGATCACGCTGCTGGTAGGGGCCAGGTCCGAGACCCCCGAGGTGCCGTAGGCCCCCGGCCACCGCTACCCCCGTCCGCACCCGCTGCCGAACTCACCTGCCGGCCAGCTCGGCGACGCCACCGTGGTCGGCGAGCACGTACCAGCCGTCGCGGGTCACGCCCGAGATCCGCGCGCCGGCGTCCAGCGCGGGGCGGAGCGTCGCCCGGATCGCCTCCGCCCAGGCGGCGGCGATGGCGTGGTCCTGTGCGCGCAGGGACTCGATGTCGTCGGGGATGCGGACCAGCCGTCGCGGCGCCGCGGTGGGGTGCCGCACCGGTTCGCCGTGCCCGCCGATCTCCAGGGCCACCTCGGCTCCCGCGCTGCGCAGCGCCGCGACGTCCGGGGTGGCCACCCGCCCCGCCGCAGCCGCCCGCACCCGGGGAGCGCCGAGCTCCCAGCGGGCCTCCAGGCGGTCGGTGGGCAGCCCCAGGTTGCGGGCGTCGGCCATCGCCCCGTACCGGTCGACGAGGTAGCCGGCGACCCCCGCGCCGAGCGCAGCGAGGTTGAGGACCACGTTGCGGCGCACCAGCGGGTCGAAGGTCCAGCGCACCTCGTCGACCCCTCGCGCCAGCGCCCAGTGGCGCTGGTACCACTTCATGGCCTTGCCGGCGCCGCCCCCGACGGCCTCGGGCAGCACGCCGGTCACGTGGGAGTGCAGGAACACCTGCCCGGCGGCGTGGTCGCGGCCGAGCAGCGCGGCCGTCGCCGCGACCACCTCGCCGTGTGCGTCGCGCCCGACGCTGACCTGCCCACCCGCGTGGGCGATCGCCAGCAGGGCCTCCGGCGCCAGGATCGTGCCGGCGTCCGCATCCCGGCCCCAGACCCGGTCGAACAGGGCGGAGGCCGTCCGTGCCTCCGCCGGGTCGGCAACGTCGTCGATCTCCAAGCCGGCCGCGGTCGCGGTACGGGCCGCGGTGTCGGCGGCCGCTGCGGACAGGGCGGCGAGGTCGGGCTCGGGCGGGGATGCGGACACGGGGGTCTCCACGACGGGCGGGGCGACGCTACCTCGGCGGTCTCCATGGCAGGGCGAGCGGCCCAGGTCCTACCGTGTCGGGCCGGGCTCGGGACCCGGTCACCCCGTACCGGCCCGGCGACCACCGAGCCTGGCCGCTCACCGTCTCCGGAGGCCACGATGACCAGCTGGCACCAGCGCGCCACCGACCTGACCCTGCCGAGCCGACCCGTGCTCGGCGGCCGTCCCGTGGAACCTCGGACCGACGCGACCTTCACCTCGGTCAACCCGCGTGACAACCGCCCGCTGGTGGAGCTGCCGGCCTGCGGGCAGCCGGACGTGGACCGGGCCGTCACCCTCGCCCGCACCGCCTTCGAGGACGCCCGGTGGCGGCACCGCACCCCGGGCGAACGAGGGGCGGTGCTCCGGCGCTTCGCCGAGCTGGTCGAGGCCCACGCCGATGAGTTGGCGCTGCTCGAGACCCTCGACACGGGCAAGCCCATCGGTGATACCACCACCGTGGACGCTCCCGGTGCCGCGAACAACCTGCGCTGGTACGGGGAGGCCGCCGACAAGGTCTACGGCGAGGTAGCACCCACCGGCCCGGACGCCCTGGCCACCATCACCCGCGAGCCGATGGGGGTCGTGGCGGCGATCGTGCCCTGGAACTACCCCCTGATCATCGCCACCTGGAAGCTCGGCCCGGCGCTGGCGGCCGGCAACAGCGTGATCGTCAAGCCCGCGGAGCAGTCCCCGCTCGCGACCCTGCGGCTGGGGGAACTGGCGCTGGAGGCGGGCCTGCCCGAGGGCGTGCTGAGCGTCCTTCCGGGTGAGGGGGCCACGGGCGCGGCACTGTCGGCCCACGCCGGCGTGGACAAGGTCACCTTCACCGGCTCCACCACCACCGGTCGCCGGGTGCTGGCCGCTGCGGCGGACTCCAACCTCAAGGGGGTGTCGCTGGAGCTCGGCGGCAAGAGCCCCCAGGTCGTGCTCGCCGACGCCCCGAACCTCGATGCGGCCGCGGAGGAGATCGCCTGGGGCATCTACTACAACCAGGGCCAGACGTGCCACGCTGGCTCGCGTCTGGTGATCGACGACCGGGTCGCGGACGAGGTGCTCGCCCGGATCGCGGAGGTGGCACGCGACCTGCAGCCCGGTGACCCCCTGGACGCCGACACCCAGCTCGGGGCCCTGGTCTCGGCCGAGCAGCAGGCCCGGGTCACCGACTACCTCGATGTTGCCGCCGGTCAGGGCGCCGAGGTGGTGCTCGGCGGCCACGCGCCCGATCCGGCACCGGTCGCCGGCGGCTCCTACCTCGTCCCCACCGTGCTGGACCGGGTCGCGGCCGACACCGATGTGGCACGGGAGGAGATCTTCGGGCCCGTCCTGGTCGTGCAACGCTTCGACGGCTCGGAGGCCGAGGCCCTGCGCCTGGCCAACGACACGGGCTACGGCCTGGCCGGGGCGGTGTGGACCGCCGACCACGGCCGGGCGGAGCGCATCGCCGCCGGTATCCGCGCCGGCGTGGTCTACGTCAACTGCTTCGACGTCGGCGACCTGACCGTGCCCCACGGTGGCTACAAGGCGTCCGGGTTCGGCGGCCGGGACAAGTCGTTGCACGCCCTCGAGCAGTACACTGAGGTCAAGACCACCTGGCGGCAACGATGAGGATCACCGCCCTGCAGGTCGACCACCTCGCCCTGCCCCTGGACCCGCCCTTCCACGCCAACTGGGACCCGGTCCCGCGCCGTCACGCGCCAGCCACCGTGGTACGCGTGCTCACCGATGAGGGCGTTGTCGGCGTCGGCGGCGGCGACACGCTGGCCGGCGTGGAAGCCCACGCTCACGTGCTCCTCGGCACCGACCCCTGCACGATCGAGCGCCAGGTCCGCCGCCTGGAGGGCATCGACTTCCACGGCCCACGCCCCTGGCCCATCGAGGCCGCGCTGTGGGACGTGTTCGGCCAGGTCACCGGCCAGCCCGTGGCCCGGCTGCTGGGGGGCGCCACCGACGTGCTGCCGGCCTACGCCTCCACCGGGGCCGCCCGCGGACCCGACGGGCACGCCGAGGTGGCGACCCACCTCGCCGAACGCGGCTTCCGCGCGGTGAAGCTGCGGCTGCCCGCGGGTGACCGCGCTGCGGCCATCGACGCGGTCACCGCCGTCCGTGCTGCCGTCGGCGACCGTCTGGAGCTCATGGTCGACCTCAACCAGGCCTGGCGGATGCCGGGCGACCTCACCACCTCGATCGATGTGGTCGCGGCCCGACGGTTCCTCGACGCGCTCGCGGAACTCGAGGTGTACTGGCTGGAGGAGCCGTTGCAGGGCCGCGACCTCGCGGGCCTCGCGGCACTCCGGGCCGGCGGACGGGTGCGCATCGCCGGCGGTGAGCTGCACCGCACCATCGCGGACGCCGACGCGGCCCTGGCCGCCGACGCCTACGACGTCCACCAGCCCGACGTGGTGCTGGCCGGCGGGCTGTGGCGCGGCCGCAGCTTCGGCGAGCGGGCCCTGGCCGCGGGCCGCCGCTACTCGCCCCACACCTGGACCGACGGGCTGGGGTTGATGGCCAACCTCCACGTCGTCGCCGGCGTGGGCGGCGGGCCGTACCTGGAGTACCCCTACGACCCGCAAGGTTGGACCCCGGACCGTCGTGACTTCCCCCTGCACACGCCCGTCGAGGTGGATGACGAGGGCCTGCTGCACGTCCCCGCCACCCCTGGGCTCGGGCTGGTGCTGGACGAGGCCCGCGTGGCTGCGACCCGCAGGGGTGGGTGGACCGCCCGGCTGGACGGCGCCGGCGAGCCGGTGGTGGCCACCCACGGACCGGAGGGCCCACGATGACCGAGGTCCGCCGCAGCGAGGTGGCACGCACCCGGGCCTGGGTGCTCGAGGCCCCGGGATCCGACCTGGTACTCACCGAGGTCGCGCTGTCGCCCCCGGGGCCAGGGCAGGTCCTGGTGCGGATACGGGCGACCGGGGTGTGTGCCTCGGACGTCCACGTGCTGGATGGCCGGTTGCCGAAGCCGATGCCCTTCGTGCCCGGCCATGAGGCGGCGGGGGAGGTCGTCGCCGTCGGTACGGGGGTGGATGACCTCGATCCCGGCGCCCACGTGGTCCTCTCCATCCTGCCACGCTGCGGGACCTGCGCCGCGTGCGCCGCCGGGCGGGCCAACCACTGCGCCTGGGCCGCGGACCTGGCGGGCACCGGCACCCTCGACGGCATCCACACCGGCTGGCACCTGCCTGACGGCCGGCCCCTACATCACTTCAACGGGGTGTCCTCCTTCGCTGCGCATGTGGTCGCGCCGCGCAGCGGGGTTGTGGAGATCGATCCGGGGCTGGCCTTCAGCCGGGCCGCGCTCCTCGGTTGCGCCGTGGCCACGGGTGTCGGCGCGGTACGCAACGCCGCACGGGTCGCCGTGGGGGACACGGTCGCCGTCATCGGCTGCGGTGGGGTGGGCCTGAACGTGATCCAGGGCGCACGCATGGCCGGCGCGCACCGCATCGTCGCGGTGGACGTCGACCCCGCCACGCTCGCGCTCGCCGAGCGACTGGGCGCCACCGACGTGGTGGATGCCGCGCACCAGGACGTGCGTACGGTCGTGCCGCAACTGGTCGCCGGCGGGGTGGACCACGCCTTCGACGCGATCGGCCGGCCCAGCGCCCTCGAGGACGCCTTCGCGATCACCGCTGCCGGGGGAGCGGCGATCGCCGTGGGGTTGTACGCCACCGATGACCGCATCACCCTCGACGCCTTCCCGTTGATCGGCGAGCGACGGTTGGTCGGCACCTACCTCGGCGGTGTCGACCCGCACGTGGACGTCCCCGCGCTCGCCAGGGACGCCCTGTCGGGGCGACTGGAACTGGATGCGCTGATCATGGAGCGCTCCTTCGAGGAACTGCCCGCGGCCATCGCCGACCTCAGGGCGGGACGCACCCTCGCCCGTCAGGTGCTCGTCCTGGCGTGAGACCGGGCTGCGGCGCCCGTCCAGCGCCGCGTCAGCGCACCGACGGCCTGCCGTGGGTCAGCGCACCGACGGCCTGCCGTGGGTCAGCGCACCGACGGCCTGCCGTGGGTCAGCGCACCGACTGCGCGCCGCGCGTTACCCCACCGTCGGGGTCAGTGCCAGTTGGATGTTGATGAAGGTCCTCTCGAAGGGGAGGTCATCGTCCTCTCCCACGTTGAGTCGCAGTTCAGCGTCGGCGACCCACTCCCCGCCGCCACCCCCTGCCGGCGCGATGTCGTCGGCGAGCGGCACCGATCGGGTGTAGGTGGTCTCGACGTCGGTCTCCTCCCACCCGTACGCCGCCAACTGCTCGTCGAAGAAGGCGAGCAGGGCATCGAGGTCAGCGTCGGGCACGTTCACCACCAGCAGACCGCTGCGTTCCTCGCCCTCCTCATCGGCGACCCACTGTCCCTCCTGTGGGCCCTGGAACACCTCGAGTCGGTGTGCGGCCGGTAGTTCGAGGTCGATGTCGTCGGGGAGGGTCTCGAAGGGGAACTCCTCGCTGTCCTCGCCCCCGACCGTGGCTACGAACCCGCGCAGGGAGATGGTCTCGTCCGGGTCGAAGCCGTCCTGGCTGTCGGTGGCAGCCGCCCCGTCCTCGCCCGCCGCGTCCTCCGGACCCGCGTCCTCGCCTGCCGCGTCCTCGCCTGCCGCGTCCTCGCCTGCCGCGTCCTCCCGACCCTCGTCCTGCCCGGCATCGCCGGCGGTGTCGGGGTCGCCGGCGCCGCCAGGGTCGCCCTCCTCGAGGTCAGGGTCGGCGTCCTCCACCGCGGGGTCGTCCACCTCAGCAGGAGCGTCGATCTCCGCGGTGTCCCCGTTGCAGGCCGCCAGCACCAACGCCGCTGCGCCCGCTGCCGCTGCCAGTCTTGTGGTCCGCACTCGGTACCTCTCCGTCGGGTGTCGGTTCCCGGTCCGTGCGGCGCGGCAACGTACAAGCGGGTCCGGGGCACGGACGGCGCGCCACCACTCACCTCCCGCCCTGCACGAGGTCCTGGGCCACAGCGCGGTTCCGTGCACTCGCCCGCCCGGAGGCGGGCTCGCGGCGGCATCGGGTGGCTGGGTCCTGGGTCAGAGCCCAGGCCCGTGCGCCCCGCTCCGTGCGCCCCGCTCCGTGCGGCCAAGGGTCCGCGCCGTCATCCCGCGTCGCGGGGCTGCCGCCGCGGGCATCGTTGCCGGCAGCTGTGCCACCGCACAGCTTCCGGCGCGTCGGCGGCCCCGGCCTGGTCGTGGACCAGCCTCCGGGACCGCGAGTTGTGGTCTGGCACAGCTTGCGGTGTGTCGGTGGCCGGGTGCGCTGGCTGCGGGGCAGGCTTGCGGTGTGTCGGTGGTCGGGTGCGCTGGCTGCGGGGCAGGCTTGCGGCACGGCGCTACCGGCGAGCGGCAAAACCAACGGCCAGCCATGGCGCGAGCCGGCGCGCGACGGGACGCGGTGCGCGCACCGGGGTTTGCGTCCGGGGTGAGGTTGTCGCCATACTCTCGGCATGCGCGACGTCTCCAGCCCCGTTCCCGACCCGGCCGACGCCGGTCGCGGGAGGCTGCACGCGCTTCAGGCCCTGCTGCTGGGCCTCTTCGTCCTCGTCATCCTTTGATGCCGCGGCGCCGTCCTGCCCCCACCGAATGACGGCGACGCGGAGCGCACCACCCGGGGAGTCCACCCCCAGAGGATGATCACCGCCGTTGCGAAGGCGGTGAGGAAGCAGCCGGATGATGGAGTCGACGGTCGCCCACGACCGACGCGCCACGCGCCCCACCCCGCCCCCGGTGGTGCATGCGATCCGGCCGACCGACGCCACGGTGGTGGGCTCGGTCGCACAGCACTCGACGGGCGGCGCGGTCACCGCTGCGCACCCGTCCGACGGGGCGGTCGGTGCTCGCGACGGCGCAACCCGCCGGCGTACCGGCCC
The DNA here is from genome assembly GCA_003565155.1 of Nitriliruptoraceae bacterium. Lineage (GTDB taxonomy): Bacteria > Actinomycetota > Nitriliruptoria > Nitriliruptorales > Nitriliruptoraceae > T1Sed10-7. Next base: position 7,396 of record PXDB01000086.1, on the reverse strand, counting down.
CGCTGCAGGACACCTCGCCCGCCCGGGTGCGACCCCCCGGGCCGAGGGCCGACACCGGCCCCTGGCGTGCGAACGTGGTGATGCGGCCCACCGGCTGTCGCGCCGCTCCCGCAGCAACGGACGTACGTCGAAGACCGTGGGGTGGGGCGGCCGAACGGCCGCCCCACCCCACGGCCCCGAGGGAGAGCACCCATCATGACCGTCATCAAGGTCAACGTTCCACCTGACCACACTCCCGCCGAGGAAGCCCGGCTGGTGGCCGACATCGCCGCCGCCTACACGGAGTCGACCGGCTCCGAGGAGGTCACGGTCGAGGTCCAGCGCCCCGAGGAGGTGGATTACCGTTCGGTCGCGCCGGGCGGCACCTCCCGCTGGTCCAGCTGAAACCCCGGCACCGGCGGCACCGCACGGCCTGCACCTCCGGAGCCGCTCGGGAGCCGATCGCGTCGCCCCGGCTTCGACCGGCCAGGCCGACGGATGCATCCCCGCCCGTCCGCGGGCACCTGACCGCACGCCACGCGAGGAAGACCTCCATGCAGCCGAAGACGATCGTCGAGAAGATCTGGGAGCGCAACCGCGTCCGCGAGGGCGAGGGCACCCCGGACCTGCTCTATGTGGACCTCCACCTCGTCCACGAGGTGACCTCGCCCCAGGCCTTCGACGGGATCCGGCAGGCCGGGAGGACCGTGCGCCGGCCCGACCGGACGTTGGCCACGATGGACCACAACGTGCCCACCGACCCGCTGCAGACGCAGGGGCAGCTCCCGGTCGCCGACGAGCTGTCGCGCACGCAGATGGACGCGCTGGAGGCCAACTGCGAGGAGTTCGGCATCAAGCTGTTCCGCATGGGCAGCCGCAACCAGGGCATCGTGCACATCATCGGTCCGGAGCTCGGCCTCACCCAGCCCGGCGCGGTGATCGTGTGTGGTGACTCCCACACCGCCACCCACGGCGCCTTCGGGGCGCTGGCCTTCGGGATCGGCACCTCCGAGGTGGAGCACGTGCTGGCCACCCAGACCCTGCCGCAGCGCATGCCCAAGACCCTCGCCGTGGAGGTCGACGGCCCCCTACCCAAGGGCACCGTTTCGAAGGACCTGATCCTGCACGTGCTCAGCGTCATCGGCGTCGACGGCGGCAACGGCCACGTCATCGAGTACCGGGGTGAGGCCATCCGCGAGCTCTCCATGGAGGGCCGGATGACGATCTGCAACATGTCCATCGAGGGGGGTGCCCGGGCCGGGCTGATCTCCCCTGACGAGACCACCTTCGCCTACCTCAAGGACAAGCCCCTCTCACCCAAGGGCGCCGCCTGGGACGAGGCCGTCGAGGTGTGGCGCGAGCTCGCCACCGACCAGGGCGCCGCCTTCGACCGCACCGTGCGCATCGACGCCGCCGACATCGCCCCCACCATCACCTGGGGCACCACCCCGGCGCAGTCAATCAAGATCGGAGAGCGCATCCCCACCCTCGACGACGCGCCCGACGAGGGCACCGCCAAGCAGTGGCAGCGCGCCCTCGACTACATGGGCATCTCCGGGGGCGAGGAGCTCGGCGACCTCCACCTCGACAAGGTCTTCATCGGTTCCTGCACCAACGGCCGAATCGAGGACCTCCGCGCAGTCGCGGAGATCGTGAAGGGCCGCAAGGTCGCCGACAACGTCGAGGTGATGGTGGTCCCGGGTTCCGGGCTCGTGAAGGCCGCTGCGGAGTCCGAGGGCATCGCCGACATCCTCATCGAGGCCGGGATGGACTGGCGCGACCCCGGGTGTTCGATGTGCCTCGGCATGAACCCCGACCAGCTCTCGCCAGGTGAGCGCGCCGTGTCCACCTCCAACCGCAACTTCGAGGGGCGGCAGGGCTTCAAGGGCCGCACCCACCTCGCCTCACCCGCCATGGCCGCCGCCGCCGCGGTCACCGGCCGCATCGTCGATGTCCGGGAGATGTTCTGATGGAGCCCGTCACCGTCGTCGCCAGCAACGCCTGCCCGATCGACGCCAACGACGTCGACACCGACCAGATCGTGCCCAAGCAGTACCTCAAGCGGGTGGAGCGCACCGGGTTCGGCCCCTTCGCCTTCGCTGAGTGGCGCTACGAGGAGGACGGGACGCCGAAGCCCGAGTTCCCCATGAACAAGCCGGAGCACGCCGGTGCCCGGGTGATGGTGGCCGGGCGCAACTTCGGCTGCGGCTCCTCCCGTGAGCACGCGCCCTGGGCGCTCGAGGACGCCGGCTTCACCGCCATCATCGCACCCAGCTTCGCCGACATCTTCCGCACCAACTGCGGCAAGGTCGGCATCGTGTGCGCGCCCGTCGAGGAGGAGGTCTCCCGCCAGCTGTTCGCCCTGATCGAGGCGGACCCGAGCGTGGAGGTCACCGTCGACCTCGAGTCCCAGACGGTCACCGCTCCCGGCGTGGGCGAGCTCCCCGGGGTGGAGACCACCTTCGAGATCGACCCGCACACCAAGCACTGCCTGCTCAACGGGCTCGACGACATCGGCCTCACCCTCGCGTACGAGGCGGACATCACCGCCTTCGAGGAGGCCCGGCCGGTGTGGAAGCCGACGGTGCCGACCCCTTGAGCTGCACCTGGACCGACCTGGACGTGCGCGGCCGCGGTGATTGACCCCACCGTTCCCGCCGGTCCTCGCGCCCCCTGCGGTGACCCCGCGGGGGGCGCGCTCACGTCACAGGGGCTGGGCCAGTTGCTCGACCAGCTCACCACCGACGGCGGTGAGCGCGGCGGGGGCGACGTCGAGCTTCAGCCGCCGGCTCCCGCCACCGACGATGACGCTGTCGAGTTCGTCGAGACGGGCGTCGAGGTAGAGAGGAAGCGGGCCGTCCTGGTACGGCTGGGTGGACGGGAGCCCGAAGGGCGTGACCCCGCCGATCTCCATGCCGGTCGCCTCCCGGGTCAGCTCGGCCGGGGCGAAGGAGAGCTTGCGGACCCCCAGCAGCTTGCGGACGCGCTTGTTCACGTCGAGCTTCGTGGTAGCCAGCGCGACGCACGCCGCGACCACCGGTGGCTCGGTGCGTGAGGCCACCAGGATGCAGTTCCCCGAGGTCTCCGGCGGGTAGCCGTACCGCTCGCAGAACACCGCGGTGTCCGCGTGGTCCGGATCGATCTCGATCACCTCGTAGGGTTGCCCCGTGGCCTCCACCGCGGCCAGGACCTGTCGCTCCAACGCGGTGAGTGGGTCCGGTAGCGCGGACATGGGCCCTCCAGATGGTCCTGCGTGGCAGCCGGTCGACCGGGGATCGGCCCGGCGGTCGGCGGGACGGCACTCCCGCAGGGGTCGGCCGAGCGGTCGGCGGCGCAGCCAGCGTCGGCTAGTAGCCGAGGTCGACGTGGACGGGACCGAGGAGCTCCTCGTCCCGGCCGAAGCGTTCCACGTTCTCCCGTACCCGCGCCCACAGCAGCTTGATCCCCATCTCCGGGGTGTTGCCCACGTGCGGGGTGATGATGACGTCCTCCCGCTCCCACAGCGGGTGCCCTGCGGGCAGCGGCTCGGGGTCGGTGACATCCAGCGCCGCGCCACCGAGTCGACCCTCCTCCAGCGCGGTGAGCAGCGCGTCGGTGTCGATGTGCTGGCCGCGTGCCACGTTGACCACCAGGGCGTGGTCGGGCAGGGCGTCGAGGGCGGCGGCGTCGATGAGCCCGCGGGTCCGCGGTGTCAGCGCCAGGGCCAGGATGACGACGTCGGCTTCCGAGAGCGCCCGGTGCAGGTCGTCGAGGGCGAACACCTCCGCTACCCCCGGGATCGGTTCCGTACGGTTGCGGACCACGGTCAGGTAGGTCCCGAAGGGCAGCAGCAGACGGACCAGCGACCGGGTGATCGAGCCACCACCGAGGATGCACACGTGCGCGCCGAGCAGGTTGTGGCCGTAGGGCTCGGACCACGTCGTCCGGCTCGCGTAGCGGCCGATGCCGCGGAGCCCGCCGAGGGTCAGGGCGAGGGCGTGCTCAGCGACGGGTTCGGCGTACACACCCTTCCCACAGGTCCACGCACGCTGGTCGTCCAGGATCGGGGTGAAGGGCTCGACGCCGGCGAAGGGCAGCTGCACCCAGCGGATGCCTGGGTGGGCGTCGAGCAGCGCCCGCAGCCGATCGGCCGCACCGGTCGAGGTCCAGATCAGCGCGTTGGCATCGGCGATGTCGACCACCTCGCCGCCGCCCTCGGTCACCGCCGTGGCGAGTTCCTCGCGCTGTCCCTCGGGCAGCAGCGCGCAACGCACCTGTGTCACCGACAACCTCCCTGACGGGCAGTGCAGGACCAGCACGTAACGGTAGTCCGGTCGGCCAGGGAGCGTGGGCACCTCGGCGTCGTAACCTGCACACCGCGCGCGGCAGCACCCGGCGTCCCGGTCAGGATCCGGATCGTGTGCGTCCCGTCGTGCGGCAGGCGAGGAGTCGAGGTGCGACAGCGTCCCATCGGGGTGTTCGACAGCGGACTCGGCGGCCTGACGGTCCTGCAGGCCCTGACCGACCTGCTCCCGGACGAGGACCTGCTCTACCTCGGCGACACCGCCCGCTACCCCTACGGTGAGCGCAGCCTCGCTGAGCTCGAGCGGATCGCCGTGGCCGTCGCCGGGCACCTCGTCGAGCGTGGCGTGAAGCTGCTGGTGGTCGCCTGCAACAGCGCGACCGCGGCCGCGCTGCCCGCGCTCCGCGCTGCGTACCACATCCCCGTGGTCGGGGTGATCGAACCGGGCGTCCGGGCAGCCGCGTCCGCCTCACGTACAGGGCGGGCCGTGGTGATCGCCACCCGGGCCACCGTCGCCAGCGGCATCTACGAGGACACCGCCGCGCGCCTCGAGGCGGGGGTTCGGCTGCGCAGCGTCGCCTGCCCCGGGTTCGTCGAACTGGTGGAGGCGGGCCGCACCTCGGGGCCGGCGGTCACCGCCGCCGTCCGTGACCGGCTCGCCCCGCTGCTCACCGCACGCATCGACACCCTGGTGCTCGGCTGCACCCACTTCCCGCTGCTGGCCCGCCCCATCTCCGAGGTGGTGGGTCGCGATGTCACCCTGGTCTCCAGCGCCGACGAGACCGCCTTCGAGGTACGTGACCTGCTGCAGCGGGTCGGCTGGCTGCGGGAGCCGGGCGACCAGCCGGCGGCGCGTCGGTTCCTGACCACGGGCGATCCCGTCACCTTCGCCCGGCTCGGCAGCCGCTTCCTCGGCACGCCCCTCCGGGCGGTGGAGCCGGTCACGATCACTGAGCTCGGTGACGAGGGCCCGGCGGTGCCTGAGCTGGGCGGTGCCGTCGCCCGCGGTGGTACGCGCACCGAGCGGGCCGCCAGCTGACCGGCTGTCAGGGCGGTCCTGTCCGGACCGGGCGCTCCACCAGCGGCGCCGTCCCCCGGCCGGTCACACCCGGTCGAGGTAGGGGTCCTCGGCTGCGACGTAGCGCCGCGAGAGCAGTCGTTCACGCAGCGCAGCGTCGCTCGCGGCGGCGATCGTGGTGCGGGCCATCGCGGCCGCGCCGTCACGCACGGCACGGTCGGCGTCAGGCCGCACGCACGCGGCTGTGAAGCCCGGCTGGTGGTTGACGGCCCCGTCGGTGTCGATAGCGAGCATCGGGTGGATCGCCGGCATGGCGAGGGAGACGTTGGCCATGTCCGTGGAGCCCGCGAGGCGGGGGTCCAGGGGTTGGTCGGGCAGGGCACGCCCCACGGCCGCGGCCTGCTGCTCCCACAGCGCGACCAGGTCCGGATCGTGGCGGAACTCGGTGTAGGCCGGGCCCGGTTCGTCGAAGATGGCCTCCGCGCCCGTCGCCAGCGCACCTGCCTCGAAGCAGCGCAGCACCTTCGGGTAGAGCTCGCCGAGGGCGTCGAGATCCGCAGCCCGCGCGTACCACTGCCCGCCGGCCCGCTCGGGCACGATGTTGGGAGCATCCCCGCCGTCCGTGACGATGCCGTGGATCCGGTCGCTCGGCTGGATGTGCTGGCGGAGCAACCCGATGGCGACCTGGGCGACCGTGAGCGCGTCAGCGGCGTTCACCCCGCGCTCCGGGAAGGCGGAGGCGTGGGCCGACACGCCCCGGAACCGCACGTCGACGTGCTTGACCGCGAGGCAGGGGATGGTGGAGGACTCGTAGGGTGCGGGGTGCACCATCATCGCCACGTTCAGGTCGTCGAAGCTGCCGGCGCGCATCATCAGTACCTTGCCGCCGCCACCCTCCTCCGCTGGCGTGCCGAGCAACCGGATGGCGAGTCCGAGCTCGTCCGCGAGCGGCGCCAACGCGAGCGCGGCACCGACCCCAGCGGCGGCGATGACGTTGTGCCCGCACGCGTGGCCGATGCCGGGTAGCGCGTCGTACTCCGCGCACACACCCACGGTCAGGGGCCCGTCGCCGTACTCCGCCACCACCGCGGTGTCGAGACCGCCGATGCCGTGGGTCACGGCGAAGCCTGCGGCCTCCATGGCAGCAGCGACCCGGCGCGAGGAGGTGTGCTCCTCGAAGCCAACCTCGGCGTCGCCGTGGATGGCGTGGGACAGCGCCAGTAGCTGCTCCCGCGCGGCGTCCACGTTGCGGTCGGCCGTCTCCAACAGGTCCACAGGGCACCTCGGTTCGTCGGTCGTCCTCTTCGCGCGGCGCACCGGTGAGCCGGAGGCCACGTAGGGTCCGAACGATAGGCCAGCGGCTGGCAGGCTCCCGTCCGGCTCGCTGGGGTTGCCCACTGGCCGGCCCTTTCGACGACAAGGAGCTGCGGTTGCGCATCCAGGCGGTCGCCTTCGACGTGATGGACACGCTGCTGGCCGACCCGTTCCGGGAGGCGCTGCGGGCGGGAACCGGCCTCGAGCTCTCCGAGCTCGCCCGACGGCGTGACCCGGCGGTCTACCCGGCCTTCGAACGGGGAGAGCTGACGGAGGCGGACTACTGGGCACACCACGCCGACCTCGGTGTCGAGGTCGACCCGGAGGCGTTCCACCGGGTGCGGCGGGCCGGCACCCGCTGGCTCGACGGCATGCAGGACCTTCTGGTCGAGCTCGAGGGCCGCGTGCTCCGGCTCACCGCATCCAACTATCCCGTCTGGATCGAGGAGCTCGCCTCCGGGCCGCTGGAGGGGGTGGTGGATCGGGTGCTCGCCTCCTACCACCTCGGCGCACGGAAACCCGACGCGGCCTTCTTCCACCGTCTGCTGTCGCGGGTGGGCATGAGGCCAGCTGAGGTGGCGTTCGTCGACGACCGCGAGGAGAACGTCGAGGGGGCTCGTGCGCTGGGGATGCCGTCGCACCGGTTCACCGACGTCGCGTCCCTACGGTCCTGGTTCGCGGAGCTGGGCATCTGAGCGACGCCGGTGGTTGGGGCACCGCTGCACGGGCCCGGCGTGGGCACCGCTGCACGGGCCCGGCGTGGGCACCGCTGCACGGGCCCGGCGTGGGCACCGCTGCACGGG